>NZ_WBUS01000003.1 GCF_008933605.1 Albidovulum sp.
GCGGCCAGGAGCCGTGCGGGCCCAAGAGCTTCGGTCAGGCTCACGACGGGGATGTTGAGCGACAACTGCAGCGCCTCGCGGGCCGTCACCGTGCCGCGGAAGCTGCGGTCGAAGTTCTGTGGCGCGTAGGGGCCGAAGGAAAGCGGCCGGTCCTCGATCAGTGTCTCGGGGTGGGCGAGACCATCGTCGAAGGCGAGCGCGTAGACGAAGGGTTTCAGCGTCGACCCCGGCGAGCGCAGCGCGCGCGTCATATCGACGAAGCCGGCGCGGACCGCGTCGGTCCAGTCGGGCGAGCCGACGGAGGCAAGAATCTCGCCCGTCCGGTGATCGGCGACGAGGATGGCGAGGGACGCGCGGGCGGGCGAACTGCGGGATGCGCGGGCGGCGAGCGCCTCGAGGCTGCGCTGGAGTACGGGGTCGATGGTGGTGGCGATGCGCCGTGCTGTCGGGTCTTCGCGGCGAAGGCGCTCGGCGAGGTGGGGGGCGAGCGCGGGAAAGGGCCGGCGGGCGGTCGGCACCGGTTCGGCGCGAAGGTCGCGGTCCCCGGGCAGGGCACCGGCTGCAGCCAGACGCGCGAGCACGCGGGCGCGCGCCGCCTTCGCCGCCTCGGCCGCGCGATCGGGCCGGCGACCTTCTGGTGATTGCGGAAGCGCCACCAGGAGCCCGCTTTCGGAGGGTGTCAGGCGGCGCGGTTCCTTGCCGAAGTAGGCGAGGCTCGCCGCGCGGATGCCTTCGAGGTTGCCGCCGTAGGGTGCAAGGCGCAGGTAGAGGCCAAGGATGTCGTCCTTCCCCAGCCGCCGTTCCAGCGCCAGCGCCACGCGGATCTGCCGGAGCTTGCCAGAAAGCCGACCGGTGCCGCTCTCCTCCAGCAGCCGTGCGACCTGCATTGTCAGGGTGGAGCCGCCCGAGACCACGCGCCCGTTCGCCGCTGCCTGCCAGCCGGCCCGGAGGAGGGCGAGCGGGTCCACGCCCGCATGGCGGTAGAAGCGCCGGTCCTCGTAGGCGACAAGCATGGCGAGGAATCCGGGATCCACTGCACCGGGTTCAAGCCGCCAGCGGCCGTCAGCCACGGTGAAGGCGCGCAGGAGGCTTCCGTCGCGCGCCGTGACCTCGACCCCGATGGCAACCGTCAGGGGCGGCAGCACCGTCCGGTCGATCCAGAGGTCTGCCGCGTCCCGCGCGAGGGCGGCCGCAAAGAGGCCCGCCGCGAGCGCGAAGGGCAGCAGCGGCCTCACTCGGTCACCGTGACACGCCCGACGGCCGTGCGCGCGCGGTAGTCGGGGCGGTACATGTCCTCGACGCTCGCGGCAGGGTGACGGAAGGTGCCGGGGGATATGGCGCGCAGGATATAGGCCAGCCGGAACGGTTCGGACGAGGTCCAGTCCACGGCGGCGAGGAACCTCTCCTGCCGGAACTCGCTCATGCGCGTCTCCGCCGTCTCTAGCCAGCCGAGCGCCGCGATGTCGCCCGCGCGAATGAGCGCGGGGTTATCGATCTCGAACCCCGCCGGAAGGGGATCGTTCACGATCAGCCGGGCCTCGCCCGTGGCGGTCGGCGTGACCTCGATCACTGCGACGAGGCGGGTGCCCTGCGGCACGCTGGCGATGTCGGCGGGCTCCCCTTCCATCGTGTAGTAGCTGCGGGCGATGGCATAGCCCTTGCCGCCGGCGGGCTCCGGTTCGGTCGGCACGCCGAAGGTGGTCAGGGTCAGCGTGGCCTCGCGCCCGGTGCCATTTGTGATCACCTGCGGCTCCCGCGCCTCGGCGTCGAGCACGCGGACGAGGGGTCCGGTGACGGGGGCGCCGCTGACGCTGAAGCCCTCGGCACCCGACCGGTCGATCAGCGCATGGGTGGCCATGAGCGCCCAGGTCGCCTCCTGCGTCGAGAGCCGCTGGCCGGCCATGGCCGAGGCGACGGAGTTGCCGAGCGTCTCGGGGTCGATCGTGGCCGATCCGGCCTCGGTCGCAAGTGCGAGAAGGGCGGTGGCATCGCGCAGGTTACTGCCGTAGTCGGCCCGCCAGACATGGGCCTCCTCCAGGCCGCGCGCCGCGAGTATCCGCGCGGCTAGGGCGAACATCGCATCCGCCCGCCGCTGGTCGCCGTAGGCAGCGAGAGCCGCGCCGAGCTGGGCGGCGGCGATGGGCGTGTTGAAGGCTTCGGCCTTCACATCGGCGTAGTAGCGCAGATCGCCGATGGCAGCCGCCCCCTCGCGGGCCAGGACCATGAGCGCATAGGCATAGGGCCCGCCGCCTTCGTCGAAGTCGGGCGCGTAGTTGACCTGATTCCGGAGGTTGTCGAGCGCGTTGCGGAACGCCGTGTCCGGCACCGCATAGCCCTGCGCCCGCGCGCGGCTCAGGAAGTCGGTGACATAGGCGTCGAGCCAGAGGTCGCCCGCCTCGGGATACCAGAGCCCGAAGGCGCCGTTCGGGGACTGGTTGAGGAGGATTTCGGCAATCGTCTCCTCGACCCGCTTGCGCACGTCGCTGCCGCCGGCGGCCCCCATCGCGGTTGCCACCTGATCGAAGTAGAGAAGCGGCAGGGCCTTCGAGGTGAGCTGTTCCGTGCAGCCGTAGGGATAGGCGTCGAGCGCGGCCAGAAGCCCGGGCGCGTCGAACCGCGCGAGCGGTCCGGCGGCAAGCGTCGCGCGGCCCGAGCCGGGCAGGAGGCCGGCGAAGGCGTTCTCGTCGAGTGTGAAGCGGGCGCCGGCGGCGAGCTCGAACCGGTTTTGGCGGGCGATCTCGGGATCGTTGGCCTGGACCGGGATCGCCAGCGTCTTCAAGAGTTGCCTGCCGTCGGGCGTGGTCAGCGCCACGCGCACCGTCGCCATGCCCTCGGCATCCGGGGCAGTGAGCGGCACGGCAAGTTCCGCCTTGCCCCTCTCGGCCAGATCGAGGCCCGAGGGCGCATCGCCGACCGTCACGCCGTCTCCCGTCACGTCGAGGCCCATGCGGCCTGCCGGACCTGTGGCGTGGACGATCTCAAGAAGCACGCGCGCGGTGTCGCCGGGGGCGAGGAACCGCGGGACGGACGCTGTCACGACCACCGGATCGCGGACGAGTACATCCGCCTCGGCTTGTCCTACGGCGGTCTTCGACCAGGCCACCGCCATCAGCCGCACCGTTCCGTTGAAGCTCGGCAGCTGGAATTCGGTCCGCGCATAGCCGTCGGTGCCGATCGTGAGCGGGCCGGAGAAAAAGGCCACGAGTTCCTCGGTGGGTGGCGGGGCCTGCATCTTGAGCCCTGTCCCCGCATCGCCGCCCGAGCGCACCGAGCCGGGCGCGCCGTTGCGACCGTCGATAAGCCGTCCGTAGATGTCGCGGATCGCGACGCCGAGCTTGCGCTGGCCGAAGTAATGGCCCTCCGGGTCCGGGGACTTGAACGCGGTCAGGTTGAGGATGCCGAGATCGACGGCGGCGATGGTTGCGAAGACCTCATCGCCGGCGGCAGCGCCTTCGACCCTGAGCGCGACGGGCAGCGGTCCGCGGGGCTCCGCCTCCGCCGCGACCTCGAAAGCCGCGCGCAGCTTCCGGGCGCCGGGATCCACGGCAGCGTAGGAAAGGCCAAGCGCGCGGGCAGGCGCGCGGCCGGCCTCCGCGGCAAGGGGCCGGACCACCGAGACGGTGACATAGGCGCCCGCGCCCCAGTCGTCCGTCACCGGCAGGTCCACGAGGTTCTCGCCCGCCTTGACCGGCACTGCCTTCATGTCGATGAGCCGGTTCGACAGCACCGTGACCAGCGCCACGCCATCCGTGCGCGGCTCGACCCTGACCTTTGCCGTGTCGCCGGGGCGGTAGGCCTCCTTGTCGAGCGCGACGGTGAGCGTATCGGGCGTTTCCGAGGAATCGGCGGGGACGTACCAGCCGGCGTAGAATTCCATGGAGGAGGCCGCGTAGGCGCCGTCCGTCGCCTCCACCACGATCTCGTGGTTGCCCCAGTCCACCGGTGCGGAAACCGTGACCGGCCCCTCTGCCGTCAGGGTCGCGTTGCCCTCGGCCACGCGGCTTCGGGTTGTCGTAACCTCCCAGTTCCACTGGCCGTAGAGCGAATACCATTGGTAGTTCGTCTCGATGCGGTTGATCGTCCAGTGAACGTTCCGCGCCGCTGGCTTCTCGTCCGGTCCCACGGCGACCAGCGCGAACTCGGCCTGCGCGCCCTGCGGGACGGTGTTTTCCGCGAAGGCGGGCCTGATGCCGATAACCGGCATGTCGGGCAGAATGCGTCGGGTCACGTCGCGCTCCACCGGGCGGCCGGAGCCTTCCTTCAGCCTGAGCGCGATGCGTGCCTCGAGCGGGCGGTTGGCTGCCTCGCCAAGGTCGGGGAAGGCGACAGGCACCTCGGCATGGCCGTCCGCGTCGGTTTCTGTCAGATCGTAGAGGCTGTCGCGGAAGGGCGAGAAGGGGTCGTCGTGCTTGCCGAAGACGTATCCCGGATAGGCGTCGAGCGCGGTGAGCGCCGATATCCGCAGGTCGCCCTCCATCGCCAGCCCGGCGCCGGGGGCGCCGAAGAGGTAGCGCGCTTCGACGGCCAGCGTGGGCGTATCGGACAGGCGCAGCGCGCCCTCCGGCAGGGCAAGGGTGAAGTCGATGCGCTCGGGCAGGAAATCCTCGACGAGGAATGTCTGCGCGGCGAGGATCGTGCCGTCCGCGACGAAGCTCTCGATCCGCCATGTGCCGCGCGGTGCATTGCCGGCCAGGGGCAGCGCGGCGGTGAAGCCGCCCGCACCCGCCGGCGGCAGAAGCAGGCGCGAATACTCCACTCCGTCGGGCCGGACCAGCCGCGCGGTCATCGGCAGCCCGTCCAGCGCGGCCATCTGCGCGTCGCGGGCGAGCACCGTCGCGTGCACCGTCTCGCCCGCGCGGTAGGCGCCGCGGTCGGTTGACAGGAAGACGTCGATCGGCGGCGCTGCCTCGCGTCCCGCGACACCCCGGTCGGAAAGGTCGAACTCCGCCTCCGAGAGCGAGAGGAAGGCCATGTCTTCGCCCTTCTCGACGGTCACCAGCGCCGGTTCGGCCCCGCCCGATCCGGCGATGAGGCCTGCGGGAAAGACGGCATGGCCCCCCGCGTCGGTTGTGGCGGTGCCGATGACCGCGTTCGCGTGATTCACCAGCGTCACCGTCACGGCCTCGACCGCAAGCGCGTCCGCAAGACCGCGCACGAAGACATGGAGCCCGTCGACACCAGCCATCGCGGTGAGTCCGAGGTCCGAGATCACGAACCACTGGGTCGCCGGCGGATTGTCGTAGGGATCGCGGCCGGGGACGGTCGCCTGAAGTGCATAGATGCCGGGGCCGGCCTCGCTCAGCGCGTCGTCGAGCGGCAGGAGCGTGGTGACGTCGCGGTTCACCTCCATGCCCACCTCGCCGGTGCCGATCCACACCTGTTCGGTGATGTCGGTCTTCAGGCTTTCCGATGACCAGTAGTCGAGCGGACGCCCGAAGTAGTCGCCCTGCATCGCGCGGATCAGGTTCCGGTCCGAAAGGCGAAGCAGCGTCAGGTCGAGCGCGGTGGCGTTCACGGTCACGACCGGGATCCCGGCCGAGCCGACGCGCGGCAGCACATAGGCGCGGCCCGGGAAGCTGACGGCCGGGGAACGGTCGCGGACATACTGGGTGACGGTGACATCCCGGCCGAGCTCCTCGCCCGAGGCGGACGGAAGCCCCTCGCGGAACGTGACGGCATAGCGGGAGCCGTGCTTCAGGCCGCCGACGCAGATCTGGTTCGCCTGCGGCTCCACCGTGAGGCCCGCCTCCGGCAGTTTGACGAAGGAGGAATAGTCGGTGCCGGCTTTCACCAATTCCTCGGTAAAGGTCGCGCAGATGCGCGGTGAGACGCTGTCGCTTTCCACCCGGGTCTCGGTGATGCGGAAGCCGTACTTGCCGATGGCGTCGTCGAGCAGCGCCGCCGTCTCGTCGCGCGGCTGGAGCGATTGCGCGAGCCGCAGCGCCGGGATCATGTCGCGGCCGCGGCCCAAGGTCTCGAAGGCGTGCGCGAGCGTGACGAGCGCATTGGTGCGGAGGGCCGCGGGGCCGGCGCGCAGATAGGCGTTGATCGCTCCGGCAGCGGAGCGATGGGCGTAGCCTTCCCGCACCGCGCTGTCCTGTGCCGGAATGTCGAGAAGTGCCGCCGCATAGTCGAGCCATAGGCCGGCGTCGTCGGAAAGGGTGACTGCGGCGCCGGTCAGGCGCATCGCGCCGTCAAGATCGCCTCCGGCGCGCGCGGCTGCGGCGGCGGCAAGTAGATCGCCTTCGGCCGCCTCCCCCGCGATGTGTTCCGCCCCAAGCCCGCGTGCCTGGGCGAGCGCGGCGTCGAAATCCTCAGTCCGCAGGAACGAGAGTTCTGCCGCGCGGAGCCGCGCGCCTGCCAGCGCCGCCGGATCCGTTGCGACGATCCGGCCCGAGACAGCGCCCTGGTAGGGTGTGGGCGTGCCGCCGACCGACTTCGGGAAGCAGGCGCTGGAGCGGCGGTTGTAGGTGAAGGCCCGGCAGGCGGTATCGGCAAGGCAGGTCGCCTCGCAGGTCTCGAAGCCCACGTCGAAGAGCGGCACGAGATCGCCGCCGGGGAAATCCACGCCTTCGGCCATCACCGCGCGGCGCTCGGGCAGGTAGTCCCGCTCCTGCGCCTGGGTGGCGTTTCCAAGGGAAAGACCCGCCACGAGGGCGGCCAGGGTCAAGCGGCGCATCGAAATCTCCCGGGGGGCTGGTAATGGCCGGATGCTGACACGGGCAGGCTTTGCTTGGCAAGCCGAGGCGACATCGCGCGGCAGGCTTAAACCTTCATTCACGGCGGTCCGGCATGGTTCCGCAGGTGCGCGAGGGAGAGGGTCGACGTGGCGGAGCCGATCGTGAGCATTTCCGAAAGGCTGGCGCGGGAGCGGCGCGCGCGGCTCGCCGCGGAACGCCTGCTGGAGCAGAAGAAGCGCGAGCTTTTCGCGGCGAACACCCAGCTTTCGCGCCATGCCCGCGCGCTGTCCGACCAGATCGTTGTCCAGCGCCAGGAGGCAGAATCGCTCAAGGGCCGCACCGTGCAGGTCCTCCACGACCTGGAGCGGGTGACGTCGCAGGCGGAACTGGCGGAGCGCCGGCTGTGGGAGGCGATCGAGACGATCGAGGACGGGTTCGCCGTGTTCGACGGCGAGGCGCGGCTGGTTAGCGCCAACCAGGCGTATCTCGGGCTGTTCGGCGCGGGCGGCGTCCGGCTCGGCGACACCTATTTCCGGGTGCTGGAGGTACTCTCGAAGCGCGTCGCCGACCTGCAGGGCGAGGATGCTCAGGACTGGCGACACGAGATGACGGAGCGCCTCGCCCGAGACGTGATCGAGCCGAAGGTCGTCTGCCTCGCCGACGGGCGTCATATCCGCTTCCACGACCGGCGCGGAGAGGTGGGCGATCTGGTGTCCATCGCGCGGGACATCACCGCGGCGATGGAGCGCGAGGCCGAGCTCGAGGAGGCGCGGGCGAAGGCCGAGGCCGCCAGCCGCGCCAAATCGGCCTTTCTCGCCAACATGAGCCACGAGATCCGCACCCCGATGAACGGTGTCGTCGGCATGGCGGAACTCTTGTGCGAAACGGCCCTGACCGAGGAGCAAAGACTCTTCGCCGAGACAATCCGCTCCTCGGGAGAGGCGCTGCTGGTCATCATCAACGACGTGCTCGACTACTCCAAGATCGAGGCGGAGAAGCTGCGGCTCTACCCCGAGCCTTTCGATCTGGAGCGCTGCCTGCACGAGGTAATACTGCTCCTCCAGCCGCTCGCGCGGGAAAAGGGGCTGAGGCTCGTTGTCGATTTCGACATCTTCCTGCCCACACGCTTCGTGGCCGACCCCGGGCGGATGCGGCAGATCCTGACGAACCTGATCGGCAACGCCGTGAAGTTCACGCCGGCCGGCCACGTGCTTGCCCGCGTCGTCGGGCTCGAGCTTGCCGGCGGGGATTACGAGCTACACGTCACGGTGGAGGATACCGGCATCGGCATCGCGCCCGACCAGATCGACCACATCTTCGGCGAGTTCAATCAGGTGGAGGACCAGTCGAACCGCAAGTTCGAGGGAACCGGCCTTGGCCTTGCGATCACGCGGCAACTCATCGGCCTGATGGGCGGCACCATCTGGGTGGAGAGCGAGGTCGGACGCGGCTCGTGCTTCGGCTTCAGTCTCGTGCTCCCACCGGGCGAGCACACGGCGACGGGGACGGGGCCCGATCGGCCGGTCCTCCTGAAGCGCGCGCTTGTCGTCGACGAGATCGTGATCAATCGGGTGATCCTGCAGCGCCAGCTCGAAACCTACGGGCTTGCGGTCACGAGTTGCCGCAACGCGCCCGAGGCGCTGGCTGCGCTTGCGGCGCAGGGGCCGTTCGACGTGATCCTGATCGATCAGGCGATGCCCGAGAACGACGGGCCGAACCCTGCCGCCTCGCTGCGGGCGGCAGGGGCCGCGGCGCCGATCCTGCTGCTGTCATCGGAACCGGATTCCGTGGGCGGCAGTCGCGGCGACGTGGCCGCGGTGCTGCCGAAACCGATCCTGCGCAGCCAGCTTCTGCGGGTGCTGCAGGATCTCTCCTACCCCATGACCGAACTGCCCGCGCCGGCGGAGCCATCCGCGCCCGAGACCGTTTTCGCCGGACGGCAGATGCGCGTGCTCGCGGCCGAGGACAATCGCACAAACCAGCTCGTTTTCCGCAAGATGGTCGGGGACTGCGACGTGGAACTCCGGTTCGCCAGCAACGGCCGCGAGGCCGTGGACCTGTGGCGGAGCTTCCGGCCCGATCTCGTCTTCATGGACATTTCCATGCCCGAGATGGATGGCCGCGAGGCCGCGCGGGCGATCCGGGCGGCGGAGGTCTCTGGCGGCCTGCCACGGGTTCCGATCGTCGCGCTGACCGCCCATGCCATGGATGCCGACCGCGTGTCGATCCTCGAGGCCGGGATCGACCACTGCCTGACGAAACCATTGAAGAAGGCCGAGATCGTGGCGAAGATCGCCGCCTTCTGCCCCCTTGGCGCGCGCCCGCCGGGGCCTGGCGCCCCGCCGGACGCCGTGCCGGGCTGATGCGGCTCAACCGTCGGCGAGGATGTCGAGGAAGGCCACGCCGAACCTGTCGAGCTTCTGGCTGCCCATGCCGCCGATGCGGTCAAGCTCGGCCAGCGTCGCGGGCCGCGTCTCGGCGATGCGGCGCAGCATGGCGTGGGTGCAGCTGAGGTATTTCCCCGTGCCGTCCTCGCCCCGCGCCAGATCGGCCTGCGCCGCCATCAGCCGGTCGAAGAGCGTGCCCGCCGCGCGGCCCGCAAGCCTGAGCCGCGCCGGATGGATCCGCGCGGCTTCGCCCGCGATCACCTCCAAGAAGGCGGCGCCGTAGCTTTCGAGCTTCTTCGCGCCCACGCCGGAGATGTGTGCCATGTCGTCGAGCGTCCGCGGCCGCCGCTCCGCCATCTCGATCAGCGTCCGGTCGGTGAAGATGACATAGGCCGGCAGACGCGCGGCCTCGGCCAGGGCCCGCCGTTTCGCCTTGAGCGCCGACAGTAGCGGCGCGTCCTCCTCCGAGACCAGCGCCTTCACCACCGGCTTCGCCGCCGCGCGGATCGTGTCACGGCGGAGCGTGATCGCGGCCTCGCCGCGCAGGATCGGGCGCGCCGCCTCTGTCATCCGGAAGGCGCCGTGGCGCTCGGGGTCGGGGCGGATCAGGTCATGGCCCATCATCTGCCGGAAGATCGCCTGCCATTCCGTCTTCGGCAGGTCACGGCCGACGCCGAAGGTGGGCAGGACGTCGTGGCCGCGCTCGCCGACCTTCCCGGTCACGGTGCCGGTGAGTACGTCGATGAGGTGCCCCGCGCCGAAGCTCTCGCCGGTGCGCAGGATCGCCGACAGCGCCTTGCGCACCGCCTCGGTTCCGTCGAAAAGTTCGGGCGGCCTGTCGCAGAGATCACAATTGCCGCAGGGCTCCGCCGCTTCGCCGAAATAGGCGAGAAGTCGCTGCCGGCGGCAGCCCGTGGCCTCCGCGAGCCCGAGCAGCGCATTCAGCCGCGCGTGATCGGCGGCCTTGCGATCGGCAGGCGCAAGCCCCTCGTCGATCTGGGCACGGCGGAAACGGATGTCGTCGGGGCCGTAGAGCGTCAGCGTCTCGGCCGCAGCACCGTCGCGGCCGGCGCGGCCGATTTCCTGGTAATAGGCCTCGATCGACTTCGGCAGGTCGGCGTGGGCCACCCAGCGGATGTCGGGCTTGTCGATCCCCATGCCGAAGGCGACGGTGGCCACCACGATCAGCCCGTCCTCCTGCTGGAACCGGGCCTCAACCTCGCGGCGCGCCTCGGCCTCCATCCCTGCATGATAGGCGCAGGCCGGGTGCCCGGCCTCGGCCAGGGCCCGGGCCAGCGTCTCGGTCTTGGCGCGGGTGCCGCAGTAGACGATGCCGGACTGGCCCTTGCGCGCGGCGGCGAAGGCAAGGATTTGGTGCCGCGGCTGTTCTTTCGCCTGGAAGGCGAGGTGGATGTTCGGCCGGTCGAAACCCCGCAGGAAGGTCGCAGGGGTCTGGCCATCGAAGAGCCGCGCGACGATCTCGGCCCGCGTCTCTTCGTCCGCCGTCGCGGTGAAGGCCGCAAGCGGCACACCGAGGGCGCGTTTCAGGTCTCCGATGCGCAGATAGTCGGGGCGGAAGTCGTGGCCCCACTGGCTGACGCAATGCGCCTCGTCCACTGCGATGAGGCGGGTGCCGATGCGCCGGAGAAGGCTCAGTGTCCCGCCCGAGGCGAGCCTTTCGGGCGCCATGTAGAGGAGTCTCAGCCGGCCTTCGTCGAGGGCTGCGAAGACATCCTCAGTCTCCTCGTCGGTATTGCCCGAGGTCAGCGCGCCCGCATCGACCCCGGCCTCGCGCAGCGCGCGGACCTGGTCGCGCATCAGCGCGATGAGGGGCGAGATGACGACGGTCACGCCGCCGCCCATGAGCGCGGGCAGCTGGAAGCAGAGCGACTTGCCGCCGCCCGTCGGCATGATGGCGAGCGTGTCTTGCCCCGCCGCCACGGCGGCGACGATCTCGGCCTGGCCTGGCCGGAAGGCGGAAAATCCGAAGACGGAGGAAAGGAGTTCCTCGGCGCGGGTCATCATGGGGTGGGCTGCTCTTTTTGCGCCACCGTGTCACAGCGTCCCGGCAGGGACAAGGCTCAGTAGCCGTAGAAGAAGCCGGCGTTGTTGATCAGCACGCGCTGCAGGATGATCAGGACGACGAACGCCACCAGGGGCGCGAGATCGAGGCCCGGCGTCTGCGGCAGGACGCGGCGGATCGGCGCGTAGATCGGCTCCAGCAGCCGGGAAAGGCCGTACCAGATCTGCGCGACCATCGGCTGGCGGATGTTCAGGACCTGGAAGTTCAGGAGCCACGACATGATTATATGCGCGATCATGATGAACCAGACCACGTTCAGTATGATCATGAGTGCCTGAAAGAGCGAAGTCATCAAAGTCCCCGGCTGTTTTGTTCGCTCACAGGTAAGTCGCGGGCGGTGCCGGTGCAATGGCGTAACGCAACGTTCCCTGTTGACGGTGCGCGCCCGCTCCGCCACGCGTTGCCCCGGGGCCGGACGAGAGGTTGGCGATGTATCCCTTCCTGCGCATGGGCAAGGAAATCTGGACGAACCGCAACGCCCCGCCGCTCGGCCTGACCGAGGCGCATGTCTCGCACCACATCTGCTGGCCCTGGGATCTCGACTTCTGGTTCGAGCTGAACAACGGCCGGACGCTGACGCTCTACGACCTCGGCCGGGTACCGATGGCGATGCGGACCGGACTTCTGCGGCACATGAAGGCGAACCGCTGGGGCATCACCGTCGCCGGCAACACGCTGCGCTACCGCCGCAGGGTGCGCGCCTTCGACCGGCTCGAGATGGTAAGCCGCTGCATCGGGTGGGACGCGCGCTTCTTCTACATGGAGCAGAGCATGTGGCGTGGCGGCGAATGCACCAGCCACATGCTCCTGCGCTCCGCCGTCACGTCACGGGCGGGGATCGTGCCGCCGGCCGAGGTTCTCGCCGCGATGGGTCATCTGGCGGAAGGCCCGACGCTGCCGGACTGGGTCACGGCGTGGATCGCGGCAGACGGCGAACGTCCCTGGCCGCCCGAGCGCTGAGCGGCCCCGCCGCAGCCCTTGCGTGGCGGGGTCTTTTCGGGCTTCATCGCCCGCAACGCGAGGGGCAGGGCACATGACCGTATCGGCGAGGAAGCGCATTTGGGGCTGGTGGTTCTTCGACTGGGCGAGCCAGCCCTACAACACGCTCCTTCTCACCTTCAGCTTCGGTCCCTACTTCGCCGAGGTCGCCCGCGCGCATTTCGCCGCCCAGGGCCTCGACGCCGAGGCCGCGAAGGCGGCATCCCAGGCCTACTGGACGGCGACGCAGACGGTGACGGGCATCTTCATCGCCGTTCTCGCGCCGATTCTTGGCGTCATCGCGGACGGGCGCGGCCGGAAGATGCCCTGGATCTGGGCCTTTTCGGCCATGTACGTCCTCGGCGCCTTCGTGCTCTGGTGGACGGTGCCCGGCATGTCCACGCTCTTCTGGGCGGCCTTCTGGTTCGGCTTCGGCTTCATCGGGATGGAGCTTGCGACCAACTTCACCAACGCGCTGATGCCGACGCTCGCCCCGCACGACGAGATCGGCAAGGTGTCGGGGACGGGATTTGCCTTCGGCTATCTCGGCGGCGTTCTGGCGCTCTTCATCTTCCTCCTGTTCTTCGCCGAGAACGCCGAGACCGGAAAGACCCTGATCGGGCTTCCGCCCGCCTTCGGGCTCGATCCGGCGACGCGCGAAGGAACGCGGTCGGTCGGGCCGTTCACCGCGCTCTGGTATGTCGTCTTCATGGTGCCGTTCTTCCTCTGGGTCCGGGAGCCCGCCGCCGCCGCCGGCAAGAGCTTCGGCGCGGCGCTGTCGGGGCTCGGCCGCGCGGTCGGCGGTCTGAAGGACCGGCCGAGCCTTCTCGTCTTCCTCGTCGCCTCGATGTTCTACCGTGACGCGCTGAACGCGACCTATGCGCTGGGCGGAGCCTTCGCCTCGAACGTGATGGGCTGGACGGTGATCCAGAGCGGCGTCTTCGGCATCGTCGCGGCGATCGCCGCGACCTTCGCCTCCTGGGCCGGGGGCAAGCTCGATTCCTCTGTCGGCCCGAAGCCGGTGATCCTGCTCGCGATCGTCGTCCTCACCGCGACCATCGTCGTGATGATGAACCTGACGCCGACGAGCTTCTTCGGCCACGTCCTGGGCGAGGGGTCGCCGCTGCCGGACATGATCTTCTACGGCTGCGGCGTGATGATCGGTGCGGCAGGCGGCGTCGCCCAGGCCGCAAGCCGGACGCTCATGGTCTTTCACACCAGCGAACACGACGCGGCCAGCGATTTCGGCTTCTACGGGCTTTCCGGCAAGGCGACGGCGTTCCTTGCGCCCGCGCTGATCACCATTGCCACCCTGGCCACCGGAAGCGCCCGGCTCGGTATCGCGCCGCTCGTGGGGCTTTTCCTGGTCGGGCTTGTCCTTATGATGTGGGTGAAACCCCTGGGCGAACGTCCCGTAAGATGATCGGTCCGTGACATGATTGCACGCCTGATACTTCTCTGCCTTCTTGCCTTGCCGTCCGTTGCCTCGGCATCGCCGCTCGCCAAGGATCTCTTCGGGGCGCAGCGGGCAGGCTCGCAGCAGAAGCCGCAGGCGATCGGCGACTACGCGAAGGGCTGCGGAGCGGGACTGGTGCAGCTTCCCGAAACCGGCCCGACCTGGCAGGCGATGCGGCTCTCGCGGGGGCGCAACTGGGGGCACCCGGAGCTGGTGCGGTTCCTGATCGACCTTTCCGGTGCGGCGCGGCAGCTCGGCTGGACGGGGCTCTACATCGGCGACATGAGCCAGCCGCGCGGAGGGCCGATGACGAGCGGTCATGCGAGCCACCAGATCGGGCTCGATGCCGACGTCTGGATGTTGCCGCCCGCGCGCCTCAACCTCACGCGCGCCGAACGGGAAAGCCTGAGCTCGGTCTCGGTCCGGACCGAGGACCAGAAGCGTGTCACCGGCAACTGGACGCGCGCGCATCACCTCCTTCTCAAGGCGGCGGCCACGGACCCTCGGGTGGACCGGATTTTTGTCGCGGCGGCGGCGAAGATCGAGATGTGCAAGACGGCGAAACCCTCCGACAAGGCGTGGCTTCAGAAGATCCGCCCCCTTTACGGGCACAACACGCATTTCCATGTCCGTCTGAAATGCCCTGGCGGGTCGCAGCACTGTCGGCGGCAGACCCCCTCGGTGGCGGAATTGTCGAAAGGCGGCGACGGGTGCGACGAGACACTGACATGGTGGGTGACGACCTATCTCGACGAGTTGAGGAATCCGCCGAAAAAGCCGAAGGGTCCACGCAAGAAAGGCCCGCGCGAGTTCACCATGGCCGATCTGCCGCGGCAATGCGCCGGGGTCTTGGCGGCGGATTGACACTCGCGGTCCTGGGCGCCCTCGTCGCCACCCCGCCGCCGACGCCGCCGCTGGCCGAAGTCACCGGCACCTACGTCTGGCGGCACCATGCCCCGCGCTTCGGCGGCCTCTCCGCGATCGAGCTAGAACCCGACGCGCTCGGCTTCATCGTCGTTTCGGATTCGGCGGCCTTCTTCTCCGGCCGGTTCACCCGGGGCGCGGACGGCGAAGTCGTCGGCGCGACCGTGGGCGAAGCGGTTCTCCCGGTCTCGTGGCATGGGACGCCTTTGCAGGACTGGATGGACGATGCCGAAGGCCTTGCCTTCGCGCCGGACGGCGGAATCTACGTTTCCTACGAGTCCTGGGACCGGATTGTGCACTACGGACCCGGTGGTCGGGGATGGAAGGACGAGGCGGGGCCCGATGAATTCGCGGCGTTCCCGGCGAACCAGGGCATCGAGGCGCTGGCCGTCGACGCCGCGGGCCGGGTGCTCGCGATTCCCGAGGTGCCGCCGCATGGCGGCGACACGCCCGTCTATCGCGTGTCGGGAAAGAAGGCGCGGGTGATCTTCACGCTCCGCCACGACCGGGACTGGTCATCGACGGGCGCGGACATTGGCCCGGACGGCCGGCTCTATCTTCTTGAACGCGGATTCTGGCCGTTCCTCGGGTTCGCGTCCCGGGTGCGGCGCATCACGCTCGACCACGACCGGGTGGCGGCCGATGTGGTGATATGGCAGAGCGAGCCCGGCCATCACGACAACCTCGAAGGGATCGCCGCCTGGCAGGACGCAGCGGGGGGGCTCAGGCTCACGATGGTTTCCGACGACAACTTCCTGCCAGTGCAGAAGACCGAGATCGTCGATCTGCGGATGACGGAGTGACTTGACCGGCAGACGCCGGGCGCGTAGAGGCCGCCCGTCCCGGCGCGATTGCCGGGGCCAAGTCTCCGCGACCTTGTCAAAACGGAACCGACATGACCCGCAGCCTGATCCCCGGCATCCTTGCCATGGCCGCCATCGTTGTAGCCTCGAACATCCTCGTGCAGTTCCTCTTCGGCCAGTGGCTGACCTGGGGTGCCTTCTCCTACCCCTTCGCGTTCCTCGTGACCGACCTCACGAACCGCTTCCAGGGCCCTTCTGCCGCGCGCAAGGTGGTGGTCGCGGGGTTCCTCGTGGGTCTGGCCTGCTCGCTCGTCGGCACCCAGATCATGGGCGAGTTCGGCCCGCTCGTGACCCTGCGCATCGCGGCCGGGTCCGGGGCGGCCTTCCTCGTCGCCCAGCTCATGGACGTGCATGTGTTCAACCGCCTGCGCACGGGAAGCTGGTGGCGCGCGCCCCTTGTCTCCACGCTGGTGGGCTCCACGCTCGATACCGCGATCTTCTTCACCACCGCCTTCTCGGCGACCCTCGCCTTCCTCGAACCCGCCAATGACGTGTCCTGGGCGGGGGAGGTGATGCCGCTTCTTGGCGGGGGTCCGGCCGCCCCGCTCTGGGTCTCGCTCGCCGTCGCCGACTGGCTCGTCAAGCTGTCGCTCGCGATCCTGGCACTGGTGCCATTCCGCGTAATTGTTACAAGGGTGACAGAAAAAGTTGCGTGAAAATGTTTGACAGACACAAAATCTGTGGCAGCCTGTGGATAACGGCAACCCAGAGAAAGGAGGTGATCCAGTGTCTAGAGTGATATTGGAGAGAGGTGTCGGGACAGTCAGGGGGGCCGTGGCCTGAGGGCAACCCCGAGGGTTAAGAACCCTGACTGGGCCTAGTCGATCTTCGACACCCTAACTGGCCCATCTCCGTAGATCTCGGAGGGCCGTTCCCACCCGGAACGGCCCTTTCCATTCCGGGGCACCGGTCAGCCGAGGCTGCGCAGCAGCGCGAGCGACGGCTCTCCGGTGACCGGCAGGCGGCGGCTCGCCTGCCAGGCCCTGATCGCGTCCCGGGTCCTCGCGCCGATGACCCCGTCGGCGCCGCCCGTATCATAGCCGAGCGCCGTCAAACGTTGCTGCAGAGCGATGCGGTCGGCCTTTGTCATGCCGTTCGCGTCGGGTGGGAAGCTCGCCCGCAGGGGGCCCGCGCCGCCGATGCGATCCGCCAGGAGGCCCACGCCGAGCGCATAGGAATCGGAGTTGTTGTAGCGCTTGATGGCGCCGAAGTTGCCGGTGACCGAGAAGACCGGGCCCCCGGCCTGTGGCTGGATCGCGCTGCCCGCCGGCGCTCCGGCGCCGGCCTCGCCGCCCCAGCGCTGGCCGCGGCGCCAGCCGCTCTGGGCCAGATAGTTGGCGGTGGAGGCGAGCGCGTCGGTCGGATCGTCGGACCAGATGTCTCGCCGCCCGTCACCGGTGAAGTCGACCGCGTGGGCGAGGTAGGTGGTGGGGATGAACTGCGTGTGCCCCATCGCGCCGGCCCAGCTGCCGGTCATGCTGGCGGGCGTGGTGTCGCCGTTCTGAAGGATCTTCAGCGCCGCGACGAGCTGGCTTTCGAAGAACGCGCCGCGCCGCCCGTCATAGGCCAGCGTCGAGGTGGCGGAGATCACCGGGACATCGCCGCGGCGCTCGCCATAGTAGCTTTCGAGGCCCCAGATCGCCGCGATGATCGTGGCGTCCACGCCGAAGCGCGCCTCCAGCGCCGACAGGGTCGCGCGGTGCGCGGCGAAGGCGGCGCGACCCTTGGCCACCCGCTCGTCCGACACCGCGATCGAAAGATAGTCCTCGAGACTGCGCTTGAACTCGGTCTGGTTGCGGTCGCGGGTAACCACGCCGGGCAGGTAGCCCGCGCCACGGAAGGCCGAGGCGACGGTCGCGTCGTTCAGTCCGTACTGCCCCGCCCGGCCGCGGAACGCTGCGACCCAGGCGTCATAGCCCGGATTGGCGACCGGGCGCAGGTCCTCCGCGAGCGTCGCGGGACCGCTGCTCGCAAGGCGCGTGGCGCCGGGTGTTGCGCAGGCGGCAAGGCCCGTCAGGGCCAGCCCGAGTCCGAAGGTTCGTCTGGAAATCATCATGATGCTGCTCTGGCCCTTGCCTCGTTCTTCTTTGCACCATGGTACCCTATCGGCGACGGGGCGCAATTCGCGCCGGGAATTTCGCGTCGCGCGGGCGCGCGGTCGCCGATCGCGCTTCGGGACTTGCGGCGCCCGACCGAACACCCCAACCTGCGCACGCCCCCACCGCCAGGCAGCGCCATGCTCCGGATCACCGACACCATAGCCATCGCCGACTGGGAGGTCACCGAGACCTTCTCGCGCGCCTCGGGACCCGGCGGGCAGAACGTGAACAAGGTCTCGACCGCGGTGGAACTCCGGTTCGAGGCGGACCGCAGCCCGCACCTGTCTCCGGCCGTCAAGGCGCGGCTGAAGCGGCTCGCGGGGCGAC
This sequence comes from Albidovulum sp., assembly GCF_008933605.1. GTDB lineage: Bacteria > Pseudomonadota > Alphaproteobacteria > Rhodobacterales > Rhodobacteraceae > Albidovulum. The sequence continues at coordinate 17,798 of NZ_WBUS01000003.1, forward strand.
GCTGGACGCTCGACGGCGCCATCGTGATCCGCGCCGAGGAAACACGGAGCCAGGCCCGCAACCGCGAGATCGCGCGAGAACGTCTGGCGGAGATCATCCGTGCCGCGCTCGTGGCTCCGAAGCGGCGCATCGCCACGAAGCCGACGGCGGGCAGCGAACGGCGGCGCCTGAAGGCGAAGGCCCTGCGCGGCGAGGTGAAGAGCCTGCGGGGGAAGATCGGCGAGGAAGAGTAGCGCGGACTGGCCGGATCGCGCGCCAAAGTTCCGAATCTGGAAACAGTGCGGGCCTTCGAGACGCCACCGTCGGCATTTTCGGCGGCCGCCTGGCGCTCCGAAAGCACCAAGGACCGGATTGCCGCGCGCAAATCTCGCAAATCGCCGCCGCTGCCGCGCCGCGCGCGAAGTCGAGGCTTGCGCAACGAACCGAACCGCCCGAAAAGACCACGCAAGCGGTCATCGTCCAGACGGGCACAGATGCTGAGAAAAGCCTTCATGCTCGTGTCGGGCAACGCCTTCGGCTCGGCGCTGCTTCTGGTCCGAAACCTCATCATCGCGCGGCTCGTCAGCCCCGAGGATTACGGCATCGCGTCCACCTTCGCCGTGGCCATGTCCATCGTCGAGATGCTGTCCTATCTCGGGCTGAACCAGATGATCGTGGTGGACCGCGACGGCGACGACCCGGCGGTGCAGAAGGCGATGCAGGGCTTCCAGCTTCTGCGCGGGGTCCTGTCGAGCCTCATTCTCTTCGCTATCGCCGTGCCATACGCCCGCTTTCTTGGCGTCGAGCACGTGGCTTGGGCCTATCAGGTGATCGCCTTCATCCCGCTCGTGAACGGCCTGCAGCACTTCGACATGCACCGGCTGAAGCGGCACATGAATTTCCGGCCCTGGATCGTCACGCAGGCCATCCCGCCGCTCGTCTCGGTGCTGGCGATCTGGCCGCTGGCCTATCTCTACGGCGACTACCGGATCATGCTGGTGTCCCTCTTCATCCAGGCCGGGTCCATGGTAGCGCTGTCGCACGTGATGGCCGAGCGTCGCTATGCGCTCGGTTTCGACTTCGCCCTGATCCGCCGCGCCACGGTCTTCGGCTGGCCGCTTCTTCTCAACGGTGTCCTGCTCTTCGGCGTCTTCAACGGAGAACGCCTGATCGTGGGCCGCGAACTCGGGATGAGCCAGCTCGCCGTCTTCTCGATGGCGATCACGCTCACGCTCACGCCCACGCTTGTCCTCGCGGGGGCGACGCAGTCGCTGTTCCTGCCGGCGCTGTCGGGCGCGCGCGAGCGCGTCGAGTCCTTCCGCTGGCTCGGCACCGCGTCGGTCGAAGCGGGGCTTGCCATCGGGGTCGCGCTCATCCTCGGCGTCGTGCTTATGGGCGGTCCGGTGATCCATCTCCTCCTCGGGGCGAAGTATGCCGCAATCCTCGACATTCTTGTGCCGATGACGGTGATGCAGGCGGTAAGGGTAGCCAAGACCGGAGGGTCCACCGTCGCCCTGGCGAAGGAGCGTTCCGGCAACGCGGCGGCGGCGAACGTGATCCGGGTGCTTTCGCTGCCGATCTCGTGGTATGCCGTGACCCATACCGGCGACGTGCTGACGGTGATCTACATCGCCATGGTGGCCGAGGTGGCGGGCTATCTCGTGTCGATCTGGTTGGCGGCGAAGCGGACGGGGCTTCTGCTCGGGCCGCTCGTCCTGCCGTCGCTTCTCTCGGCGCTGGCCGGGGCGGCGGCGCTGATGGATGCGCACTATTACCCCCCGCGTCCCGGGCTTGTCGACCATCTCGACTGGACGCGCTGGTTCGTGGCCTTCTTCTGCCTCGCCGCGCTCTTCTCCATGTCGGCGCTGCGGGGCTACCTATGGCGCCGGTTCCTGCGGCGCTGAGGTCAGGCGCGCATCTTCAAGACGCGGGCCGGCACGCCGGCCGCGATCGCGCCGGCCGGCACGTCGTGGGTGACGACCGCGCCTGCGCCGATCACCGCTCCGTCGCCGATGGTCACGCCCGCCGTCACGATCGCCCGCGCGCCGATCCAGCAGTCCGCGCCGATGATGATGTCGCGCTCGATCATCGCCTGATCGGTGATGCGCGTTCCGGCGGCCAGCCCGTAGTCGGCGGCGGTCACGAAGCACTCCGGTCCGAAGGTCGTGCGCGCGCCCACCCGGATGCGGCTCTGTGTCTTGCCGGCCCAGAGCGATGTGCGCGACCCGACCTGCACCTGATCGCCCAGTTCGATCCGCTCTGCGTGGGCGAAGGAGACGTTGGGCGCGATGCGCACGTCCCGGCCGAGGGTGAGCTTGCGGCGCTCCTTCACGTGGCTGTAGCCGTAGTAATGCATGAGCCGGAAGGGATGGATGAAGACGCCCGGATCGAGGAAGGAGCGCGCGGCCCGCATGAGGCGGGACAGGAGCGAGCGTTTCGCGACGGCCATCGGACTCTCCTCTGCGATCTTGCGCGAAGATTAGGCAGCGGCGTGATCCAAGGCAATTCGCGGCGGCGCGGCATCGGGCAGCTTCTGGCGCGAACTCCGCCCAATTGCTACCACAGTCCGGCGTTATCCACGCCCGCTAAACAGTAAGGTCGCGTACTGATGGTTATGGAGTCCCCCCCGATCGGCGTCGTCGTCGTGGCTTTCAATTCGGCCGACGTGATCCTCGGCTGCGTCGAAAGCCTCCTGGCGCAGGACGGCGGGGCGCCGGCGGTGATCGTGGTGGACAATGCCTCCACCGACGACACGGTCGGGGTATTGCGCGACTGGGCGTCACGGACGGGCGCCGACCTGCGGGAGTTCGCGGCCACCGACAGGCCGTCGCGCGACACCGCAGGGAGAGTCACGCTCGTCCACTCCGGCGCGAACCGCGGCTTCGCCGGGGGCGTGAACGTCGGCCTGGCCATTCTGGCCGCGATGCCCGCGGTCAAGCATTTCTGGGTGCTCAACCCCGATGCCTTCGCCGACGCGGGCGCGTGCAGGGCCATCCTGCGTCAGGCCGCGAAGACGCCCGGCTACGCGCTGATGGGAGGGCGTGTCTGCTATGCCGAGCCGCCGCACCGGGTGCAGATCGACGGCGGCCTCGTCAGCCTCTGGACCGGCGTCTCCGGCAACGTCAACCTCGGCCGCCCGGTTGCCGAGGCGGCCTTGCCGAAGGGCGAGGATCTCGATTTCATCACCGGCGCCAGCATGGTCGCCTCGCGCGGGTTCTACGAAGCCGTCGGGCCGATGCGGGAGGATTACTTCCTGTACTACGAGGAGGCGGACTGGGCGCTCCGCCGTGGCGCGATGCCGCTCGTCGTTGCCGAGGGGCTGGTCGTCTATCACCACGCCGGGACCTCGATCGGCTCGCCCACACTGGAGCGGCTCGCCTCGCCCTTCTCGTTCTGGTTCAAGTATCGCAGCCGGATGCTCTTCGTCCGCCGCTTCAATCCCATCGGCCTGCCGGTGGCGATGGCCTACGCGACGGTGAAGGCGATGCAGCTTCTGGTGAAGGGTGCGGTGCCGCAGGCGGGTGCCCTGCTTCGCGCGGTCTGGGGGCTCGGCGCGCCGCGGTCGGTGCGCGAAAAGCTTTCCCCCGAGGCGCAAAGGATCGCGTTCGGCCGTGCGGATCGCTGAGTACCTCCTCCGCGCCGCCCCGCTGGTTGCGGGGATCGCAGCCGGCGCTGCCGGTGCGGCAGAACTCATGCCGATCAGCCAGTACACCTGGCGCGAGAGCGACGACGCCTTCGGAGGCTTTTCCGGCCTCGTCACGGCGCCGGACGGAAGCACGTTCTACGCGGTGACCGATCAGGGGGAGCTTTACCGCGCCGAGGTCGTGAGGGATGCCGGCCGGCGGATTGCCGAGATCCGCACCCTCTGGCACGGGCGGCTTCTCGACAACTTTGGCAAGCCGGTCGAGGGCTTCACCGCCGATGCCGAGGCACTCGCGCCGGCGCAGGACGGCGGCCTCTATGTCGCTTACGAGAGCTACGCGCGTGTGACCGGTCTGCACCCGCCGGACCTCCATCCGGCGCCGCTCCACGATTTCGATCGGTTCCACGACCTCTGGAACAACGAAAGCTTCGAAGGTCTCGCCGAACGGCCCGAGGGCGGGCTGATCGTCGTGAGCGAAACCGCACGGGCGGGAACGGGCGGATATCCTACCTTCCTCGGCGACGGCGCGGGGCATGAGATGACCTGGCGGCCGGGCCCGGCAGTGCCGGCCGGGGACGGCGGGTTCGACGTTTCCGATGCGGCCTTCGGACCGGACGGGCGGTTCTACCTCCTGGAACGGCGGGTCTCGCTCGGCGGCTTCGCAAGCCGCATCCGTCGGTTCGACTACCGCAACGGCGCCTTTGGCGTGGCCGATACGCTTTTCGAGACCGCGCCGGGCACACTCGACAACATGGAAGGGATGAGCCTTTGGACCGACGCCCAGGGTCGAACCGTCATCAGCCTGATCTCGGACGACAATTTCCTGTTTCTCCAGAACACGGTCATTGCCGAGTATGAACTGAGGGAAGCGCCATGATTGTTTCGGCGATCGGGTATTTCTGCCGGCTCGCAGAAGATTGGTTTTGCCCCGGCGGAATCGCTCGGTTAGGTCTGGCGCGGCATCCGGCCGGGGCAGGCGGCGCCCACAACACGGAAGTTCCACCCCGTTGGCGCACTGCCGGGTGGATGAGAGACATGCGAGGTCACCAGTGAAGATCGCAGTTTTCGGCATGGGTTACGTCGGTGTCGTCTCCGCCGCCTGTCTCGCCCGGGACGGCCACGAGGTCACGGGCGTCGACCCGCAGCCCGCCAAGGTCCAGATCGTCAATTCCGGCAAGGCCCCGATCATCGAGATGAACGTGAGCGAGCTGATCGAGGAGGCGGTGGCCAGCGGCCGCTTGCGCGCCACGACCTCGGCCGCCGAGGCGGTCGTGGCGACGGACCTCAGCCTCGTCTGCGTTGGCACACCCTCGCGCAAGAACGGCAGTCTCGACACTTCGGCAGTGGAGCGTGTCTGCGAGGAAATCGGCGCGGCGATCGCGGCGAAGGGCAGGCCGCACACCGTCGTCATCCGCTCCACCATCCTGCCGGGCACGATGCGGGGCGTGGTGATCCCGGCCTTCGAACGGGCGCTGGGCGACCGGACGGGCGCGCTCTTGCGGCTGGCCAACAACCCCGAGTTCCTCCGCGAATCCACCGCCGTCCATGACTACGACAACCCACCCAAGACCGTCGTCGGGTCTGACGACCCGGGCGTCGCGCAGGCGGTGATGGAGCTTTACACTGCCCTCCCTGGCCCGAAATTCGCCACCCGCCTCGAAGTGGCCGAGATGGTGAAATACGCAGACAACTCCTGGCACGCCACCAAGGTCGCCTTCGCCAACGAGATCGGCAACATCGCCCAGGCCGTCGGCGTCGACAGCTGGGAGGTGATGGACATCTTCTGCCAGGACACCAAGCTCAACATCTCGTCCTACTACATGAAGCCTGGTTTCGCCTTCGGCGGCTCCTGCCTGCCCAAGGACGTGCGGGCGCTGACCTTCAAGGGCCGTGACCTCGACCTCGACCTGCCGCTTCTGAATGCGCTGATCCCCACGAACGAGGCGCAGGTCGCCCGCGCGGTCGAGATGGTGGCCGACATCGGCATCCGCAACATCGCCTTCCTCGGCATCAGCTTCAAGTCGGAGACCGACGACCTACGCGAAAGCCCGCAGGTAACGCTGGTCGAACGGCTGATCGGCAAGGGTTTCAACCTGCGGATCTACGACAAGAACGTGCATCTCGCGCGGCTTCTCGGTGCCAACCGGGCCTTTATCGAGAGCGTCATCCCCCATATCGGCGAGATCCTGTCCGATGACATGGACGCGGTGCTGGCGCATGGCGATCTGGTGATCGTCGGCAACCCGGCGCCGGAATTCCGGCTTCTGGCCGACCGTCTCGGGCCGCAGCACCGGGTGCTGGACCTTGCACGCATCCCCGGCCTCTCGGCCCATCTCGGAGAGCGGTATCGTGGCATCAACTGGTGAGGCGCTGTCCGGCGTGGGTCGCCGCGTCCTGATCGTCGTCGAGAATCTGCCCGTGCCCTTCGACCGCCGGGTCTGGGCCGAGGCGACGACGCTGGCGCAACATGGCTACACGGTCTCGGTCATCTCGCCCAAGGGCAAGGGGTTCGAGGCCGACTACGAGCTTCTCGACGGCGTCCATGTCTATCGCCACGACCTGCCGCCCGAAGGGAACTCCGCCGGCGGCTACTTGCGCGAATACGGCTCGGCGCTCTGGAACGAATTGCGCCTTGCGCTGAAGGTCCGGCGCGAGCGCGGGATCGACGTGCTGCATGGCTGCAACCCGCCCGACCTCATCTTCCTCGTCGCCTGGGCGATGCGGCCCTTCGGCGTGCGCTATCTGTTCGACCATCACGACATCTGCCCCGAGCTCTATGAGGCGAAGTTCGACAAGCGCGGCCTTCTGTGGAAGGCGATGCGGCTTTTCGAGTGGCTGACGTTCAAGACGGCAAGCGTCTCCATCGCCACGAACGAGAGCTATGCCGAGATCGCGCGGCGGCGCGGCGGGATGAAGCCGGAAGACGTGTTCGTCGTCCGCTCAGGCCCCAAGATCGAGAAGCTCGCGATCCGGCCGCCGCGGGACGACCTGAAGAAGGGGGCGAAGCATCTCATCGGTTATGTCGGCGTGATCGGCCAACAGGAGGGGCTCGACCTTCTGGTGGAGGCCGCCGAGCACATGATCCGGCGGATGGGCCGGACGGACGTTCACTTCGGCATCGTCGGCGGCGGCCCGGCGCTGGAGGAAATCCGGGCAGACGTGAAGGCGCGGGGACTGGAAGATCACTTCACCTTCACCGGCCGCGCGCCGGACGACCTGCTGCTGGACATGCTCAACACCGCCGATGTCTGCGTGAACCCCGACCGGGTGACGCCCATGAATGACCTGTCGACGATGAACAAGATCATGGAATACATGACGCTCGCCAAGCCCATCGTGCAGTTCGAGCTGAAAGAGGGGCGCGCCTCCGCCGCCGAAGCCTCGCTCTATGCGCGGCCGAACGACACGGTGGATTTCGCGGGAAAGATCGTCAGCCTCCTCGACGATCCGGGCAGGCGCGCGGACATGGGGCGGATCGGGCGCGAACGGGTGCAGGCGGCGCTGAGCTGGGCGCATTCGGTGCCGAATCTGCTGGCCGCCTACGACCGGATCTTCGCCAAGATCGGGCGTTAGTCACCCCGCCCGACGCGGCGCCACCGCAGTTGCATAGAGCCATCCGGCGACGAAGCCGCCAAGGTGCGCCTGCCAGGCAAGAGCGCCGCCCGAGGTCCAGGCGAGGATGGCGTTGCCCGCGGCAAGGCCGAACACCATGGCGAGCACGTTGCGGACGGGCAGGGCGCGGGCGACGCGCCGGTCGAACTCCAGCGCCAGGAGCGCGCCGGCCAGGCCGAAGAGCGCGCCCGAGGCGCCGACCATGGGCGTCGGCGCGGTGATCAGGCCGGCAAAGCCGACCGCACCGCCAAGAAGCGATACCGCATAGGCCCGGAGGAATCCCTGCGCGCCGATCCGTGCCGCCACCGGACCGGCGAGGAGGAAGAGCGTCGTCATGTTCACGGCGAGGTGCCAGAGTCCGGCGTGCAGAAAGCCGTAGCTGGCGAACATCGCCCAGCGCTGGCCGGCGTAGTTCGGCCGCCAGTCGCCAAGGAGGCCGGGCCAGAAGCCCGCATACTGATAGGTCGTGAGCCGCCACCACGGCTTGCCCCAGAGCCCGATGTCCGCCCCGGCCAGGACGCATTCGGTCAGGATGCAGATGGCGGCGATCACCCAGGCCGATCGGGGAACTGGACCGCCGAGATACCCGGGGTCGGGGGGCGTGCGGTCCGCGTCTTTCATGTGCGCATCCTGCCGATGCGCGGCCATTCCGCAAGTGGGCCCGCAACCGGCGGATCAGAACGGAACGAACTGCGGCAGCCGGGCAAGGCTCAGCCGCATGAAACGCATCAGCCGTGCCTCGGCATCCGCCTCCGTCTCGCCGGGCTCGATCGGCGTCACGTAGCGGACGAGCGCGCCGTCGGTCCGCCCCATCCTGAGGCTGTCGGTCAGGACCGAGAGCTTCGCGTGGAAGTCGTTGGCGATTCGCTTGCCGCGCCCCTCGAACCAGTAGAGGACAAGCTGCTTCGACAGCCCCTTCTGAATGACCGCCCGGTTGGCGTTGAACTGCCCGTATCCCACATCCGAAAGGTCGAGCGGCACTTCCTGCAGGGTGAAGACCTCCCACCCGCCCGTGGGCAGGCAGACCTCGGGCGAGTGGATGCCCTGCCCCTCGGTCTGCTTGGCATAATAGGCGACGAAAAAGCTCACCACCTCCGCCTCGCCGGGCTTCTGGTAGAAGGCGTTGAGGTAGTCATCTGCCGCGAGCACACGCTCGATGTCCGGCTCCAGGTCGACGGTGTAGCTCTGCCAGTCACCGACCTGGCGCGGGAACAGGAGGAGCGGGTCGCGGTTAGGGGCCGTGACCTCGGTCGCGGGAAGCGTGTGCCAGGCGGTGGAGGCGGCGGCGGTGATCAGCACGGCGAAGAGGAGCGCGCCTGAGGCGCGGATCGCGAAGATGCGGGTGAAGATCGTGCCGAATCCTTCGAAATCGAGGTCGATCGCCTCGGACAGCGTCAAGGGAGTCGGCGCGAGGCGCTGGAGAACCATGGCAAGCCCAAAGAGGATTGCCACGCAGATGAGGAAGATCACCCAACCTTCGAAAAAGTGCAGGAACCCTTCTGCCTGCTCGATCCCGTAGTTGTTCACGAGAACGCCGATGACCGCGATCCTCACCGAGTTCATCACGACCGTGAGCGGCGCGGCCGAGAGCAGGAGCAGCGCCTTGTGCCAGAGGGGGCCCCGGTAGAGGATCGCGAACAGGTAGGAAAAACTGAGGATCGGGAACAGGTAGCGCAGGCCCGAGCACGCCTCGGCCACCTGGAGCTTGTAGACGCCGAGGTCGATCACGTTGCCTTCGAGAAAGACCGCGACGCCACCGAGGTTCAGCAGCCAGACCCCCAGCGCCGACGAGACCCACTGCAGGAAGATCGTGAGCTTCCAGTAAATGAACTGCGGCAGCGGCAGCATGAAGACCAGGTGAAAGACCGGCAGCATGTGCAGCCGCCCGCGGCTCCAGCCGAACACCGTCAGCACGACGCCCGCGACCCAGAGGATGAAGGCGTAGGTGACGATGTCGGGCACCCGCATGAGATTGCCGAGCCCGGCGAGGGCCAGCGCACCGGCCACGACGACAAGCCCCGGCCAGCGGAGCCGGACCTCGGGCGCCGGAGGCGGCATGCGCCTGAGTTCCCGCAGGAAAAGGTAGAGCGAGATGAGCGGGATGAGCGGCCCGTGGCTGTATTCCGCGGTGGACCAGGCGAGCGCGAGCGAGACATGGCCGATCCAGAAGATCGGCAGCGAGACGAGGATCAGGAGCACGAAAAGCACGAAGCCGGCCGGCTTCACGGCGCTGAACCTAAGGGCGTCGGACCCGCCGGGGCTGGTGGACTGGCTCATCTTAAGGTCACTCACGCGGATCGGACGCGCGCAAATCTACGGGAAGAACGGCAGGATGGCGACCGCTTTCGGCGTCTGCGCGGTCACAAGTCCGCGGGAAGGCACAGGTGTTTCGCGGACGGAACAGACAGCGCCGGGCCACCGCCACTGTCTCACGGGCGGAAGCTGAACGTGCGGCCGAGCGTGACGAAGACCGAGTTCGACTGCGCATCGCCTGGCGCGGAGGAATCCGAACGGTGGCGCAGAAGTACCCCTCCGGTCAGCGCCCAGTCCTGGGTCAGGTCATGGGTGTAGGCCGCCCGCAGGGTTGTCCGGTCGATCGTCGGCGCGGCGCCGATCCCGGCGCTTTCCGAGCGGCCCCAGTTCACCGAGAAATCGAGCCGCGAGTTGTTGTTGATGTCGTAGCCATAGGCGACCGTCAGACGGGTATCGAGAACGTCCTCGCTGGAATTGTTCGTGTTGACCCCCCGATTGAGCGACACCGAGACGTTCGACGACGAAAGCTGACGGCTGTAGGCGAGTGTTGCCACGGCATAGGTGTTTCCGCTCGGGGCATGGGTGGCGCCGATCGAGCCCGAGAAGGTGCCGAGCGGAAGTTGCAGGCTGCGGCCGAAACGGAACGTCTCGCGCGATCCGTTCTGGTTTACCGAAGAGTCGGCGGCGAAATACGCGGTGCCGTTCGCAAGCGTCTGGGTCAGCGTCACGGCCCCGGTCAGGCCGTCGCGCTGGGTGGTGCCGGTCAGCGTGTCGGTTTCGACCTCGGTGACGCCCAGGCGCGCGTCGAGGACGAGCACCGGGTTGATGTCCTGGACCACACCTATCGAATAGTCGATCGTCGTGCGGTCGGTCTGCGGCGTGTCTTCGGCCGTGTAATGCGCATATCCCGCGTTGAACCGGAGGCTGGTGATCGGCGATACCTTCAGCGCGACGGTGGCGTTCACGTCATCGTTCTTCGTGTCGAAGAGCCGGGCGTTCGCCGCAAGTGCCGCGGCGTCGTAGTCCTTCTCGTCGTGGCTGAGGCTCAGCGTGAAGGTCAGCGGATCGTTGAGTCCCGTGACATAGGACACGCCGGCATTGCGGATCGTCATCGTGCCGCCGCCGGAATAGAAGGCCCCGGCGTTCGTTTCCTCCTGCTCGATCTGGAACGGGTCGAGAAACTCGCGGTCCACGTGCCGGTAGCGGCCGGTAAGGGTCAGCTGGCTGTTCACCCCGTCGAGACGGTAGCGCAAGCGCAGGTTGGGGTCTTCGAACCCGGAAAGCGAGCGCCCCGGAATGTCGCCGTACCGGAGCACGCCGGAACCGTTGATCGACAGATCCTGCACGCCCGTGACGTTCGAAAGACCGAACGTGAGCGTGTTGTCCCATATCGTCGAGGTGCCGGCGCTGGTCTGCTGGAGCTGGAAATTGTCATCGACGGTGAGCTTCGTGCTGACCCCGATATCCACCTGCAGACCCCCGCGAGCCGGCGTGGCCGGCTGGGCTGCCGTCCCGGCAGCGGTACCGGTCGCAGCGGTTGCCGTCGTGCCCGGAGGCGTATAGCCCGTCACCGATGTGCCAGCGCTCCCCTGGGGGAGCGCCATACCGGGCCAGATTGTCGAAAGCGTCGCGATTGTCGCGATCGTTGTTCTGCTCGTCCCCACCGTATCCGCCTTTATTCGAAGAGTTTGCGCTCCGGCGCCACGATCACGTCACCGTCTCGCAACACGATCACCGGGGCCTTGGCTCCGGCCTGGATGGCCTTGTAGTTGAAGTTGTACACGGTTTCCAAACCCGTCTTCTTGTCCGGACGGTGCAGCTGGATCCTCTTGGTCGCGGCGAACCGGGTCAGACCGCCCGTTTCGGCCAGGAACTGAAGGAGCGTCGTGCCGGACTGGATGTCGAGCCGCCCCTGGGTGTTGAATTCGCCGACGGCGTAGACGGCGACCGTGCCATAGGGCCGCACGTTCGCGGCCGCGGCCTGCGCCTGTGCGGCGTTCAGGGCCGAGGTCATTTGGTTGAGCTGGCCCACCGAGAGGAACACGGTCGGGGGCGAGGCGAAGTTTGGCGCCAGCGCGGCCGAGATCGCATTGCGCATCGATTCCACGCTCTTGCCGGTTGCCTGCACGGTTCCGACGAGCGGCAGGCTGACGCTTCCGTCGGGCAGGACGAGAAGGCTGCGGTTGAGGCTCGGGTCTTCCAGGACCTCCATCTGCAACACGTCGCCGGGCTGGATGCGATAACCGCTTTGCGCCCAGGCCGCCGGCACCATGAGCACGGCGAGGAGGAGACCAGCGAGAGCTCTGAACATTTCAGTTCCTCAGTCACATTCGAATCGTAGGAAGCCTAAGCCGGGGCCGCGGGAAATCAAAATGTTAGTTTCCGAACCTCGCCGCGGAACGCCCCCCGGGCATCATTTCGTGCCTCATGGGCAACAGCCGGAGGGGTCAGTTTCCAACCTTGACACCATTCGCCTCGAGCGTGGCCTTTTCCTGCCGCGCAGCCGCCACAAACGGCCGCGAATCGGTCGCCTCCACCCGGGCGAGCGCCTCGTTGAACTGCGCGAGCGCCTCGGCGTCTCGGCCGAGCTTGAGGTAGGTCATGGCAAGGTGGAAGCGAACCTGCGGATCCTCGCCAAGCCCCTGAACGGCCTTCTCCAGTTCCTTCACCGCATCGTCGTAGTTCCCGCGCTGATAGGCGATCCAGCCGTAGGTGTCCTGATACGGCGGCATGTCGCTGCCGCGCAGGCGGCGCGCGATGACCTCGGCGCGGGCAAGGCTGTCGGGGTCCGTCCGGTGCGAGGCGAGCAGGCTGGCCAGGTTGTTCGCGATCACCGGATTGGCGCTGTTCTCGCGATAGAGGTCCTCGTAGATCGCGATCGCCCCGTCGAGGTCGCCCTTGCGCTCGAGGAAGCCTGCCTTCGCCCACTTGAGCTCGCCCGACCCGGGGACGGCGGCCAGCCCCTCGTCGATGACGGCACTGGCGTCGTCGAAGCGGGCGGGGTCGTTCAGGATGGCGCGCGACAGCGCCATCCAGGCCGGCACCCGGGTCTTGTCCTCGGCGAGAAGCGCGCGATACCGCTCTTCGGCCCCGGCGAGATCGCCGGTCAGCGCACGGACCGAAGCATCGACGAAGCGAAGGTCGGGGTCATCGGGGTTCTCGGCCACGAGACTTGCCGCATAGGCGAGGGCCTTGTCGTTCTGCCCGTGCGCGAGATGGGTGCGGAGGATCGCGATCTTCGCGTCGAGCCCGCCCTTGCCCTCGGTGACGAGCCTTTGCAGGTAGCCGATGGCCCGGTCGGTGTCCTCCTGACCCGAAAAGATCGCGGCTCTCAGCGCCTGCGCAGCCGGCCGCACCGTCGGATCGTCCTGCGCCTCAAGCTCGGCCGCCACGGTTTCGGCGCGCGGCCAGTCCTGCATCTCGACATAGATCTGGCCAAGCGGCATCAGCAGCGAGACGTTTCCCGGCGCGATACGCAGCGCCTCGATGAGCACACTTTCGGCCGGGATCAGCTTGCGCTCCGCGGCCAGAAGCTGCGCATACCTGAGCGATTCCGCCGGCGCCCGGTTCGATGCCTGCACGGCGAGCGACAGGGACTCCCGCATCAGGTCGCGGTTTCCGTCCCGTTCGTAGGCCTGTGCCATCAGCGTCAGGATGCTGGCGTCGCGCGGGTTCTGGTCATAGGCGCGGCGCAGGATGGCGATCGCCTCGCCGACCTGGTCGTCGAGGACAAGCCAGTTCGCCTTCAGCTTCAGCGCCTCGGCGTCGCCGCTGTCCTCTTCCAGGACCTCCTCCACCAGCGCCCGGGCGCCGACCGCGTTGCCCGTGCTCGTGAGCATGCGCGCGAGCCCGACCTTCGTTCGCCGGGTTTCCTGCGAGGGTTCCGCACTGTCCAGGATGGCCTGCATCTCGGTGATCGCCTCGTCCCGGCGGCCGAGGTCGAAGATAAACCCCGCGCGTGCGGCGCGATAGACGGACGAGGTCGCGCCGTCGGCGATCAGGCGATCGAGCTCGGCGACGGCGGCCTCGGCGCCATGTGTCTCGGAGAGAAAGCGGACCAGTTGCAACGCGGGTTCCTGATCCGGCGCGCCAGGGGCAATGCGGCTCCTGAGGAAGGCTTCGGCCTTGTCGATCTGGCCTTTGGACTCGTACCAGCGGACCAGCGCTTGCCCCATCTCGGGGGCGTCGTCGAACCGTGCGACCATGTCGATCAGGCCGGCCTCGACCGCGGCGTCATCGCCGAGCGCGGCGTGGATCGACAGGCGCTGGGCGTAGAGGGCGCGGTCCTCGGGGGCGAGGGCGAGTGCGGTGCCGATCGCGTCGAGTGCCGGCCCGTAGTCCTGCGCCCGGATGAGATCGTCGATGACGACCCGGTGCAGGAGAAGGCTTGTCGGCACCTTCTTGAGGAGTTCGCGCGCGCGCCGCGAGGACTCCACGATGGCGCCGGCATCGTTCGCCTCGGCGGCGATCGCGTAGTCCGCCGCAGTCCGGATCGCTTCCAGGGTGGCGTCGCCCGGGCTCCGCTTCAGGGCCTCGCCGGCATAGCGCTGCGCGGTCTTCCAGTCGCCGGCTTCGGCGCCGATTTCCGCAAGCGCGACCTGCCCGCCATGGTCGCCGGGATATTGCTCGACCAGCCGGAGGTATTGCGCGAAGGCCTCCCGCAGCCGGCCGCGACCACGCTCGGCCTCCGCGTAGGCGCGGCGGGCCTCGCGGTGGGTTCCGTCAAGCTGGAAGACGTTGCGGAACTCGACCAGTGCACGATCGACGTCGCCGGCCTGAAGGTACTCCATCCCCGCCTGGTAGTGTTTCTCGGCGCGCTCCTGGGCCGAATCGCACGCAGCGAGAATCGCAAGCGCGGCGGTGAGCGTGACCGTCGTCAGAAACCTGCGTAGAGCCATCCGTCTTCCTCGATGCTCCCGGCCCTGCGCCCGCTCGCGATGCGGGTCTCAGGCCGGCGAACGCCCCCACGTCCTCTTACCGGTGCGTTTTGCCCGACCGCGCGGGCTGCGTCAAATCAATAGCCTGTTCCCCGGACCACCACGCGGGTCGTGGCAACGAGCAGCCTGAGGTCGTTCACCAGCGAAATCGTCGCCTCGTACTCCCTGTCGAAATCGGCACGTTTCGAAAACTCCACCTCGTTGCGTTCGGACACCTGCCAGGGACCGGTGATCCCCGGCCTTACCGCGTAATAGGCCAGGCCGCTGTAGAGCGTCCGCTGCGACGGCATCATCGGCCGGGGCCCGACCAGCGACATGTCACCGATGAGCACGTTCCACAACTGCGGCAGTTCATCGAGCGAGGTCTTTCGCAGGAAACGTCCGATGCCGGTGATGCGCGGGTCGGTCTTGAGCTTCTGCGTGCTGTTCCACTCGAGCCGCGCCTCGGGGTTCCGGTCCAAGTAGCGCTCCAGCATCGTATCGGCATTCGGCACCATGGTCCTGAGCTTCAGCATCCGGAAGGTGCGTCCGCCGCGCCCCACGCGGTCGTTCCAGTAGAACGGCGACGAGCCGTCCAGGGCGACGGCGGCGGCGAGCAGCAGGATGAGTGGAACGACGACGATGCTGGCAATGACGACCGCCGACACGTCCAGCAGCCGTTTCCCGTAGTTCCGGTAGATGCCGCGCCGTTTGGGGATGTTCACGGGGCCCATGGGAGCGCTGGCCATGCCAAAGTCTTCGGAAGGGTCATGGAGCTGGAGAGTCATACCCTTGTTCCGGTCACGACCGCGGTCACTCACACTCAACCCGGCAAAACTGACGCCTCTGTCCGGCGCACGACTGTAATTGCGATTCCACGAATGCACCCACATCCGCCCGAGGTTCTTAGCATCTTATGGGGTGCGGAGGAACGAACATTTGGAATTTGTGCGTTTTTTGCTGTCGCGCCGCAGTATCGCCGTTCGTTTGTGTGCAAAGAATCGCCCAATGCAGGCGGCTATCGGCGGCATCCGTTTCTTACTCCGCAACAGTGGCCCCGACCTCCGGTTTTGTGCTGTCGCGGCGCCGGCGCGGACGTTCTGGCGAGACAATGATTCGAGTCCGATGTAAGAACCGCTGCGGGCTTGAGGTTGCCTGCCGGCAAGGCGCCATCAAGTTGCCGAAGTTATGTGACCATTTGGCCCGTGAGATTCCGGGCCGACCGGCGTAGATAGATCCGTGGCGGACGGGTGTCGGGAAGGTGTCCCGCCGCGTGAGAAGTGGATTGTGGATGAACAAGGCGGTGGAGCCAGCAACGGACGACCAGAGCAGCGTCGGCTTTTACATGGACTTCTTCGGGTTTCGCGAGCGTCCGTTCACGCTCGTGCCGGACCCGGACTTCCTGTTCTGGTCGCCTCAGCACCGGCGCGCCTATTCGGTGCTGGAGTTCGGCATCCTCAGCCGTGCGCCGATCACGCTCGTCACTGGCGGTGTGGGGTGCGGAAAGACCACGCTTCTCCGCGAGCTCCTGCGCCAGTTCGGCAACAAGGTCACGGTCGGGCTGATTTCCAACGCCCAGGGCGGGCGGGGGGAGCTGATCCAGTGGGTCCTGAATTCGCTCGGCGTCGAGTTCGACCCGAACGTGGGTTACGTGCAGCTCTTCCAGAAGCTGCAGGACTACCTGATCGACGAGTATGCCTCGGGCCGGCGCGTCGTGCTGATCTTCGATGAGGCGCAGAACCTGTCGCCTGAGAGCCTCGAAGAGCTCCGCATGCTCACCAACATCAACTCGGGCAAGGACGAGGTCATCCAGCTCGTCCTGGTCGGCCAGCCCGAGCTTCGGGAAATGGTGCTTGACCCGTCGCTGCGCCAGCTGGCGCAGCGGATCGCGGCGAGCTTCCACCTCCTCCCGCTCGATGAAAACGCGGTTGTGGACCTTATCGGCCACCGGCTCAGGGCCGCGGGCGGCACCGGCGAGGAGATAACCGAAGGCGCAGCGCGGATGATCCACCGCTCGACCCACGGGGTGCCGCGTCTGGTCAACCAGCTCTGCGACATGGCATTGCTCTATGCCTGGAGCATGGATAACCACCATGTTGACGAACACGTGGTTCAATCCGTGCTCGATGATGGGGTATTCTTTGCCGCACAGATCGCGGCCGAGGAAGAGAAGCGCAAATGAATCTGGACCTGTCTTTCTACCTAGCGGTCTTCCTGCGGCGGCTGCCCTATTTCATCATCATCTTCGCGCTGGTCTCGGCCGCGGCGATTGCGGCGGCATTCCTCCTGCCGCCGGTCTATCGGGCGAACTCGGTCCTTCTCGTGGAGAGTTCGCAGATCCCCGGGGCCCTGGCCGCTCCGACCGTCCAGGCGCAGGCGCTGGAAAAGCTGCAGACCATCGAGAACCGTCTCATGACCCGGACCAACCTTCTGGAAATCGCCCAGAAGCTGAAGGTCTTCAAGGAAATGGGGAAGATGACGCCGGACGACATCGTCGGAGCGATGCGCACGAATACCAGGATCACGAAGAGCGCGGGTCGCGGTCAGGCGACCATCATGACCGTCGAGTTCGAGGGCGAAAGCGGGCCCGTCGTCGCCGGCGTGGTGAACGAATATGTGACGCTGATCCTGAACGAGGATGTCGCCACGCGGACGGAACGCGCCGAAACGACGGTGGAGTTCTTCGACCAGGAAGTGAAGCGCCTGTCGGGCGAGCTTGACGCGATGAGCGCCAAGATCCTCGACTTCCAGAACAAGAACGCCGACGCGCTGCCGAACACGCTGCAATACCGGCTTGGCCAGCAGACGCTCCTCCAGAACACGCTGGCCACGGCCGAGCGTGACATCACGCTTCTGAAGGACCAGAAGAAGCAGATGATCGCGCTCTTCAACGCGACCGGCCAGATCACCGGCTCCACGGCGAACCAGACGCCCGAGGCGCAGCAACTCGCGCAGCTGCGCCAGCAGATGAACACCTTCACGGCGACCTATTCGCCGACGAACCCCAAGGTCAGGCAGCTTCAGGCGCAGATCGACCAGCTTGAGGAGATCGTGAAGGCCCAGCAGCTTCCCGCCGGGGCAGCAACCACGCAGATGTCGCCGCTCGACATCCAGCTTGCGAGCCTCGACACGCAGATCGGTGCGCTCGAGGCGCAGCGCGAGCAGCTTCTCGAGCAGTTGGCAGTCTTGAAGGATTCGATCGACCGAACGCCTGCCAATCAGATCGCTCTCGATGCTCTGAACCGCGATTACACGAACGTCCAGCAGCAGTACAACACGGCGGTGGCGCGGCAGGCCCAGGCGTCGGCGGGCGAGCAGATCGAGATCCGCTCGAAGGGCGAGCGAATCTCGGTCGTCGATGCCGCGACGGTGCCGGATCGTCCGGTGAAACCCGACCGCATGCTGATTGCGGGCGGCGGTGTTGTGGCCGGCGCCGGGCTCGGGATCGCCGTGATCGTCCTCATGGAGCTTCTCAACCGCGCGGTGCGGCGGCCCAAGGATCTGATCAATGCCTTCGGCATCACGCCGATCGCGACCATTCCCTACATGCGCACGCCGTCCGAGACGATGATGCGCCGGTCCGGATTCGCCGCGATGCTGCTGATCGCGGTGATCGGGATTCCGGCGATCATCTACGCGGTGCATGCCTATTACCAGCCGCTCGACGTCCTCTTCGGCAAGGTCATGGCAAAGCTGGGAATCCGGTTGTGACGGCCCAGGATCCGTTCGTCACCGTCGTCCGCAAGCGGCAGGAGTAGCGAAGCAGATGGAAAAGCTCGAAGCAGCACTGGCGAAGGCGCGAGAGATGCGTCGCGCGGCGCTCGGGGCTCCGGAAGTCGTGCGCGAGAAGGTGACCCCCGCGGGGGCCCCCAGCATTGACGCCTGGACCTCCCTTCCCGAGGTGACACTTACGCCGGGCAAGGCGCTTCGCCACCGCATCACCGCCCTTGCCGGCAACAAGGATGCGACGCCTTACGACATGCTGCGTTCCCGGACGATCCGGCTCATGAAGGAAAAGGGCTGGACCCGGCTCGCTATCACCTCGCCCGGCGCTGCCTGCGGCAAGACGACGGTCGCGCTCAACCTTGCGCTCAGCCTGTCCCGCCAGAAGGACCTCAAGGTCATGCTGATCGACTTGGACCTCCGGCGGCCGTCCCTGCACCGCGCCTTCGGCCATTTGCCCGGCCGGTCCATGCACGAGGTCCTTGACGGGTCCGCGGCGTTCGAGGATGTCGCTGTCCGGATGGGCGACAACCTCGTCCTGGCCATGAACTCGACCGCCGCATCGCATCCCGCGGAACTCCTGCAGAGTGTCGGAACGCGCGAGGTGCTCGACGTGATCGAGCGGCGCTGGCAGCCCGACATCATGCTGTTCGACATGTCGCCGATGCTGGCGACCGACGACAACGTCGGCTTTCTTGCCAATGTCGATTGCGCGCTTCTCATCGCGGCGGCCGAGAGCACGACCCTGTCGAACATCGACCTCTGCGAAAAGGAACTGGCACAGCTGACCAATGTGCTCGGGGTCGTGCTGAACAAGTGCCGCTATCCGGACGACTCCGTCGGCTATTCCTACGGCGGCTACACCTGAACGAATCTGCCGACCTGCCCCCGGGAAGGCTTGCCGGACGGCCCGTCGTGCGCTTGAGGACTTAGACAAATGAAAAGGCCGGGCGAAAGCCCGGCCCTTCTTGATTTTCGTTCGCCCATGTCAGGCCGACTTGCGGCGGCGGCGCAGGGCCGCGAGCCCGGCAAGTCCGCCGAGCAGCATCACGCCCGCAGCGGGAACCGGAACCGGGGCGATGCCGATGCCGGCGAGGGCGCCGTCAGCGACGCCATAGCCGTCATTGGATGCCAGCACCGTGAACCGGATCACCGATGCGTAGACCGGCCCGAAGGTTGCACCCACGAACCCGGACGTACCCGTCCCGGCGGTATCCGTGGCCGCGAGTGTAATCAGCGGGTTGCCGCCGTTGATCGATGCCTTGCCCACTTCGAGAGACGACCCGTCGGCGGAGCGGAAGAGGTCGAGGAAATAGATCGCGTCGATCAGCACCGGGGCGCTGAAGGTGATGTCGATCCACTCGTAGCGGTTCGGCCAGGTCGAGATTTCGTCGTCGTTGCGGCCGACGCCGTAACCGTCCGTCTCGAAGGACAGGCCCGTGCCGGTCGGCGTCGGGCTGCCGTCGAAGGACTGAGAGTTGTTGAGGATCCCGCTCGACGAAAGGTGCCAGGTAACGGCTCCTTGGAACAGCGATCCGGAATGGCCCGTCGATGCCTTGGTGAAGTCGATCACATAAGCATTCGCTGCCGATGCGGCAGCCGCAAGCATCACACCGGCGATCGCACCCACGATCTTGTTCTTGGCAAGCATTTCCACCCCTTCACTTCCCGATTGTCAGCACTCGAACACCTTCCAAGAGTTTTCTACCACAGTCTGTCCTTGCTTCGCCATCCCTATGCCATCTTTTTTCCTTTTTTTCGTTGAAAGCCCGTGCGAATCAACTTCTGGTTGTTAGCGTTGGTGCAACCTGAGGATGATCCTGCCGGATGAGGATCTTTGTTGACCAATGGTGAACGGTTGCGGGTGCGAATTCCGGCAAAGATGAGGCAGAAGCCCGAGTATCGTTTCACCATGGAGACTTGGGGGTTCAGTTCACCGGCCCGGGCATGGCAGGAGGATAAGTCAGGGGAGAATCACTTCCGTCATGAACGCCGGCCACGTCGTCATCATTCCGCATTTCAACGATTCCGCACGGCTCGGCCGCTGCCTCGACGCTTTACGGACGCAGGACCGGACCGGCGTGGATGTCGTCGTCGTGGACAACGGCTCGACCGAGCCTCTGGACAAGGTGAAGGCCGCGAATCCGGATGTGCGCTTCGTGGTGGAACCCGGGAAGGGGGCAGCACTCGCCCGCAACCGGGGGGTGGCAGAAAGCCGCGCTGAGGCGATCATCTTCCTCGACGCCGACTGCGTTCCCGCGCCCGGCTGGCTCGCGGCGGCGTGTCGCGCCGCCGGCCGCGCCGACATCGTTGGCGGTGCCATCGACGTCTTTGACGAAACTCCGCCGCCGCGCTCCGGGGCGGAGGCGTTCGAAACCGTGTTTGCCTTCAATTACAAGGATTACATCGAGCGGAAGGGGTTTTCCGTCACCGCCAATCTCGTCACCACCCGGAAAGTGTTCGAGGCCGTGGGACCGTTCACCAACGGCCTGTCCGAGGATGCCGAATGGTGCTTCAGGGCGCGCGATAAGGGATACCGCCTGGCGCTGGACGAGAGCATGCGTGTCGCCCATCCGACGCGGTCGGACTGGCCCGCGCTCGTGCGGAAATGGCGGCGTATCGCACGCGAGATGTTCGCGCTGCACGGCCAGGCCCATCCCGGGCCGAAGGGGCGGCTGCTCTGGGCCGCCCGCGCCCTGGCCATGGCGGGAAGCTGGCTGCCGCATCTGCCGAGGCTCCTCTTCAGTTCGCGCCTGGACGGAGCGGGGGAGCGTCTGCGCGGCGCGGCGACCCTGATCCGGCTCCGGCTTCTCAGGAGCTGGTGGATGCTTCGCCAGGTTGCAGGCTCAGCCATCTGACGGGGCAAA
The DNA here is from genome assembly GCF_008933605.1 of Albidovulum sp. Taxonomy (GTDB): domain Bacteria; phylum Pseudomonadota; class Alphaproteobacteria; order Rhodobacterales; family Rhodobacteraceae; genus Albidovulum. The sequence goes on from NZ_WBUS01000003.1 coordinate 38,791, forward strand.
GCAATGACCCCGCCGGACGAACCGGCGGGGCCGCGGATCGCGCAACCTGCGCGGGATCAGAAGTTCTCGTAGGCCCCGGCGTCCGGCGCCTTGCCCTTCGGCCGCGCCGCGCCGACGATGTCGTCCTTCGGAGCGAGTGCGGCCGCGCCAGCGTCCACGCCCTTCGACCCGGACCGAAGGTTGAAATCCTGCTGACTCAGTCCGGCGAATTCCGCCGAGGCACTGGTGACGACCACGTTGTTGGCCGCGACGATGCCTTTGGTTGGGTCCGCCTTCACCTTCATCGACGTGGTCATGTTGTTGGCCACGGTCATGTTCAGCGATGGCCGGCCGTCGCGGTTTCCCGAAACCCGGATCCAGGGATAGACACCCGCCGTTCCGAAGGCGTGGATCACCGTGTTGTTGACGATCTGGCTGTTCTGGCCGCCGGCGATCGTGATGCCGTGGTAGGCAGTCGTCGAGACCACGTTGTTGCGGATCACGAAGTTGTCGTATACGCCGGCAAACAGGCTGATGCCTTGCAGCTTGCAGGCGATCGGGCTGCGGGTTCCCACGAATTCGAAGATCTTGTTGTCCTCGATGATGAGGTTCCGCAGCGTTCCGGTGCCCACCTTGCCCGTGGGGCCGTTCGTCCAGGCCTGGAACGCGTCGGTATGGCTCGCGTTCACCTGGTGACAGTTCTGCACCTTGTTGCCGCGCACGACGGAGTTGTCGCCCAATGCCCGCATCCCGTCGCCAGAGAAGCCGTCGACGATGTTCGCTTCCAGAAGGGCGTTCTTGCCCAGCATGATGATGCCGTTGAAGATTCCCGTGACCCGGCTGCGAGCCACCGTGATGTTGGGCCCGTCGACCTGGAAACCGGTGCGCTGGTAGTTGTTCCAGTCGGTCGCCGTCCAGCTCGAATAGTTGCCGGCCGTCGCGATGCCGCGCACGTCGAGGCCGGTGAAGGCGATGTTGCTGGCACTCGAGTAGGTGCGGACGAGCGCGCCGTTGCCGGCGTTCGACGATCTCGGCCAGACCTTGAGCCCCTGGATGTGGACGTTCGACGAGTTCATGACCAGCACCGAGTCGGCGTGGGCCACCGCGCCGGCAGCCGGAGCGATCGTCACGGTCGAGGTGAACTTCTTGTCCCGCACCAGGATCTGGCCGTGATAGCCGTCAAGCAGGAAGATCCGGTCCCCGCCGGTGACCTTGCCAGACGACATCAGGGAACCGAAGTTCTTCCAGATCTGGGCGCCGGGGGGCACGGCCGCGCCGGTCGTGGTCGCCGGGGCGACCAGGGTCGTCGTGGGCGCCGTGGTCGTCGGCGCCGTGGTCGTGGTTGTGGTCGTCGTGGGTGACGTGGTCACGGGCGAAGTCGTTGTCCCGGTGGTATCGGCGGATGTATCGGTCGATGCCGTCGCGGATTCCCCGAATGTCGCGGACTCCGCCGTCGTCCCCTCCGAGCCGATGTCGTCCCCGCCTTCGCTCAGGCCCGCGTCGCCCGAAGAGGCCACCTCGGCATTGCCATCGCTCCCGCTCATCTCGGGGGCCGCGGGCACCGCCTCGCCATCGGATGTACCAACTTCGGGCAACGTCTCCTCGGAGCCCTTCTCCTTCCGGGCCTTGACCCACTTGCCGATCCGCTCCGATTGCTTGGCAAGGACCTGGACCGGCGGAACGACGGCGGCAGGTGTGCCGTCCCCGCTTGACTGGAGCGAGATGACGGCGAGCGGCGTCCCCGAGACCGCACCGGGCGTGATCGCCTGGACGAAGTAATCGGCTGCAAGCGCCTGCGATCCTGCGAGCGCAGTACTCATCCCCAACAACGCGAGTGAGCGCGCAAGTTTCATTAGCCTGTTCCCTTGATCGAGAGTGTGTCGATGCATTCAACAATGCGGGACAACGTGGCGAAGATGCGGCGCAAATCGCGTCGTCCTGTGTCAAAGGTCCTGAATTGGCGGGTTTCCGTTAAGTAAGTTTTGACCAAAACGGCGCGAATCCGCCGAAATCGGAATCATCGGGGCGGCAAGGTGAAACAGTACTCACCGTACGGTTGCGTGCAGCGTTCTTAACCAGGCCAATCTCATTGTTGCCAAGTCGGAAGGTGGCCGCATCGGCCACTTTTCCGCCTTGGCGACAGAGACCATGCCTCCGGACGGCCGGGAAGGGAGCGGTCCTGCCCGGCTCCCGCCACTCGGGGCAGATGGTCGTACAGGAGACAGAGATGGACAAGTTTTCCGACTATCCCACGAGCCTGACGGCGCCGGCGCGCGATGCCGCCGCGATCGTTCCCAGCGACGCGGCCGATCTCGCGGTCCTGCCGCGTGCGCTTTTCATCGGTCAGACCGGCGACGTCGCGGCGCGTCTGGCCGGCGGCCAGACGGTCCTTTTCCGGAACGTTCAGGCTGGCAGCGTCCTGCCCGTGCGCGTTGCGCGACTGAACGCGACCGGCACGACGGCGACCGATATCGTCGCGCTCTGGTAAATCGGCGCCGGGCCGTTGCGAGAAACCCAAGACAGGGGCCCGTCGGGCCCCTGTTGCGTTTCATGCACTCTCTTCACGTCGCGTTCGCGCCGAGTTTCCAGGGGTCCGCATTGGCAAGCGATGCCGGCCCCGCGATGCTCTTGTAGGGCATCGTCGCGGGCGCGTCGCCAGAACCGGTCGCGGCGAACCAGGCGCGCAGTGTTTCCGCGGTGCCGACGAATTGCAAGGTCGCGTTGTTGCGCGCGAGGAAACCGATGGCCCGGTTGCTGGCGAAGAAACCCGTTCCGGCGACGGAGAAGGGCAGCGTCGCGATGAGCACACCGTTAAGTTGCACCCGGCAGACCTGTGCGGCGTGATCGGCGGAGCAGACAAGGTCGTACCAGATGCCGCCACCCAGCCCGGCGGAGACGAGCGCATTGTTGAGTACTTTGACCGCCGCGCTGTCGCGGATGTTCACTCTCAGGCTGCCGTTGTTGAGCACCTCGACATCGAAGCTCCCGCCCGACTGCGCGAACAGGATGTAGCTGCCCGTCGGCGGCAACGCTGCGAGACGGAAGCGGGCGGAGAATGTGATCTGCGTCGTGCCTGCGGGCACGTTCGCCGGGTCGAGGAAATAGGGGCCGGTCGACGTGGCCGCAAAAGGCTGCGCGGCGGCGGGCAGCGTGTTGGTGAGCGCGGCGGCGGACGGAAGGGGCGTCACCGGGATGCCATCCACCCCAGCCGCGCCGATAGTGACGATGGGCAGGTTCTTCCAGATGGCCGCAAGATAATCCTCGGGGAACGCGATCATTCCCGTTGCGCCACCCTCGCCGTACTGGATCGAGTCGGCATAGATGAAGGCGCCGGCATTGGGGAAGATCCGCACCCGACCGGCGACAATCTGGGTATTGCGTGCCGGCGCGCCGTTGACCTGGAAGCCGATGACCTCCGTCCAGTGCGGCTGACCGGAGCCGAGCGCCGGTTCCCCGCGCGCGCGCCGCGTGGTCGTGACCGGCCCGGCGGACGACCACACCTCCACCCAGGCGCCCGTCGGCTCCCAGAGCGACTGGTCGAAGGCCGGTACGGCCCAGGTCGAAAGCCCGGCCGAGCGCAGGATCGCGTGCGCCGTCAACCGGGCCCATGCTTGAATCCCGTCGGGCGTGTTTCCGGCCGGGTGCGAGAAGTCGGTCCACCCGCCGGCGCCGTCGTCAAAGCCGTTGACGTAGGTGACGGGCTCCACCGCAGCAGGCAGGAACATGGTCGCCGCCGGCAGCGCCAGCATCGCCCGCCAGCTCTGCCGCGCGGCCTGCTTGTTGGCGAGGTTGCTCTGCACCGCGCCGCCCAGCAGATGCGTGGCATCCTGCATCTCGGCATCGATGTCGAAGCGATGCGGGCCATAGGGCACCCAGCGCGTCCGCGTGTAGTCGTAGAGCTCTCCGAACCAGTGATCGGCATGATAGCTCAGTCCCGCACCGTAGCTGATCGTCGCCGGGAACGTGACCGTTGCGCCCGCGATGGTCTTGCCCGAGAAGAGCGGGAACATCGCCTCGCCATAGGCCGAGCCGAGGCTCCCGGGGGCGGCGAACCAGGACATGGCGGCAAGGCCGACGTGCTGGCCATCGGCGGTGGCGAAGTCATGCAGCGCCTTGTCGGCGGCCCAGGACCGGCCTGGATTGGTGTCGTCCACCAGTTCGCGGGGATCGGTGCCGGGTACCGTATGGAAGATCACGGCGAATTTCTCGCCCGGCCGCTCCGCGATCAGTGTCGCCGCGAGCGCCGCCGCGCCGGCAGCCAGCGGCGCGGCATTCGTCACGAAGTGCCGCAGCGGCGTCGCGGCCGCGCCATGGAGGATCTGGACTGCCTCGGGGTCGTCGACCGCGGGCGGCGTGGTGGTGTTGTGGAAGGCGGAGATGATGCGGTCCGGCTCCGACTGGCCCCAGATGGCGATCACGTGCCCCACCCCGAAACGATGCGCACCCTGCGCCGCCACGGAGGGTTGCGCCTTGAGCCGGGCTTCGGGCCGAAACCACGAGGCACTGCGGGGCACCGTGATCGTGCCCGACCAGACGCCGCTCGGGTCGGCCGTGGCGAGATCCGCCCAGGCCGTGGTGGTCGCGCCGCCGTCGTCGAGCGACACCGCCCGCGCCTGCACCACCTCGCCCGCCGTGGAGGTGCCCGATAGCGGGATGTCGGCCTCGGCAAGCCCGACGCCCGCCCCGCTGTCGAAGACCACCCGGTCGGCGCTGAAGCCCGTGAGCGTGACCGAGCCGAGGTTCGGCGCCGGGGGCGAATCGCCAACTCGTCTCTGGTCGATAGTGAGGGCGGAAAGCGTGATCATGGTCTTGTTCCCGTCTTGCGGGACGGCGCCACCCCCACGCCGGTCGGCATCGGTCCGGGCCGCGCTCGTCCGGTGGCGTCTGAGCCGCCACGGGACTGGTGGCCCGTGCCAGAGCGGCGCGGGGGCCCGTCCACGTCCGTGCCGGCAGGTTGCCCCGAGGGGATATCATTCTCCGCCGGGGCGTTGCCGTGCAGCGGGTCGCATCGCGCGGGCACGAAGGCGGAAATTAAGGTGGGCAGTCCCGCCCGAAGATCCGCGCGACGGTGTCGGCCAGCGGTCGCGAGTAGAGCCGGGCCTCGAGCGCCGGATCCGGGTGGAGCCCGTCCGCGAGACCGTCGCGCCCCGGATCGCCGTTACGCCAACGCGCGGTGCCATCGAAGAGGCTCACGCCCTCCTCGGCGGCGAGCTGCACGTATAGATCGCCATAGGCCATGAGCTTCGGCCGCTTCAGCCGTTGAAGTCCGGTGACCGGGTTCGTCGTCAGAAGCACGACGGCGATCCCCGCGTGGCGCGCCCTGAGCGCGTGGATGATCTCCCGATGGTTCTGCAGGCTCGCCGCCTGCGCGACCCCGTCGATCATGTCCGCGTCGTTGATGGCGAATTCTATGAGCGCGAGATGGATGGGCCCTGCTCCCTCGGATCCGAGCATCGCCAGCCCTTCGGCGGAATTCGCGCCCGGCCGTGCCCGAACGATCACGCTGGCCGCGCCGAAGCCGCATCCGGCAAGCCTGGCCTCGAGCTCCGCCGGCCAGAGCGCACGCGCCGTCAGGCTGGTGCCGAAGGCGACACCGGCAATATGCTCGGGCGCGGGACCTGTCGCCCGCACGATCCGGTCGCGCGGCGCCTCGGGCCCCGGCGCCTGCCGAAACACTACCGCCGCCGCAAGGAGCGTGAGGAGGAGACCGGTCAGGACGGCCGCACGGGCCATCGGCTCACGTCAGCCCCTGTTCGGCCAGCGCGCTCTCGGTGGCGTCCGCGGTCAGGAATCGCCCGTAGGGGCCGACCTCGATCCCCGACCGGATCACCTTTGCCGGGTTGCCCGCGACGATCGACCGGGGCGGCACGGACTTCGTCACCACCGACCCCGCGCCCACCACGCAGTTGTCGCCGATCTCCACACCTGGAAGGATGAGGCTGCATCCGCCGATGAAGCAGTTGGCCCCGATTCGCGTGTGAAGGTAGAGCCCGCGCGTACGGTCGTGGGTCAGGATGCGGGTGTCGAAGGCGATGTAGCTCATCGGTCCGATGTGGATGCCGATCGGGAAGGTCCGGTCGAATTTCGCCGACAGCGAGAACTGCGCGGTGGGATGGATGTCCATGCCCCAGGCGCGGCGATACCAGAGCCGCTTCGCGTCGACGATGAGGTTGCGCAGGCCGGAAAGCCTGTTCAGCCCGCGCCGCCGCGCCTTCTTCATCGGCTGTCCGCCCCCCGAATTGTCCATCCTGTCATCCTTCCCGCCTTGCTCCTCGGCGCGAGCATATCGGGGCCGTCCCCGCTCCAGAAGAGGGCGCGGCGGTCGCCGCATGCGTGAAGCGCGATGGCCGGCCATCCTGTCGCCATTTCGGCAACATTCGGCGCCTGCGGATCGCATCAACGCTTGTGCAGGCGGTGCATGGCCTCGGACCGGCAAACGCACTTTGCAAGCGTCTCCTTCAGGCGTAAGGCTCTAGCGTGTTCTCCCGAAGGTTGCCTGCCCGTGTCCGTCACTGCCCCGCGCCAGTTCGTCCTGCCGGAAAAGCCGAAGGCGCCTCCCTCGGTCCGGGTTGTCCCCGCGAGGCCGATTCGCGCGCTCATGAGCAACCCTTGCGAGACAGTGGGCGTGGGCCGCACCTGCCGGTCGATCCTCGCCGCCTCGATCGCCGCCGGCTACCGCGCCGATCTCGTCACCGCCCGCTTCGACGGCGAGGTCCCGCCGGGTCTTGTCGTGCGCGACGGTCGGCCGCGCTTCGTCCGGCACCTGCCCTTCGGCCGTCGGATCGCGGACGGGCTGTTGCACCGCCGCTATCTCGAAACCGTCGGCGAAGGCGACATCGCCTATCTCTGGCCTTCGGTGCCGGTCTCCGTCTACGAACGGCTCGCTCGGCGCGGTGTGACCATCGTCACCGAATCCGTCAACACCCGGATGGCGGTGGCCAAGCCGCTTCTGGATGCCGCCTACGACGCCCTCGGCCTGCCGCCCGCCCATGGCATCACCGACCTCAGGATCGCGATCCAGAACCTCCGCCAGATCCTCTGCAGCGCGATCTTCGCCCCCAGCCCGGCGGCCGAGCACGCCTTCGCGGGCACACCCGTCGCCAGCCGCGTCATCCCGACAAGCTACGGCACCTGGGTGCCGGCCACCCTGCCGGACCGTCCCGTGCGCGTCCCGGGCGCCCCCGTGACCTTCGTCTTCGTGGGCTCGGTCTGTGTCCGCAAGGGTGCACATCTCCTGCTCGAAGCCTGGCGCCGTCCGCCCCCGGGAGCACGTCTGAGGCTTCTTGGCGCGGTGGAGCCTGCGATCCGCAGCTGCTTCGCCGACGTGCTCGATGGCGAGACCGTTTCGGCCGTGGGCTTCAGCAATGACGTCGCCCAAGAACTTCTGCGGGCCGACGTGGCGGTCCTGCCCTCGCTGGAGGAAGGCGACCCGATCTCGACCTACGAGGCAGCGGCCCATGGCCTGCCCGTCCTCGCCTCTGCGGCCGGGGCGGGACGGATCGGGGCCGAGACTGGCGCCCTCGAGATCGTCGATCCGTCCGACATCGCGGCCTTCCGCGATCGACTTGCGGCCTATGCCGCCGACGAAGACCTGCGGCGCGCGCGCGGCGCCGTCGCCCGCGTTGCGGCGCTCGGCTACGACTGGTCGCGCGTCGGCCCGGACCGGTTCGACAAGCTCTTCGCCTTCCTCGGCCGGTGACCGGCCTCCGGCCCGAAATGCGGGGTACCCCGCGTCTCGGACAGCGCCACCTGGCGCTGGCGCTCGCGGAAGCGCGCGCGGTCCGCGTTCGTGAACTCGTGGCGACACGAGGGGCAGGAGACACCCTCCTCGAAATCCCGATGCGCGCGGTCCGCCGCCGCGAAGGGCCGTCGGCAGGCGCGGCACAACCCGTGGCCGGTGGCCGTCAGACCGTGGCCCACGCTCACCCGCTCGTCGAAGACGAAGCAGCCGCCCTGCCAGAGGCTCTCCGCTTCCGGAATTTCCTCCAGATACTTCAGGATTCCGCCCTTGAGGTGGAAGACCTCCGCGACGCCCTCCCGCAAGAGGAAGCTCGTGGATTTCTCGCAGCGGATGCCGCCGGTGCAGAACATGGCCACGCGCCGGTTGCCGAACCGGGTGGCGTTCGCGCGCCACCACGACGGGAAGTCGCGGAAGCTCGCGGTGCCAGGATCGACTGCGCCGCGAAAACTGCCGATCGCCACCTCGTAGGCATTGCGCGTGTCGATGACGGCGACATCCTCGGCCGTGATCAGCGCGTTCCAGTGAGCCGGCTCGACGAGGCGTCCGACGGCGCGGGTGGGATCCACGCCCGCGACACCCATCGTCACGATCTCGCGCTTCAGCCGCACCTTCATCCGGCCGAAGGGCATGGCCCGGGTTGTGCTTTCCTTCGCCTCGATTCCGGCGCAGCCCGGCAGCGCGCGGACATGGGCCAAAACCGCATCGATCCCCTCACGCGGGCCCGCGATGGTGCCGTTGATCCCTTCCCGGGCGAGGAGGAGCGAGCCGCGCACCCCGGCCGCCTCGCAGGCGGCGAGCAGGGGCGCCCGCAGAGCGGCCGGGTCGGGAAAGGGCGTGAAGCGGTAAAGTGCAGCGACAATTAGCATGCGCCCGCTCATAGTCGCGCCACCGGGTCCGGGGCAACCCCGCCATTGACCTGAGGCCGGACGCATCCTAGCAACGGAAAACCCTTGCGAGAGGTGAAAGATGCGCGACGCGACCCATGCCCTCATCGTCATCGACGTGCAGAACGACTTCTGCCCGGGCGGTGCGCTCGCGGTCGCGGGCGGCGACGAGATCATCCCCCGCGTCAACGCCCTGATGGCCGAGTTTGCGGTGAAGGTCCTGACCCAGGACTGGCACCCGGCGGATCACGCCTCCTTCGCCGCGAACCACCCCGGCGCCCAGCCCTTCACGCTGGCCGAGATGCCGTATGGGCCGCAGGTTCTCTGGCCAGCTCACTGCGTCCAGGGCACGACGGGCGCGGCCTTCCACCCCGCGCTTGCCACCGACCCGGCCGACCTCGTGATCCGCAAGGGCTTCCGTGCCGCCATAGACAGCTACTCCGCCTTCTTCGAGAACGACCACCGGACGCCGACCGGCCTCGAAGGATACCTGCGCACGCGCGGCGCGACCCGACTCACCCTCGTCGGCCTCGCAACCGATTTCTGCGTCGCCTATTCCGCCGTCGACGCCGCACGGCTCGGCTTCGAGGTGACGGTGCTTGAAGGCGCCTGCCGCGCCATCGACCTTGACGGCTCGCTCGCGAAGGCGCGCGCCGACATGCGTGCCGCCGGCGTGCGGCTGGAGGCGTGAATGGTCGATATCGCCACCCGTGTCTATAACCACAACTGGAAGATCGACCCGATCGTCCGGTCGCTGATCGACACCGATTTCTACAAGCTCCTGATGTGCCAGTCGGTACTGCGGAACCGGCCCGACACGACCGTCACCTTCAGCCTGATCAACCGCACGACGCGGATCCCGCTCGCCCGGGTCATCGACGAGGGGGAGCTCAGGGAACAGCTCGACCACGTCCGCTCGCTCAAGCTGACCCGGGGCGAGTCGACCTGGCTTCGCGGCAACACCTTCTACGGCAAGCGGCAGATGTTCTCGTCCAGCTTCATGGAATGGTTCGAGGCGCTGCGCCTGCCACCCTATCACCTCGAACGCCGCGGCGATCAGTTCGAGCTCACCTTCGAGGGCAAGTGGCCGGAGGTGATGCTCTGGGAAATCCCCGCACTCGCCGTGCTGATGGAACTGCGGTCCCGCGCCGTCCTTGCCACCATGGGCAAGTTCGAGCTTCAGGTGCTCTACGCCCGCGCGATGACGCGGCTCTGGGAGAAGATCGAGCGCCTGCGCCGGATCGAGGGGCTGAAGATCGCCGATTTCGGCACGCGGCGGCGGCATTCCTTCCTCTGGCAGGACTGGGCCGTGCAGGCGATGATCGAGGGTCTTGGCGATGCCTTCATCGGCACATCGAACTGCCGGATCGCCATGCGTCGCGACATCGAGGCCATCGGCACGAACGCGCATGAACTGCCGATGGTCCTCGCCGCCCTCGCCGACACCGATGAAGAACTGCGCGAGGCGCCCTACAAGGTCCTCGCGGACTGGCACGAAGAGCATTCCGGTAACCTCCGCATCATCCTGCCCGACACCTACGGCACCGAGGGCTTCCTCAGGAACGCACCCGACTGGCTCGCCGGCTGGACGGGGGTGCGGATCGACTCCGGCGATCCCTTCGTCGGCGCCGAGACCGCGATCGATTGGTGGAAGGACCGTGGCGAGGATCCGACGAAGAAGCTCGTGATCTTTTCCGACGGGCTAGACGTGGAACTGATCGAGGCGCTGCACGCGCGCTTTGCCGGGCGGGTGAAGGTCTCCTTCGGCTGGGGCACGCTGCTTACCAACGATTTCCGCGGCTTCGCGCCGAACGACGGGCTCGCGCCCTTCAGCCTCGTCTGCAAGGCCGTGAGCGCGAACGGCCGGCCGACCGTGAAGCTCTCGGACAATCCCAACAAGGCGACCGGTCCTGCCGATGAGATCGCGCGCTACAAGCGGGTCTTCGGCGTCGGCGAACAGAAAAGCATCGAGGTGGTCGTCTGATCCCTGTCGGGACGCCACAGGGAGGTCACGCATGACGGATCCGCATCGCTCTACACCGTCCGGAAAGCCCCGCGCCCGCGGCCTCGGCCTTGTGGTCGAGGGCATGCCGGGCCCATGGAACGCCATCACCGACGTCCCGGGCGTCGCGGTCGGCTACACGACATTGATCGCGGGGCAGGGGCCGCTTGTCGTCGGGCAGGGACCGGTCCGCACCGGCGTCACCGCGATCCTGCCCCGCCCGGTGGAGGATGTGCAGGCGCCGGTCTTCGCCGGCTTCCACAGCTTCAACGGCAATGGAGAGCTGACGGGCGTCCACTACATCGCCGAGGCCGGCAAGTTCGCGCTGCCGGTCACAATCACCAACACTCATTCCTGCGGGCTGACGCGCGACGCCACGATCCGCTGGGCCGTCCGCCGCTTCGCCGGCCGCTTCGACGAGGATTTCGCGCTGCCGGTCGCGGCCGAGACATATGACGGATTCCTGAACGACATCAACGGCTTCCATGTCCGGGAGGATCACGTTTTCGCCGCCATCGACGGCGCCGTCGCGGGGCCCGTCGAGGAAGGCAGCGTCGGCGGCGGGACGGGCATGAAGTGCTTCGGCTTCAAGGCCGGCTCCGGCACCGCCTCGCGGCGCGTGACCCACGGCGGGACCGGCTACACGCTCGGGGCCTTCGTGCAGGCGAACTTCGGCGCGCGGGGCGATCTCACCGTGCTCGGCCGGCGGATCGGCAGTGCCTTCGACGCCGTGCCGATGCGCCGCGCGACGCCTGACCGGGACCTCTCCTCGATCATAGCGGTGATCGCCACCGACGCGCCCTTCCTGCCGCACCAGCTCCGCCGGATCGCCCAGCGGGCGACGGTGGGCGTTGCGCGGATGGGGGGCTTTGGCCGGCACGGCTCGGGCGACATCTTTCTCGCCTTTTCCACCGCGAACCGGGCGATCATGGGCGGCGCGGGCGAGGCGCTCCTGACGGCGGCATGGGTGCCGGACGAACAGATCGACGCCTTTTTCGAGGCGGCCGCGCAGGCGGTGGAGGAGGCGATCCTGAACGCCATGGTCGCGAACGCGGACATGGAGGGACGCGACGGCAACTTCGTTCCCGCCATCCCGCATGACCGTTTGCGCGAGGCGCTGGGCCTCTCCGCCTAGGGCCTCGCCGGGGCGGTCCTGCTGCGGCAAGGGGCGCGGCATGGCACCCCTACCTCCCCTCCCCCTTGTGGGGAAGGGAGGGGGAGGGTGCTGGCCCGCAATCGCCGCCGGAAACCCTCAGCCCCGCGCCGGGATCGGCGGGCTCACCTCGGGCGGAAGCGGGCAGCGGTAGGGCTCGCGCGTCAGATGCGCCGCGTGCTCGGCCTTCGCCGCGGCCAGGAGGTCGGGCCGCGTGAAAAGGTCGCGCCCCGTCGCCGCCATGACCTTCGCGGCATGGACCATCCCCTTGTGCGCCGCCGGCATCTTTCCCTGCGCCGTCAGCTGCCAGGAATGGAACGGCGTGCCGATGGCGCAGGTCGCGACCCAGGCCTGAACCGTCGGCACCGCCCAGCTGACGTCGCCCACGTCGGTCGAGCCGAGCGAGGCGCCGGCGCCCGCGTCGAGCGGCACGACGAAGTCGCAGAGTGCCAGGCCCCGCTCGACCGGCCGCCCCAGCTGGCGGAACGTGTCGGCGATATGCTCCTCGGTCAGCGTCGCGCGGATGGCCTCCGCGAAGGGCAGGTCCTCGGCGTCGAAATCCACCGGACCCAGACGCTCCATGTTCGCCTGCATCGCCTCTTCCAGAACCCGGTTTCCAAGAAGGTCCGACACGGCGGAAACCACCCGCGTCTCCACCCGCGTCTCGGTCATCATGGCGGCGCCCTCGGCGATCTTGCGAACCCGCTCCACCAGCGCGTTGAGGTCCCTGAGCCGCCGGGTGCGGACGAGCTGGCGCACTGTCGCCTTCGCCGGCACCACGTTCGGCGCCGTGCCGCCGGCGTCGAGATAGGCGTAGTGGATCCGCGCGCCCGGCGGCATGTGCTCGCGCAGGTAATTCACGCCCACGTTCATCAGTTCCACCGCGTCGAGCGCGGAACGCCCCAGTTCCGGCGCCCCGGCCGCGTGGGCGGCACGGCCGAGGAAGGTGAAGTCGATCCGCGTGTTGGCCAGCGAATTGGCGTGGAAGACGCCGGTGTAGTCCGCCGGATGCCAGCTGATCGCCGCGTCCACATCGTCGAAGAGGCCCGCGCGCACCATGAAGGTCTTCGCGGCCCCGCCCTCCTCGGCGGGGCAGCCGTAGTAGCGCACCCGGCCGGGTGTTCGCGTCTCGGCAAGCCAGTCCCTGAGCGCGACGGCGGCCATCAGTGCCGCCGTGCCGAGCAGGTTGTGGCCGCAGCCGTGGCCGAACCGTCCCAGCGGCCGCTCTTCCGCCACACCCGGCTCCTGCCCCAGCTCCGGCAGGGCATCGTACTCTCCGAGGATCGCGATCACAGGGCCTCCGGTCCCCCACTCTCCCATGACTGCCGTCGGGATGCCCGCGAGGTCCCGGGTGATCCGGGCGCCCATGGCCTCGAGCATCGCCGCATGGGCCGCGCAGCTTTCGGTTTCGGTATAGGCGACCTCCGGCGTGTCGAAGACCCGATCGGCAAGGCCGATGAACGCCTCCCTGTGGCGCTCCGCGATATCCCAGATACGGTCGGTGTTCTGCATCCCTGCCTCCGTCGCTCCCGCGTCAGATTGCCCGCCCCGCGTGGCGGAGGCCAGAGGCGAAATCCCTTGCGAGTCCGCGCACTCCGGTGAATAATACGATTGTATAATTCACCGGAGTGCCAGGAGCCATGACCGCCGACCGCCGCAAGTTCACGCGCGAGGAGCCCGAGACCCGGCGCGCCGACCTCATCGCGGCGGTTCTCGACCTCATGGCGGAGGCCGGGCCGGCAGAGACGACCGTGCGCGCCATCGCCGATGCGGCGGGGCTCTCGCCCGGCATGATCCGGCATCACTTCACCTCGAAGGAGGACTTGGTGAACGCCGCCTACGAAGCGCACATGGCCCGCCAGATCGCGGATTCCGAACGCGCGCTCGGCGCCGGCAACGCCCGCGAGCGGCTTCGCCGTTTCGTTTCTGCCTCGCTGACGCCGCCCGTCGTCGATCCGCGCGCGGTGTCGCTCTGGGCGGCGTTCCTGCACATGGTCCGCCGCGATCCGGCGATGCGGGCGACGCACGAGGCGACCTACCTCGCCTACCGCGACCGGCTTCAGGGGCTGATAGCTGCAGCCCTTGCCGAAGCCGGCCGGATCGCGGGGCGCGCGGAACTCCGACGCCTCGCCATTGCCTGCAACGCCGTCATCGACGGACTCTGGCTCGAGGCCGGGGTGCTGCCCGAAGCCTTCGTGGCGGGCGAGATCGAGACCCTCGGCCTCGTCTCGGTGGGCGCCCTGCTCGGCCTCGACCTCGCGGGGGGCGCCGCATGAGGTATTCCCCGGTGCTCGACCGCCTCGCCGGTCTCGGCTCGGCGAAGTGGGCGGTGCACTACGCTGCCGCCGACTTCGCCGCCCGCGGCCGCGACGTGATCGACCTGACGATCGGCAATCCCGACGTGGCAGCGCCGGACGATCTCCTTGAGTGCGCCGTCGCCGCCATGCGCGCGGGTCGCACCCAGTACTCCACCGGCCGCGGCGAGCCCGCCCTTCGCGCGGCGCTTGCGGCGCGCTACGCCGCCCGTGCGGGTCGCCCGGTCTCGCCCGATCAGGTGCTCTGCTTCCCCGGCACGCAGACCGCGCTCTACGCCGTTCTCATGGGGCTGGCGGAACCCGGCGGCGAGGTGCTGGTCGGTGACCCGATGTATGCCACCTACGAGGCCGTGATCCGGGCGGGCGGCGCGCTGCCCGTCCCGGTGCCGCTGCGCGCCGAAAGGGGCTTCCGGATCTCGGCCGAGGACCTCTCCGCCCGAGTCACGCCGCGCAGCCGCGCCATTCTCCTCAACACGCCGCACAACCCCACCGGGGCAGTGCTGACCCCGGCCGACCTCGCAGCCATCGGCGACGTCGCCCGCGCCCACGACCTCTGGATCGTCTCCGACGAAGTCTACGAGGAACTGGTGTTCGACGGTACGCCCTTTGCCTCGCCCTTCGACCGGACGGAGCTTGCCGACCGCACGGTCGCCGTCTCGTCGATCTCGAAATCCCACGCGGCCCCCGGCTTTCGCTCCGGCTGGGCGGTCTGTTCCGCCGACTGCGCCGGTCGCCTGCTGCCGCTCTCGGAAACCATGCTTTTCGGCAACCAGCCCTTCATCGCCGACATGACGGCCGAGGCCATCGCCGCGCCCTCGGCCGTCGCCGCCGGGATGCGTGCGCGCTTCGCCGCCCGCGCCCGCTACCTCGCCGACCGGCTCGCGCAGGAAACCGCACTCTCTGTCCACCGGCCCGAAGCGGGGATGTTCGCGCTCGTCGAGGTCTCCGCGACGGGGCGGGACGACTCCGCCTACGCGATGGACCTGCTGGAGGCGACCGGCGTCGCGGTCATGCCCGGCACTTCCTTCGGCGAAAGCCTCGCCGGCTGGGTGCGCGTCGCGCTCACCGTGGATGACGCGCGTTTCCGGACCGCGGTCGACCGGATCGTCACCTACTCGGCGGCGCCGAAGGCGCGGGCGCGCGCCTGACCGGCTTCAGCAGCCGGGCTCGAAGGCATCAATGATCGCCGCCGCCTCGTCCGCCGTCTCGACATAGCGGAAAAGCGTCAGATCCTCGGGCGAGATCGTGCCGGCCTCTGCGAGGGCCTGCCAGTTGATCACCCGCTCCCAGAAATCGCGGCCGAAAAGCAGGAAGGGCACGGGCCGCATCCGCCCGGTCTGGATCAGGGTCAGGCTCTCGAACATCTCGTCGAGGGTGCCGAAGCCGCCGGGGAAGATGCAGATGGCCCGCGCGCGCATCAGGAAATGCATCTTGCGGATCGCGAAGTAGTGGAAGTTGAAGCAGAGGTCGGGCGTCACATAGGCGTTCGGCGCCTGTTCGTGCGGCAGCACGATGTTGAGGCCGATGGAATGGCCGCCCGCGTCGGCCGCGCCGCGGTTCCCCGCCTCCATGATCCCCGGCCCGCCGCCCGTCACGATCACATTCTCGCGGCCGTAGCTCTCAAGGCTGCGCTCGGTCATCAGGCGTGCGAGCTTGCGCGCCTCGTCGTACCAGCCGGCGAGCCGCGCCGCGCCGCGCGCGGCCTCGGACTGCGCGCCCGCAGCCGTCTCGATCACCGGCGCCTCGACCTGCGCCGCGGTGCCGCTCGGGTCCGGGATGCGCGCGCTGCCCATCAGAACGATGGTCGATTCGATCCCGCGCTCGTCCATGATCATCTGAGGCTTGAGAAGCTCGAGCTGCAGCCGCACCGGCCTCAGCTCCTCGCGCATCATGAAATCGGCATCCGTGAAGGCCAGCCGGTAGGCCGGCGCGCGCGTCTGGGGCGTGTCCGGGATGCGTGCGAAGGTTTCCACGTCGTCGTGGCTGTCGCGGAACGGATGGCTCCTCGCATCGTCTTTCATATGTCGTCCTGCTCTCTGCATGCCCCAGAAGTAACCCGCCCGGGGCTTTTCGGCCAGCATCGCAGCGCGCAATGGCGAAACTGTGACGGGGGGCAGCGCATTGCCTCGCGCGGCCGCGCGTCCTATAGGGCAGGGGTCGCAGGACCGTCAGAGGGGGACCGCCGGATGCAGCATGCCGAACTCGAAGCCGCGATCGAATCCGCCTGGGAGGCGCGCGACAGCATCACGCCGGCGACGAAGGGCGAGGCGCGCGAGGCGATCGGCGCGACGCTCGCGGCGCTCGACAGCGGCAAGCTGCGCGTCGCCGAGCGGCAGCCGGATGGGCAGTGGCGGGTCAACCAGTGGGCGAAGAAGGCCGTGCTCCTCGGTTTCCGCCTCAAGGACATGGCGCAGCAGACCGGCGGGCCGCAGGGCAGTTCCTGGTGGGACAAGGTGGACTCGAAGTTCGCCGGCTGGGGCGATGCCGAATGGAAGGCCGCCGGCTTCCGCGCCGTGCCGAACTGCATCGTCCGCAAGTCGGCCTACATCGCGCCGGGCGTGGTGCTCATGCCCTCCTTCGTCAACCTCGGTGCCTATGTCGATGCGGGCACGATGGTGGACACCTGGGCCACCGTCGGCTCCTGCGCCCAGATCGGCAAGAACGTCCACCTCTCCGGCGGCGTCGGCATCGGCGGCGTGCTCGAACCGATGCAGGCGGGTCCCACGATCATCGAGGACAACTGCTTCATCGGCGCGCGCTCGGAGGTCGTCGAAGGCTGCATCGTCCGCGAAGGCTCCGTCCTCGGCATGGGGGTCTTCATCGGCAAGTCCACGAAGATCGTCGACCGGGAAACCGGCGCGGTGACCTATGGCGAGGTTCCGGCGGGCTCCGTCGTCGTCGCGGGCTCGATGCCCTCGAAGGGCGGCATCAATCTCTACTGTGCCGTCATCGTGAAGCGGGTCGACGCGCAGACCCGGTCCAAGACCTCGATCAACGAACTTCTCCGGGACTGAGGGGGCAGGCCATGACCGCACTGACGCTGGCGAAAGCACAGACCATCGTGGCGGCCGCGCTCGCCCATGCGCGGACCGCGGGCTTCAAGCCCCTCAGCATCGCCGTCCTCGACTCGCGCGGCGCCCTCGTCGCGGCGGCCAGCGAGGACGGCACCAGCCTGAAGCGGTTCGAAATCGCGCTCGGCAAGGCGCGGGGCGCCGTCGCGCTCGGCCTCGGCTCGCGCGCCATCGGCCAGATGGCGATCGACCGGCCGCATTTCTTCACAGGCGCCGTCCACGCCGTGGGCGGAGAGATGGTCCCGGTCGCGGGCGGCGTGCTGATCCGCGCCGCCGACGGGATGCTGCTCGGTGCGGCGGGTGTCTCGGGCGATACCTCCGACAACGACGAGGCGGCGGGTTCTGCCGGCATCGCCGCGGCCGGGTTCACCGCCGATGGCGGCTAAGGCGGCGCGTCAGTTGAACCAAAGGAAGTATCCGAGCGGCCCGGCTTCCAGCATGTTGAGGATGCCCCCGACGGTGTCCTGCGACACCGTATCACCGTCCTCCAGATAGGGCAGCACCGACGTCCCTTGGGCGATCAGGATCGGATCGAGCGTCGGCGGCTCGTCGAAGAACCGGCGCAGGTTCACGCCCCGCCCCTCGGCGAAGCGCCAGTGCGGCAGAAGCGTGCGCCCCTCCAGCAAGGCCTCCAGTTCGTCCAGAAACCGCCTCCAGCCGTAGACGACGACATCGTTCACCCTCAGGTTCGGCAGCAGCGACGTCTGCTTCGGGCCGGGCAGCCACTCGCGGTTGTCGTCCGTCTCGGCCTCGATGCGCCGCCAGTTCTCGCGGCTGAGCGCGACCATCGCCAGAAGGTGTTCGCGCGCCTCGCCCATCCGCTCCGGCTCCACGACCGGCCAGTGCATCAGGTGGACGAAGACGCCCAGATCGACCAGGCCGGCGATCCGGACCGCGAAGGACTGCTCTTCCCAACGTGCCCGCGCCATGCCCTCGGGCGTGTCGCGCCAGTCCCGGTACCTCTCCCACCAGTCTCCCGTGTAGTCGCCGACATCGAATTGTGGCGGCTCCGGGCCAAGCTGCGCCAGCAGCCGCTTTTCCTCGTCCACCAGCCCCGACGACGGCAGCCGAGTCGCGGGGAAGGCGTCGTGGAAGGTCATCTCGAGCGCCTCGTGCCAGTCATATGCCAGAGGAATGTCGGCGACCGCGCTCAAAAGGTGGCAGTAGGCCTGCAGCCAGGGCACCTCGCTCTGATCGATCCCCATCGGCGCGACCTTGCCCGCGGCGGCCAGCCGGCCCCATTCCCGGCCCTCTTCGGAAAAGTCGGCCCCCGTTACGGCGAGGTAGAGCGCCGCGATCGACCCCTCCGCGTCGCCCGCCCCGTCGCCGTCCATGTCGAGCCGGATCGCGGGGACCCGCAGCGGCAGGTCGAAATCCTTGGCCGGCGCCGCCGCCAACGTAGCCTCGGCCACGGCCAGATCGGCGGTGAACTCCACGAGCAGGGCGCGCAACCCCGCGTAGGTCACGGGCTCGGGCGCGGGGTTCGTCGGCACCGGGATGCGCAGGAACGGCAGGCCATCGCCGAGGACGATCTCCGAGGGGTTGCCGTAGCTGTTGGCAAGGCCGTAGCGGTGCAAGCCCTGGCCCAGCCCCTCAACCGCGCCGAGGAACTCCGCCAGCCCCAGCGCGAAATGCGCCGCTGCGTCCTCGGGCGCGGCGGCGATGCGCTCCGCCGCAAGCCGTTCGGCCGCGTCCCGCTTGCCCTCAACCAGAAGCGCGTCGAAATCGCCGGCGAAATCGGCGAGCGCCATGGTCGGCGCCAGCGCCAGGATCGCCGATCGCACCGAATTCGTCAGAATGGCCCTGACGCCCATGCTGATCACTCCTCTTTGCCGATCGAGCATCCCGCCCGGCGGAGTGGCCGTCATTGACCCGGGTCAACCGCAGCGACCGGCCGCGACGGGATGGCCTCCGCCCAGTGACATCGCCCCGGCCCGCCGCTTGACTTCGCGCCGCGCGAGGCCCACCACGGCGGACGGGAGGATCCCGGAATGACCGAAACGCCCCGCCGCAGCCCGCGCCCGCAGCAGGTCTACACGCTTCTTGTCGAAGTCGGGCGGAAGGCCGGCGACGGGCTGCCGGCCAAGGCCACCGGCGCCGCGATCATGGTCTATGCCTCCGGCGTGGACGAGGACGAGGCCGTGCGCGAGGCGGTGGCGATCCTCAAGCAAGCCGACTTGGCGCCGCTCGACGTCACCGGTTACGGCACCGCCGAGGAGCGCGAGGCCGAGGGCCACGAGATCGCGCCCGAGGAACGCGCGTTGATGGACCGGGCGCTGGCCGAGAATGCGGTGATCGTTGCCGAGGTGACGCCGTTCTTCGACTGAGCCGCCCGCGCGTCTCCGCCACACCCCCTTGGCCTCGGCGCCCTTCGCGCGCATATAGGGGGCAACCAGCCATTCAAGGGGGCAGACATGCTCGAATTCGGCCAGAAGACCGGCGCGCCCGCCGGCGACCTCGTCCGCGACGTGACCGAGGCGGATTTCATGGCGGAGGTGATCGAGGCGAGCCGCGAGGTGCCCGTGATCGTCGACTTCTGGGCGCCGTGGTGCGGACCCTGCAAGACGCTCGGGCCCGCGCTCGAATCCGCCGTCCAGGCCGCGCGCGGCAAGGTCCGCATGGCCAAGGTCAACGTTGACGAGAACCAGACGATCGCGGCGCAACTGCGCATCCAGTCGATCCCGACGGTCTACGCCTTCTGGCAGGGCAAGCCGGTGGACGGCTTCCAGGGCGCGATTCCGCCGTCGCAGATCAAGACCTTCGTCGAGAAGCTCGCGGGCCTCGCCGGCGACGGCGGGCTGGCCGAGGCGCTCGACGCGGCCGAGGATATGCTCGCGCAGGGGGCGGCCGTGGATGCCGCCGAGACCTTCGCCGCGATCCTCGGGGAGGAGCCGGAGAACGCCCGCGCCTATGGTGGTCTCGTGCGAGCCCATCTCGCGCTCGGCCAGACCGACCAGGCCGAGGGGCTCTTGGCCGCCGCGCCCGCCGCCATCGCCGGCTCGGCGGAGGTTGAAGCGGCCCGGGCCCAGATCGCGCTGTCGCGCCAGGCGGCCAGCGCAGGCCCGGTCGCCGAACTGCTCGACCGCGTGCTGGCGCACCCCGACGATCATCAGGCCCGCTTCGACCTCGCGCTCGCTCTTCATGCCGCGGGCAAGGTCGAGGGCGCCGTCGAGGAACTCCTCGAGCTCTTCCGCCGCGACCGCGACTGGAACGACGGCGCGGCCAGGAAGCAGCTCTTCACCATCTTCGACGCGCTGAAGCCCAACGACCCGATCGTGCTGAAGGGCCGGCGCAAGCTCTCCTCGCTGCTCTTCGCCTGATGCGGCGACCTTGCGGACGGTGACGCGCGGATCAGGATCACGGCCATGAGGATCAAGGGCGACCTGCCGGACAAGATCCCGCTCTTCCCCCTGCCGGGGGCGCTCCTGTTGCCGCGCGCGCGCCTGCCGCTGCAGATCTTCGAGCCGCGCTACCTCGCCATGCTCGAGGACGTGCTGAAGACGCCGCACCGGCTCATCGGGATGATCCAGCCGCGCCCCGGCCCGGACGGCCAGCCGCGCCTCGCCGCCATCGGTTCCGCCGGCCGGGTCACCGCGTTGTCGGAAACCGACGACGGCCGCTACATGATCACCCTCTCCGGTGTCTCGCGCTTCCGCCTCCTGCGCGAGATTTCGGGCTTCGCCCCCTATCTCTCCGCCGAGGTCCGCTGGGACGGGTTCGAGCGCGACCGCGCCGGCCCGGAGGATGACCCCGGCTTCGACCGCGAGAGCTTCCTCCAGCTCCTGCGCCGCTACTTCGAGGCCGAACAGCTCTCGACCGACTGGGAAAGCCTGCGCGAGGCGGCCGACGAGCTTCTCGTCAACTCGCTCGCCATGCTCTGCCCCTTCGAGCCCGAGGACAAGCAGGCGCTGCTGGAGGCGCCCTCGCTCCAGACCCGGCGCGAGACGCTGGTGACTCTGATGGAATTCGCGCTCCGCTCCGGCGGCGAGGAGGTGGTGCATTGACCGAGGGGATCACGCCCGACCGGCGGATGCTGGAGGCGCTCGTCTGCCCGCTGACCCAGGCGCCGCTGAGCTACGACGCCGAGCGGCAGGAACTCGTCTCCAGACCCGCCAAGCTCGCCTACCCGATCCGCGACGGCATCCCGGTGATGCTCGCCGACGAGGCGCGGAAGCTGGAGTGAGGGGGCGGGGGCCGTGACTTGACGAACGCGCTTGTTGATTTCTGGTCCGGGTTCCAACGCGGCGAAGCCCCGCATGTTCACCCGGACGATGAAGAGTTTCTCCGAAAGATTGGGAAAACGCTGCCGCAAGTCGAGGCGCGGAATTTCCACAGCTTCATTCGCGGCAATGACTTCGGGAAACGAGATGGTCGCCTTCATGTGTCGCTACTTCCCGCGCCTTATCTGGGCGATCTTGAGCGCGCGGACATCTTCGTGCTGCTCCTGAACCCCGGTGTCGCGCCACATAGCTACCTTGAGCAGACCGACAGACGATACCTCCGGATGTGGGAAAACACAGTGCGTCAGCGTCTCGCGGGCGAAGAGTTTCCCAACCACAGCATTGACCCACGGAATGCCTGGAGCGGTGCATACCACTGGTGGGAAAAGAAGTTCAGGTCGATTGCAGCGAAGCTCGTCGAAACGAAAGCGCAACCCAATTATTATTCCGCTCTGCGAGAAATCTCACGACGCGTGGCTGCGATAGAACTGTGCCCCTACCATTCGGTTTCCCGCCCGGATTTGGGTCTCATCGGGCAACTTCCCTCAACGGACGCGGCGAGAAAATTTTTGAAGCAAGACTTGCTGCCGAGGGCTAGAGAGGCGCGCGCGATCATTCTGGTCACAAGATCAAGCAAACACTGGAGTGACTGCTTCCCGGGCAATCGGGACGGGGTGTACGTCTACGACCAAGGCCAAGCCAGATCGGCGTCCTTTTCTCACAAATTTGATGGAAAGGCGCCAATCGAGCAAAGGCTTTGTCCGCCGTAACCGGCGACCCGCTAAAGCCCCACCCCCCGCAGGAGCTTCGGCGGCGTTCCGGCGATTCCGGCGGCCTGCCGGATGAAGCCGCGCTTCAGGGACGGGATCGCGCCGACGACGCCCAGCCCGAGGTCGCGCACCGCGCGTAGAAGCGGATTGTCGTTGGAAAAGAGCCGGTTGACCGCATCCATCCCGAGCGCAAGTGCCGTCGAGTCGAAGCGCCGCCAGCTCTGGTAGCGGGCAAGCACGTCCTCCGCGCCGATGTCCTCGCCGCGCCGGTGCGCCTCCACCAGCACCTCGGCCAGGGCGCCCACGTCGCGGAACCCGAGGTTCAGCCCCTGCCCGGCGATGGGGTGGACGCCGTGCGCCGCGTCGCCGACGAGCGCCACGCGCGGCGCCACGTAGGCATTGGCGAGCGTGAGGTTGAGCGGATAGCTGAATCGCGGCCCGGCAAGCTCGATCCGCCCGAGGAAATCGCCGAAACGGGGCCGCAGCAGGTCAAGGAAATCCGCGTCGCTCAGGGCCGCGATGGCCTTCGCCTCGGCCTCCCGCTCGCTCCAGACGATCGACGACCGGTTGCCCTTCAGCGGCAGGATGGCGAGCGGGCCCGAGGCCATGAAGAACTGGTGCGCGATGCCCCCGTGCGGCCGTTCGTGCGCCACCGCACAGACGAGCGCGGTCTGGCCG
>NZ_WBUS01000139.1 GCF_008933605.1 Albidovulum sp.
CCATGGCGAGGACGCGGTCACGCAGGCCTTCCGCCGGGAACGGGCCCTGCCGGCCGGCAGCTAGGGTGGCGGCCGCTCAGCGGTCCTGCCGGGCGAGCCAGTCCATCGCGGCGCTGCGGAACGGATTTCTTCCTCTCAAGGGTCTATCCTGAAATATCGAAGCGGCCAGCCACCTGGGGAAGCCCGGCTTGATCGTGTCGGTAGGCATGGGCATGCTCCTGTCTGCGGGGCTCAGTCTACCCGGCCACAGGTCCTGCACAGTTGACATGCATCAGTCGAGCGCGCATCCCGCCGGGACGACGATCGGCGCCAAGCCCATCGCGGCAGACTATCCTGCCGCCTTGACCTCAGATGTCCTGCCCGGCGAGCCAGTCCATGACCGTGGGCCTGAGGTTGGCGGTGCCGGTGGCGCATTCGCGGTCGATGAGCGCGCGAAGTTCGGTCAGGTCCACCCGGCGGATCAGGTGCTTGACCGGGCCGACGGAGGCCGGCCGCATGGAAAGCATGCGCACGCCGAGGGCGGCGATGCAGAGCGCCTCCACCGGCCGGCCGGCATCCTCGCCGCAGAAGGACAGCGGCGTGCCGGCCGCCGCGCAGCGGTCGACGATGTGGCGCACGAAGCGCAGGAAGCTGCTGTTCAGCACGTCGTAGCGGCGGCGCACGGCCTCGTTCTCGCGGTCGGCGGCGAAGAAGAACTGCTTCAGGTCGTTTCCGCCGATGGAGACGAAGTCGCACATCTCGAAGAAAGCGTCGGGCGCATAGGCGAGCGAGGGCGTCTCCAGCATTGCGCCGATTTCCAGCCGTTCGGGCAGCGCGTGGCCGAGCGCGCGCTCGCGCGCGATCTCGTCCATGAGCATCTGGCGCGCGTGGCGGAACTCGTTCACCTCGGCGACGAAGGGGAACATGACGGTGAGCGGACGCCCGTTCGCCGCGCGGATCAGCGCCTGGAGCTGCATCCGCATGACGCCGGGCTTGTCGAGGCCGACCCGGATCGCGCGCCAGCCCATGGCCGGGTTGGGCTCCTCCACCCGCTTCATGTAGGGCAGGACCTTGTCCGAGCCGATGTCGAGCGTGCGGAAGGCGACGCGCTTGCCCTTCGCGGCGTCGAGGACGCTGGAATAGATCGCGGCGAGCTCCGACCGCTTCGGCACATGGGCGCGGATCAGGAACTGAAGCTCGGTCCGGAAGAGACCGACGCCTTCCGCCCCGGAGCCGGCGAGCGAGGGCAGGTCGGCCATCAGGCCCGCGTTCATGTGGAGCGAGATCCGGGTGCCGCACTTCGCCTCGGCCGGAAGGTCGCGCAGGGAGGCATAGCGGTTCTGTGCCGCCGCCTGCATCGCGACCTTGTCGCGGAAGGCCACGGCCACCGTGTCCTCGGGCCTGAGGTGCACGATCCCCTGGTCGCCATCGACGAGGATCGGATCGCCGTTCAGCGCCTCGGCCGTGATCCGGTCGGCATGGATGACGAGCGGGATGGCCAGAGCGCGGGCGACGATGGCGGCGTGGCTGCCCACCGAACCTTCCTCGAGCACGACGCCCTTCAGCTTGCGGCCGTAATCGAGGAGCTCTGCCGGGCCGATGTTGCGGGCGACGAGAATCGGGTGGTCCGGCATCTCGGCCCCGGTATCCTTGCCCTGGCCGGTGAGGATGCGCAGCAGCCGGTTCGACAGGTCGTCGAGGTCGTGGAGCCGGTCGCGCAGATAGGGGTCGGGCACGGTTTCGAGCCGCGCGCGGGCGGTGGACTGTTCCTTTTCCACGGCGGCCTCGGCCGAGAGGCCGCGGGTGATGTCCTCCTCCATCCGCCGGAGCCAGCCGCGCGAATGGGCGAACATCCGGTAGGCTTCGAGGACCTGCTTCTGTTCCTTGTCGAGGCTCTCGGCGGCGAGCAGGTCGTCGACCGACACCCTCAGTTCGCTGACCGCGGCGCGGATGCGCTCGATCTCGGTCAGGGGATCGTCGGCGACCGGGTTCGTCACCACGACGCGCGGTTCGTGCAGCCAGACGCGCCCCTCCGCCGCGCCTTCCTGTCCGGTGGCGCCGCGGATCATCACCGGCCGCTTGTGCAGCCCCGCCATGGCGCCGCCGTCGCCGACGAAAGCGCCAAGTTCCGTCATCTCGGCCAGCACCATGGCGACGACTTCGAGCGCGTCCACCTCCTCCACCGAGAACTCGCGCGCGGTCTTCGACTGCACCACGATGACGCCGAGCTTCTCTCCGACGCGCTGGATCGGCACGCCGAGGAAGGAGGAATAGATCTCCTCCCCGGTCTCGGGCATGTAGCGGAAGCCCTTCTCGGCGGGGGCGTTGGCGGTGTTGACGGGGGTCAGCGTCCGGGCGACGCGGCCGACGAGACCCTCGCCGATCCGCATCCGGGTCTTGTGGACGGATTCCTCCTTCAGGCCCTCGGTGGCGCAGAGTTCGAGCGTCTCCTCGTCGCGGAAGAGGTAGATCGAGCAGACCTCGCAGCCCATGGAATCCGCGATGATGTGGGTGATCCGGTCGAGCCGCTCCTGGCCTGCGCCCGGTTCCGCAAGACTGTCGCGCAAGCGCCTGAGCAGCTTGCGGCTTTCGCTTTCCGTCCGTTCAGGCATGTCCTCGACCGATCGGTGTTTCCCCTTCTATAGGCGAAGCGATCGCGCTTGGGGAGTGGCCACCGTCGCGCGTCGAAGATCCGGCGCCGGTCGCGGGCTTCCCGGGGCCGAGCGGATGTCCTCCGCGGGCGCGGGGCCACGCCTTCTGGCACCTAGGTCGTCTTGCCCCAGCGCGCCACGACCATCGTCCCGAGAATGGCGAGCGCCCCGCCGGCGAGGCTCGCGCCCGTCGGGACCTCGCCGAGGAAGAGGAAGGCGAAAAGGGCCGCCATGGGGGCGACGAGGTAGACGATCGCCGTGGTCACCGCGATGGGCAGCTTGCCAAGCGCATAGATCGACCCGGCATAGGCGACGAGGGTCGGGAAAAGGATCAGCCCGGCAATCGCCATGTGGACGCGCGGGGCCGCCGGTGCCGCCTCGGCGAGGGCCGCGGGAAACCACGGCAGCAGGAACAGGCCGGAGAAGACGAGCGTCCAAGCCGTGCAGGCCAGGGCGCCATCCTCCTCGATCAGCGGTTTCTGCACCACGAAGTAGAGCGCGGCGGAGAGCGAGGCCAGGAAGATGAACATGGCCCCCGCGCCGAAGGCGAGGCCGCCGGGCTGGCCCAGGGCGACATGGCTCACGCCCGCGAAGGCGATCGCGCAGCCGGCCCAACCCGCGCGGTTCAGCCGCTCGCCCAGCACCGGCCAGGCGATCAGCGCCGTCAGGATCGGGATGATGTTGCTGATGAAGCTGGCGGCGCCGGCCGAGACCGTGGACTGGCCCATGTTGTTGAAGACACTGTAGCCTGCCGAGCCGAAGAAGGCCGCGGCGAGATAGCGCGGGACACGGCGCGGGCGCGGAAGCGGCGGGCGGACCCAGGCGATCCAGCCGAGCGCGAGGACGCCCGCACTGACGAAGCGCATCGCCGTCAGCGGCAGCGGGGTCATTGCGTCGAGCGCGATGGTCACTAGTGGAAACGCGATGGCCCAGGATGCGGCCGCCAGCATCATCGCGGCGAGCGGCAGCCCCCGCGTGGTCGGGCGCGTCGCCGCGGCCGTTTGCGTCGCCATGTCAACCATGCTGCCCGTCGTCCGTGCCGTCCGGGCAACCCTACCGTGCCGCCGGCACCTGGCTCAGCCGTTTTCGACCCGGCTTGTCGCGAAACGGTGTTCCGCGTCCGGCCGGACTGCGGGGCGATCATCCTGCGCGGCGGCGGTGCGGATGGCGGCCGGCCGGCCGCGTCATCCGGTGCCGGGTGGCGCGGGGCCGTATCAGGCCCTTTCCAGTTCGAAGGCGTCATGCAGCGCCTGCACCGCAAGCTCCATGTACTTCCGGTCGATCAGAACCGAAATCTTGATCTCGGAGGTGGAGATGACCTTGATGTTGATGTTTTCGGCCGACAGGGCGGCGAACATCCTTGCGGCGACGCCGGCGTGGCTCCGCATGCCGATGCCGACGACGGAGACCTTGGCAACGTCGGTGTCGATGATCAGCTCGTCGTACTGGATCTTGCCGGCCGCCTTCGCGTCCTCGATCGCCTTCTGGGCGCGGGGGACCTGGTTCACCGGGCAGGAGAAGGTCATGTCGGTCACCGCCCCCGGGTGGGCCGCGTCGTAGTCCTTCTCCGAGATGTTCTGGACGATCATGTCGACGTTGACGCCGGCATCGGCCAGCGTGCCGAAGATCGCCGAGGCGACGCCGGGGCGGTCCTCGATGGTGAAGAGGGTGATCTTGGCCTCGTCGCGCGAATAGGCGACGCCAGAGACGACTTTCGATTCCATGATTTCCTCCTCGCCGCAGACCAGCGTTCCAGAATTCTCGTCGGTGTCCTCGAAGGACGAGAGCACGCGCAGCCGAACATTATAGCGCATGGCAAGCTCGACCGAACGGGTTTGCAGCACCTTCGCGCCGAGCGAGGCGAGCTCCAGCATCTCCTCGAAGGCGATGCGGTCGAGCTTGCGGGCCTTCGACGAGATGCGCGGGTCGGTGGTGTAGACGCCGTCTACGTCGGTGTAGATGTCGCAGCGCTCCGCCCCGAAGGCGGCGGCGAAGGCGACCGCGGTCGTGTCCGACCCGCCGCGGCCGAGCGTGGTGATCCGGCCCTCGTGGCTCAGGCCCTGGAAGCCCGCGACGACCGCGACCTTGAAGCCCTCGGCGAACTTGGCGTCGATGTGGTCGCGCGGGATCGACACGAAACGCGCCGCGCCATGGGCCGAGGTGGTGTTGATCGGCACCTGCCAGCCCTGCCAGGACCGTGCCGGCACGTCCATTTCCTGCAGGCGCAGCGCCATGAGCCCTGCTGTGACGTTCTCGCCGGAGGCCACCACGGCATCGTATTCGCGCGCGTCGTAGAGGGGCGAGGTCTGTTCCACCCAGCCGACGAGCTCGTTGGTCTTGCCCGACATGGCGGAGACGATCACGATGACGTCGTAGCCGCGCTCCACCTCGCGCTTGACCTTGCGGGCAGCGTTCTCGATGCGGTCGAGATCGGCCACCGAGGTGCCGCCGAATTTCATCACGAGAAGCGGCATTCCGGCCCCCCAGTTCCCGCGCGTGACGCGCCTCAAGCCAAACCGCGCGCTTCTTATTCGCGGGGGGGCGTCCATGCAAGCGGATTGCGGGGCCGGTGCAGGGCTCGGGCGGCGTGTCGCAGGCCCGGCGCGGCCACCTGCGTCAGGACTCGCGGTTGCCGCCGGGTGCGATGCGACGTCCGCGGCTCCGGCCGGTCAGTTGGTCTTCCGCGCCGGCAGGAAGGGCAGGGGGGCCACGGGGATGCCGTCCTCGACGAGCTTGCGCGCTTCCTCGGCCTTCGCCTCGCCATAGATGGAGCGTTCCGGAACCCGGCCCTCGTGCATCGCCCGCGCCTCGGTCGCGAAGTTGAGGCCGACGTAGTCGGAGTTCTCCTCGACCTGGCGGCGGAGCGCCGCGAGGGCCGCCTCGACCGGGGTCTGCGGCGTGGCGAGCGGGCGCGGGGCGGCGGCGTCCGCGGCCGCCTTACGCGCGGGCCGGACGGCCGGTGCCATCAGCGTCTTCTCGACCCCGGTGGCGCCACAGACCGCACAGGCGACATGGCCCGCAGCCGCAAGCCGGTCGAAGGCCTCGGCCGACTGGAACCAGCTTTCGAAGGCATGTTCGTTGCTGCAGGTGAGCGAGTAGCGGATCATGCGTTACCCCGGGGACGTCCCCTTTCTATGTGGTCAGAAAGGACGGGGAATCAAGCGTTACGCGCCCTGCGGGGCGAAGGCGGCGAGGATCGCGCCGAGTTCCGGCTCCGCCACCTTTCGCGCGGCCTTCGCGGGCCGGAACCAGCGCCGGCGGCGCTGGCACCGTTCGGGGAAGTCGCCCCTGAGACGGGCGACCTCGACCGGAAAGACCGAGACGATGCAGGGCTGTGTCGACTTGTCGGCCATCACCTTGTCGTAGGTATAGAGCCCGAGCAAGTCGCCCGCGACCTGGCCCTCCACCCCGGCTTCCTCGAAGGCCTCGCGCAGCGCCGCCTCGGCCGGCGACCTGTCCTTCATCAGCCAGCCCTTGGGGATCACCCAGCGCCCGGTGTCGCGGCTGGTCACCAGCAGCACCTCGGGGCCGCGCTTCTTCGTCACGCGATAGCAGAGCGCACCGGTCTGCGCCATCGCCTCGGTCCCGCTGCCGCCCGTCTGTTCCACCTTTTTCATCGGTCTCCCGGGCCCTGCAATGGGCCCGGCTCCTGCCATCACCTGCCGTTTCCCGACGTTACGCGGGAATTGAGGTTAAAGTTAGCACCGCAGCCGGCCATGTTCCATACCGAAGGCCAATCGGCGGGCCTCAGACCCGGGGAATCCCGTCCGAGAGGAGCGTCCGGAACCAGTCCGTGTCGATGTTGCCGCCGGAAAGGATCACGCCAACGCGGCGGCCCCTCATCGCTTCCCGCTCCTGGAGGAGGGCCGCGAGCGCCGCCGCGCCGGCGCCTTCCGCGACGTTGTGGGTGGCCGAGAAGAGCAGGCGGACGGAAGCCGCGATTTCCGGCTCCGTCACCGCGAGGATGCGGGCCGCGCCCGGCCCGTAGATGTCGAGCGCCGCCTGAACCGGGACGCGCACCGCCATGCCGTCGGCGAAGGTGCGGGCGGAGTTCGTCTCGACGACCCGCCCGGCCTCGAAGGACAGCTTTGCACCGGGGGCGCCGGCGGCGACGACGCCCACCACCTCGGTCGCGAGCCCAAGCGCGTCGCGCGCGGCGATGACCCCGCAGATGCCCGAGCCGCAGCCGATCGGGACATAGACGGTATCGAGCGGCGGCGCGGCGCGGAAGAATTCGAGCCCGTAGGTCGCCACCCCGCGGACAAGTTCGGGATGGAACGGCGGCACCGGAAAGAGCCCCTCGGCCGCGGCGGCGCGCATCGCCTCATCCTTCGCGGTGTCGAAATCCTCGCCGTGCTCGCGCAGCTCCGCCCCGAAGGCACGCATCGCCGCGTTCTTCTCGACCGAGTTTCCCTTCGGCACATAGACGACGGCGCGCAGGCCCGCCCGCGTCGCCGCCCGCGCCTGGGCCTGGCCGTGGTTGCCGCGCGTCGCCGTGATGATGCCGGGGCAGTCGGGACGTGTGCGGCGCAGCCAGTCGACGAAGGTGATGGCGCCGCGCGCCTTGAAGGCGCCGATGGGCCCATGGTTCTCGTGCTTGACCCAGGTCTCGGCACCGGTGGCTTGCGCGAGGAGCGGCCAGGCGTACTGCGGCGTGGGATCCATCTGGGCATGGACCAGCCGTTGGGCCGCCTCCAGGTCCTCAAGGCTGAACGGCATCAGCGGCTCCTTTCAGGGGAAGGCCGGTCTCGCGCGAGAGTGCGACGAGGAAGGCGGCGATGGCGGGGCCGGCGGTGAAGGGGGCAAGCGCGCGGGTCGCCGCCTCGGCCTGCCGGGCTTGCGCCTGCGGCCCGGCGAGGCGGAGGATCGCCTCGGCAAGGCTGGCCGCATCGGTGACCTCGACCGCACCGCCGGCGGCGAGAAGCGCGGCGTAGGCGGGCACGGCGTTCGCCACGTGCGGGCCGGTCAGGATCGCCGAGCCGTGCGCCGCGGGCTCGAAGGGCGTGTGGCCGCCCCGGTCGACGAGCGAGCCGCCGACGAAGGTCATCCCGGCGCCGGCATACCAGCGGTCCATCTCGCCCAGCGTGTCGGCGAGATAGACGGGCAGGGCCGGGTCCGGTTCCGCGCCCGCGCTCCGCGTGGCGAAGGCGAGGCCCGCCGCGCGGATGGCCGCCTCCACCTCGGCCCGCCGCCGGGGATGGCGGGGGGCGAGGATCAGGCGGAGGTCCGGGCGCGCCGCGCGTGCCATGTGGAAGGCGGCCAGCACCACCGCCTCCTCGCCCTCGTGGGTGCTGGCGCCGACGAGCACCCATTCGTCCGTCGCGATCCCGAGCTTCTCCCGCATGCCGGCGACCCGGGTCGGGATGTTGTCGAACTTCAGGTTGCCGGTCATCCGGAGGCGGTCCGCCGGGACTCCCAGCTCGGCCAGGCGCGTCGCGCTCGCTTCGTCCTGGGCGCAGATCGCCGCGGCGGCCGGGAGGAGCCACCGCAGCGCTCTCGGGAGCCGGCGGTAGCCGCGGAACGACCGCTCGGAGATCCGGGCGTTGATGACCGAGATTGGAA
>NZ_WBUS01000140.1 GCF_008933605.1 Albidovulum sp.
TCGTCGCCCGCGTCGGCCTGCATGGGTGCGCCTTCGGCCTGCCCGTTGCCGCCGCCCGGCTTCCGCCGCCGCCGCCGCCGCCGCTTCTTCTTGCGGCCCGGCTCGCCGTCACCTGTCGCGCGGGGCGCTTCCACCTCTTCCGCCTCGTCCTCGACCAGATCCTCGGCCTCGGTCTCGACCTCGGCCGCATCCTCGTCCTCCTCGGCCATCCGGAGCGCATCGACCGAGACGACGGGCGCGGCGACCTCGGCGACGTGGCGGGTCGCGGTCTTGAACTTCTCGATCTCGTAGTCGGGGCTGACCATCGCGGGCACGGCCTCGAGCCGGATCGCCATGCCATAGCGCCCCTCGATCTGGGCCAGATGCTCGCGCTTCTGGTTGATGAGGAAGTTCACGACGGCGACCGGGGCCTTCAGGAGCACCTCGCGCGACCGCTTGCGCGTCCCCTCCTCTTCCAGCTGACGCAGTATCTGCAGGGCAAGACTGTCGTCCGAGCGGATGATGCCGGTGCCGTGGCAATGCGGACAGGGGGCCGTCGTCGATTCGAGCATGCCCGGCCGCAGGCGCTGGCGGCTCATCTCCAGTAGCCCAAAGCCCGAAATGCGGCCGACCTGGATGCGGGCACGGTCGGTCTTGAGCTTTTCCTTCAGCCGCTTCTCGACGGCGGCGTTGTTCTTGCGTTCCTCCATGTCGATGAAGTCGATGACGATGAGGCCGGCAAGGTCGCGCAGGCGAAGCTGGCGCGCGATCTCTTCGGCCGCCTCGAGGTTGGTCTTGAGCGCGGTCTCCTCGATCGAGCCTTCCTTGGTCGAGCGGCCGGAGTTCACGTCGATGGCGACGAGCGCCTCGGTGATGCCGATGACGATATAGCCGCCCGAGCGCAGCTGCACCGTCGGGTTGAACATCGCGCCGAGATAGGTCTCCACCTGGTAGCGGGCGAAGAGCGGCAGCGGCTCGTTGTAGAGCTTCACGTTCTTGGCGTGGGACGGCATGATCATCTTCATGAAGTCCTTGGCCGCGCGATAGCCCTTCTCGCCCTCGACGAGGACCTCGTCGATGTCCTTGGAGTAGAGGTCGCGGATCGACCGCTTGATGAGGTCGCCTTCCTCGTAGATCGGCGCCGGCGCGATCGACTTCAGTGTGAGGTCGCGAATCTGCTCCCAGAGCCGCATCAGGTATTCGTAGTCGCGCTTGATCTCCGCCTTGGTACGCTGTGAACCGGCAGTGCGGATGATCAGGCCGGCGCCCTCCGGCACCTCGATTTCGCCGGCGATTTCCTTCAGCTTCTTGCGGTCGGCGGCATTGGTGATCTTGCGGGAAATGCCGCCGCCACGGGCGGTGTTCGGCATCAGCACGCAGTAGCGGCCGGCAAGGCTGAGGTAGGTCGTGAGCGCCGCACCCTTGTTGCCGCGCTCTTCCTTGACGACCTGGACCAGCATGATCTGCCGGACCTTGACCACTTCCTGGATCTTGTACTTCCGCGGCCGCGGCTTGCGCTGCGTGCGGATCTCCTCGGCCACGTCCTCATCGGCGACGGATTCGATGTCGTCGTCGGTCTCCGAGGCGTGGTCGGCCGCGACATAGGGCTCCTCGCGCTCACCCGAGCTGTCCTCGGCCCGCGGCTCGGCGGCCGGTTCGGCCCGGGGCTCGATCTCGGCGGGGGCGGCGGCGGCTTCGGCCGCCTCGGCCTCCTCGCGCAGATCGACCACGGCCATGCCGGGGATGTCGTCGCTGGTCGTCACGGCATCGGCCGGGGCGGCCTTCTCGGCCTTCGCGGCCGGACGGTTGCGGCGTCGGCCGCGGCCGTTCTCCTCGGCCTCCATCGCCTCGGCATAAGCCCGCTCCTCGGCCAGGAGCGCCTGACGGTCGGCCACGGGAATCTGGTAGTAGTCGGGATGGATTTCCGAGAAGGCGAGGAAGCCGTGCCGGTTTCCGCCGTAATCGACGAAGGCCGCCTGGAGCGACGGCTCGACGCGCGTGACCTTGGCTAGATAGATGTTGCCGGCAAGCTGGCGTTTGTTGACGGTCTCGAAGTCGAATTCCTCGACCTTGTTTCCGTCCACCACCACGACGCGGGTCTCTTCCGCGTGGGTGGCATCGATGAGCATTTTCTTGGCCATGTAAACTTTCCGAACGCCGGCAGCGGCCCGAACCTTGCGGCGCGGACGGCGGGACGGCGGTCAATGTCTGGAGCGACGGACGGCGCGGAAACAGCGGAGGCGGCCAAGGGCCTGCCTGTCATCCGCTGCTCGGTCCGCTCGCGTTTCATCGCGGTTCTTTCCCAGGCGCCCCAAGGGCGCCCAACTCGAGCCCCGGGCCTTGGCGGACAGGGGCAAATTGCGGCCTTTCGGCCAGTCGACCTGCCCCTTCCGGCGCCGGGCGTTCCTGCCGGGGCGGTCGTCGGGACAGTGAATCTGATGAGCCGCATCGCACATTTGGGGGGCACGACACCGACGTCCCGTGACTTTAGCGGGGAAGAGGAGGCAAACACAATCGGTTTTTCCACTCGCCCCGGCGACGAGCCGGCAGACGGTCCCCGCGCCGTTCGCGGCGATCCGTGAACCGTTGATCCCGATCACGACAGCGTGATCGCGCTCTGCTAGGCTGCGATTCGGGAGCGCGCATCAGAAACCTGGAAATGGGTGGGTGACATGCGCAGATTACTGACTGGGGCTGCCACGGCGACATGGGCGGTTGTGGCGATGGCGAGCCTGGCCGCGGAACGCGTCGCAGCCGACGAGAAAAACGACTACGAGCACGGCGCGGAGGCGCAGGAGTTCGTCCATGGCGCACCCGCCGCGCCGTCGGATCCCTGGATCCTTGCCGCGGGCGGCCGCATCTACGACAACTGGTGGGATGCCCTCGACCGCAAGGAGCCGGAGGGCACGCATCCGTCCTATCCGGCAACCGGCAAGCAGTCCGGCCCGGATACCTGGCGCTGCAAGGAATGCCACGGCTGGGACTATCGCGGCGCGGCGGGCGTCTATCGCAAGGGCAGCCATCATACCGGAATCAAGGGCATCGACGGGGCCGTCGGCAAACCCGAGGCGGAGATCGCCGCCCTCCTGCGCGCGCCGCTGCACGGCTACACGCCCGAGATGATCACCGACGAGGAACTTGCCCGGGTCGCGGCCTTCGTGTCGCGCGGGCAACCGGACATGAGCACGATCGTCGACGGCGAGACGCGCGCGATCCTGGCCGGCGACCCCGAGCGCGGGCGCGGCATCTTCCAGACGGTCTGCGCCGCCTGCCACGGCTTCGACGGGCGCCGCTATGACTGGGGCAGCGACGGCGAGCACGCCTATGTGGGGACCGAGGCGGCGAGCGTCCCGGACGAGGTCCTGCACAAGATCCTCAATGCCCATCCGGGCGTCGAGATGGCGAACCTCAGGGCCTTTCCGCTTTCGGACGCCGTCGACGTGCTGAGCTATGCGGCGACGCTGCCGGTCGACTAGCAGGCGCGGCACCGGGCCCGCCGCCGCGGGCCCGGCAGGCTGCGGTCAGAGATAATCCGACCTTTGCAGGCCGTACTTGGCCATCTTCTCGTTCAGCGTCCGGCGCGGCAGGCAAAGCTCGTCCATCACCGCGGTGATGGAACCCTTGTGCCGCCGCATGGTGTTGTCGATCAGCATCTTCTCGAAGCTCTCGACATACTCCTTCAGGGGCTTGCCCTCGGTGGTCATCGCCGGGCCAGCCTCCTCGTTCTCGGCCATGAGGAGCGAGGCGATGGAGCCCGAGCCGCGGCGGTTCTGCAGGACCGCCCGTTCGGCGACGTTGATCAGCTGGCGGACATTGCCCGGCCAGGGCGCCTGCAGAAGCTGCGCGGCCTCCTGCGCCGTCACCTGCGGCGCGTCGCAGCCGTATTCTTCCGCGAACTGCTCGGCGAGCCGGGTGAAGAGCGTCAGGATGTCCTCGCCGCGCGAACGCAAGGGCGGCAGCACGATCTTGAGCGCCGCAAGCCGGAAGTAGAGGTCGGGGCGCAGCGCGTCCTCGACGGTGCGGCCCTGTTCGTGGTCGTTGCAGATGGCGATGATCCGCGTCTCGGCCGGCGTGCCCTGTTCGTTAATGAAGGTCAGGAGCCGGGCCTGCAGCGGCTGGCTCAGCGCCTCGATGTCCTCAAGCACGAGCGTACCACCCCTCGCCTCCTCGACGAGCGGGATCTGCCCGCCCTCCTCCATCGGCCCGAAGAGCCGGCTGGCGAGCTGGTCCTCCGACCAAGCGGCGCAGGAGATGACGACGAACTTCTTGCCGGCGCGGGGGCCGACCGCGTGCAGCGCGTGGGCGACGAGCGTCTTGCCCGTCCCGGTCTCGCCGTCGATCAGGACGTGGCCATCGGCCTGGCCCAGGTCGAGGATGTCCTCCCTCAGCCGCTCCATCGCCGGCGAGGTGCCGATCAGCTTCTTCATGATGGTCGAGCCGTCGGCAAGCTCGCGGCGCAGCGCGCGGTTGTCGAGCGTCATCCGCCGCGACTGGCTCGCGCGCTTGGCGAGGTCGGTCATCTTGTCGGGGTTGAAGGGCTTCTCGAGAAAATCGTAGGCGCCGATCCGCATCGCCTCCACCGCCATCGGCACGTCGCCGTGGCCGGTGATCATGATGACCGGCAGGCCCGAGTCCACGCTCATCAGCTTCTTGAGGAAGGCCATCCCGTCCATGCCCGGCATCTTGATGTCCGACACCACGACGCCCGGCCAGTCCTGCCCGATCGCCTTCAGCGCCTCCTCGGCGCTGGCGTAGGTCTCGGTGTCGAAGCCCGAAAGCGCCAGCCACTGGCTGATCGACTGCCGCATGTCCTGTTCGTCATCGACGATGGCCACCTTCATCGTGCGCGCCATGGGTCACCTCATTCCGCAGCTTGCGTCTTCGCCGCCAGTATGGGCAGCTGGACCTCGAATACAGCCCCCCCGCCCGGCGCGTTGCGCGCCGTGAGCCGCCCGCCAAGGTCCTTCACGATGCCGGAGGAAATGGCAAGCCCGAGGCCGACGCCCTCGCCCGGCTTCTTCGTCGTGTAAAAGGGCTCGAACAGGTTGTCGAGATCGGCGATCCCGTGGCCGTTGTCGCGCACCGCGAGCGTCGCCGTCTCGCCCGCGGTCAGCAGGATCTCCACATGCGGCTCGGCCGCGCCACGGGTTGCGTCAAGCGCGTTGCGCAGGAGATTGATGATGACCTGTTCGAGCCGGACACGATCGGCCATCACCATCACCGGCGTCCGCGGCACCATCCGCGTGATCTTGATCGAGCGCGTCCTGAGCGACGGCTCCATCATCGACAAAGCCGAGGAGACACAAGACCTTACATCCACCGGCTCGAAGGCCTCGCCGCCCTTGCGGGCATAGGACTTGAGCTGCCGGGTGATCGCGCCCATCCGTTCGATGAGGTCGTCGATCCGCTGGAAGGACGAGAGCGCCTCTTCCGGCCGCTTGCGCTGGAGCAGAAGCCGTGCGCCGGCGAGGTAGGTCTTCATCGCCGCGAGCGGCTGGTTCAGCTCGTGGCTGACGGCCGCCGACATCTCGCCCAACACGGCCAGCTTGGAGGATTGCGCGATCGTCTGCTCGGCCACGGCGAGGTCCTTCTGCACCTTCTCGCGTTCGGCGATTTCCCGCTGCAAACGCAGATTGAGCTGGCGCAGTTCCGCCGACTCGCGCCGGAACATGGCGCTCTGGCTGCGGGCGCGGCGGGAGAGCAGGTAGAAGATCAGCGTGAGCAGGACCGCGAAGCCCATGATCTCGAGCGCGAGGACGGCGTTCACCTTCTCGCGGATGGTGGCATAGGTGGTGAAGCTGGTGATCCGCCAGCCGTGGAACGGGATGCGCGCGTCAGTGCGCATCACCGCCTCGCCGCCGACATAGGCATCGGGCGGGTCGTTGGCCCAGTCCGTCGTCACCCGGAAGGCGCGTTCGAGCGGCGAGGGCGGCACCCGCGCCAGCGCATTCGCCAGAATCTGTCCGCGCCAGCGCGGCTCCGTGGTCAGGATCACGCGGCTCTCGCTGTCGGTGATCGCGACGGCCTCGGAGATGCCGGCCCAGCTCCGCTCGAACTTCTGGAGTTCGACACCCACGACGATGACACCGACGAGCTGACCCTCCGACTGAATCGCGCGGGAATAGCTGAACTCATAGCCGCCGCTCGGGCTTTCGGCCAGGGTGAAGACCGTTTCCTTCGACCGCTGCGCATTGACGAAATGGCCGAGGGTCGAGTGGTTGGCACCGATCTCGGTACGGTCGGTCGCGGCGACCGTGCGGCCGGTATCGTCGAGAAGCTGGATCGATGCCGCGCCGATCTCGGCCTGGGCGGTGATGAGCCGCTGCGAGGTCGTCGAATAGTCGCCGGTGTTGAGCGAGGTGATCAGCGCGGGATCGCGGGCCAGCAGGAGCGGAACGACGGCGGTGCGCTGCAGTTCGCTCATGATATGGCCGGTATAGAGCGCCAGACGGACGTCGGCACGGTTGCGCGTGGTCTCGGCGAAGCGGTCGGTCAAGAAGGCGTTGGTGTACCAGATGACCGACACGGCGGCGGCGATGAAGGCGATGACGAGGGCGCGGAGCCACCACGGGTTCCCGGGCGTGACGATCCCGGAGGACTCCGCGACCAGCGGAACCATCAGGGGCGCCGCAGCCTCGCCCGGGGCGCCCTTGGGCGCAGGCGCCTCCGGGCCCGTGCCGGCCTCGGAGACGGACGGGATGCCGGACGGCGGAAGGTCGTCGGACGGTTGTGTCTCGGCCATGAGGCAAGTCTAGGCCCCGCGGCGCGAGCCGACAAGCTTTCGCGCGGGCAAGGCCCCGTCAGGCAGTGGCGAAGGCCGCCGCCAGCGAGCGGAAAAGCGCCGCTCCGTCGGTGGAGCCGTGG
Organism: Albidovulum sp.; assembly: GCF_008933605.1. Classification (GTDB taxonomy): domain Bacteria; phylum Pseudomonadota; class Alphaproteobacteria; order Rhodobacterales; family Rhodobacteraceae; genus Albidovulum. Next base: position 6,844 of record NZ_WBUS01000140.1, read on the forward strand.
GCGGTTTCCGCCGCGCGTTCGGGGTGCGGCATCATGCCGAGCACGCGGCGGTTCTCCGAGAGCACGCCGGCAATGTCGGCGGTGGAGCCGTTGGGGTTCTCGACATAGGTGAAGGCGATGCGGTCCTCGCCCTTCAGCCGCGCGAGGCCCTCGGCGTCGATCGTGTAGTTGCCGTCGTGGTGGGCAATCGGGACGGCGGCGGTGTCGCCCGTCGCCCAGGCGTTGGTGAAGGGGCTCCGGGCGGTCCCGACCCGCAGGCGCACGGTCCTGCAGACGAAGCGGAGCCCGGCATTGCGCATCAGGACCCCCGGCAGGAGGCCGGTTTCGGTCAGCACCTGGAAGCCGTTGCAGATGCCGATGGCATGGCCCCCGGCATGGACGAAGTCGGCCACCGAGCGCATGACCGGCGAGCGCGCGGCGATGGCGCCGCACCTCAGATAGTCGCCGAAGGAAAAGCCGCCGGGGATGCCGACGATGTCGAGCCCCCGCGGCAGGTCCGCGTCCTTGTGCCAGACCTTCGTGACCCTCGCGCCGGCCCGCTCGAAGGCCACGGCGAGGTCGCGGTCGCAGTTCGAACCGGGGAAGGTGATGACGGCGGCTTTCACGGGCGATCCTCCGGGCGCGGGCTGGGATGGCGGTGGATTACCGCAATCGGCGCGCGGGGGGAAGCGGCGGATTGGGGCGCTGCCCCAAGCCCCGGAGTATTTCGGCCAAGAAGAAGCCTCAGCGGGTGAAATCGGTGATCACGGCGACGCCGGGCGCGGTCGGCCCGTCGAAGGCGGCAAGCTCGGCCGAGGCGGCCGAAAGGGCCACGCGCCGGGCGATGAGCGGGCTCAGGTCCACTCGCCCGGTCGCGATCAGCGAGAAGAGGCTCGGGTAGCGCCAGGCCGGCATCCCGCGCGTACCGTAGAGCGCGAGCTGGCCCGAGTAGAGCACGTCCATCGGCAGCGTCATCGCGGCATGGGCCCCCGCCGGCATGCCGATCTGGACCATGCGGCCGAGCTTGCGCAGCGACCGCATCGCGGCGACGGTTGTCTCGGCGCGCCCGAGCGCCTCGATGGCGACATGGGCGCCGCCGCCGGTGATCGTGCGCACCGCCTCGGCGGCATCGCCCTCGACGGCGTTCACGGTGGCATCGGCCCCATGCGCCGCCGCGTGGGCGAGCTTTGCGGCGACCACATCCACCATCACGGTGCGGGCGCCGAGCGCGCGGGCGAGGAGCATCGCCGAGAGCCCCACCCCGCCTGTGCCGAAGACCGCGAGCCATTCGCCGGGGCCGAGCGCCGCGCGGCCGGTCAGCGCGTGCCAGGCGGTCGTCACC
>NZ_WBUS01000141.1 GCF_008933605.1 Albidovulum sp.
CGCCCCCCTGCCTCGGCCACGATAAGGTGCCCGGCCAGGAAGTCCCACGCGTTCATGTGTTCCTCGACGTAGCCGAGGATGCGCCCGGTCGCCACATAGGCCAGAGACAGCCCGCCCGAGCCGTTGCGCCAGAAGACCGTCCCTGCGTCGCAGGACAAGTTGACCAGCCGCTTGATGCCTTCGATATTCGTCCGCCCCGAGAACCCGACGCCCAGCGAGCCTTCGCGCAAGCTGGTCTTGGGCGAACAATGGATCGGACGGTCATTGCAGAAGGCCCCTCCGCCAGCCACGGCATGGTGCAGTTCCTCGTGCACCGGGTCATGCACCACGCCGATCACCGTCTGACCCTGATGGACGCAGGCGATGATCACGCACCATTGAGGAATGCCGTTGATGAAGTTCGTCGTGCCGTCGATCGGGTCGATCACCCACGTATATCCGCTGGCCCCCGACGTGGGCACACCCTCTTCGCCGACGACTCCGTCTTCTGGGAAGGCCCGTGCCAAGGCCGCCCGCACGGCGATTTCGACATTCGTGTCAGCCTCGGACACGAAATCCTGATGCCCCTTCACATCAATGGTCAACGCATCCCGTTTCCGGAAATACTCCAGCGCCATGGTGCCGACGTCGGTGGCGATGCGGCGGGCGGCGGCGTAGCGGTTCGCGAGGTCGGTCATCTGGCGTCCATCCATTGGGTCGGTCAGAACGTAACACCCTCTATCGGAAAGGGGAATTGAGCCGATGCGGCTGTCAAGGCACAGGTCAGCCGTCTTCGGTCCGGCCGGCATGCCAATCCCATCCGGCCCCGTGCGGCAAGAAGCGATGCGTTGCGTGCCGGCCCGTCTTGGCATCCGCGGCCCGCAACCGGTCTGTCCATCTGTCGCCGGTGGTGGCCTGTGGGGCTTCTCTGGCGGGGTGCCACGCTCCGGCCTCTCTGCGAGTTGCCGCCACCTCGGCGGCCTTCTCTTCCGCAGCAACGCCCGCGACAATGTACTCTCGACGGGAAACCCGAAGGCGGGCACCTTGCTGCGGGTCGCTCATCATGCGGAGTCCTCGGCTGGAGTCCGGCGATTGCAGCCTAACCCCCGTTTCGGATGAATGCCCTGAGACTTCACACCTAGCCGACCCGGCGTCGAGCCAGCGACGCGGATACCGGGCCGAAGCGGGCCCGCACGATCTGTTGCAGACGCCGGTGGGCGGAGCGATGACGGTTGCGGACGTGGAGGCCGGCGAAGATCGGCTGGGGAATGGGCGGAGCATCGTCAACCATGCGGCAAAGCCCGTCGCGCACCAGTTCGTCAGCCGAGTTTCTCAGGACATAGGCGGTGCCGCCCAGCGAGCGGAGGAGCGCCACCATCGCCGAGTTCTGCCCGATTGACAGGCTCGCCGTGGCGAGGGTCGGGTGCAGGGCTGCGTGCAGCGTGGGCATCGCATAGGAATAGTGCGGCATGATGTAGGTTTCCTGTCGCACCGCGGCGAGCCGGTCGGCCTCGGTCGAGACCATCACGTAGGCGATTTCGCCCACCGTCTCGAAGTGCAGGTCGACGTGGTAGCGCGGACTGAAGAGGATGGCGAAGTCCTCGGCCCCGGTCATCAGGTCCGCACACATCTGCGCGGAATAGTCGGCCTCGAACAGGAACGCCGTGCCGGGAAGCGCTGCGCGGAAGTCGCCGATCAACTCGTTGAAATGCATGGTGACGAGATCGCTCTGGATGCCGATGCGCATCGACAGGACGCCGCCGGAGTCGCCGACCGCATGACGCGCCTCGGTCCAGGCATGGAGCAGTGCGCGGGCATGGGGAGCGAAACGGAGCCCCGCGGTCGTGAGTTCCGTTCCCGCGCGCGAACGACTGAAAAGCCGCTGGCCGAGCGCCCGTTCCAGAGCGTTGACGCGGCCCGAGACCGTCGATTGCGTCACCGAGAGCCTTTCGGCGGTGCGGTTGAAGCTCCGTGTCTCGGAGAGGTCGAGAAAGGTCTGGATCAGCTCGATCTGCATTGGTGGCCCTGATCGGATAGTCCGATCAATAATGCCGGCCAAGACGAATTGAAAGCAAGTCCTCGCGCGCCGATACTCCGGCCGGCAAAGGCAAGCGGGGGGCGCAGATGGCCGAGATTCCGGCGACGGCACGCGTGGTGATCATCGGCGGCGGCGCGGTGGGCGTCTCTGCGCTGTTCCACCTTGCCAAGGCAGGCTGGACGGATTGCGTCCTCCTGGAGAAGAACGAGCTGACCGCCGGGTCCACCTGGCACGCGGCGGGCAACGTGCCCACCTTCTCGACCTCGTGGTCGTTGATGAACATGCAGCGCTATTCGACCGAGCTCTACCGCGGTCTGGGCGCGGCGGTCGACTATCCGATGAACTACCATGTCACCGGCTCGATCCGGCTCGCACATTCGAAGGAACGGATGCAGGAATTCGCCCGCGCGCGGGGCATGGGCCGCTATCAGGGTATGGACATCGAGGTGCTCGGCGTCGACGAGATCAGGGGCAAGTATCCGTTCCTCGAGACGCATGACCTGAAGGGCGCGCTCTACGACCCGGCTGACGGCGACATCGACCCTGCGCAACTCACGCAGGCGCTGGCCAAGGGCGCGCGCGACATGGGCGCCACGATCCTGCGATTCACCCCGGCAACCGGCGTGAGCCGCACCGACGGCGAATGGATCGTGCATACCGAAAAAGGCTCTATCCGCGCCGAGTTCGTGGTGAATGCCGCCGGATACTATGCGCAGAAGGTTGGCGAATGGTTCAGGCCCTTCGGTGGCCGCACGTTGCCGATGATGGTGATGAGCCACCAGTACCTGTTGTTCGAGGAAGTGCCCGAGGTGAAGGCGTGGTCGCAGCATGCCGGGCAGAAGCTGCCCCTCCTGCGCGACGTCGATACCTCATACTATCTCCGGCAGGAGAAGTACGGCTTCAACCTCGGCCCCTATGAACGCAACTGCCGCGCCCACTGGGTACGGCCGGACGACCCGTTCCCAGAGGATTTCTCCTTCCAGCTCTTCCCCGACGATCTCGACCGGTTGGAGCCCTACATCGAGGATGCGATGGCGCGGGTGCCGCTCTTGGGGAGCGCCGGCGTCTCCAAGGTCATCAACGGGCCGATCCCCTACGCGCCGGACGGCAACCCGCTGATCGGCCCGATGCCGGGCGTGCCGAACGCCTTCGAGGCCTGCGTCTTCACCTTCGGCATCGCCCAAGCCGGCGGCGCGGGCAAGGTTCTGGCGGAATGGGTGACGGAGGGCGCGACGGAGTGGGACATGTGGTCCTGCGACCCACGCCGCTTCACGGACTATACCGACCGCGACTACTGCATCGCCAAGGGGATGGAGGTCTATGGCCACGAATATGCCATGCACTTCCCATGGCACCGCTGGCCGGCGGCGCCGGACCGCAAGATGTCGCCCGTCCATGACCGGGTAAAGGCGCTCGGCGGGCAGATGGACGCCTACGGCGGATGGGAGCGGGCGAACTGGTTCGCCGGGCCGGGCGACGACCTGTCGGAGGCGGCGACGCAGACCTGGAACCGCGCCGGCCCCTGGGAGGCGCGCATCCGCGACGAGGCGCTCGCCGTGCGCGACGGCGTCGGCGTGCTCGACCTGCCGGGGTTCTCGCGCTTTCATCTATCGGGCTCCGGCGCGGGCGAATGGCTTCTCGGACAGGTTGCCGGCGGCCTGCCGAAGCCGGGGCGGCTTTCGCTCGCCTATTTCCCGGATGACCGGGGCCGCATCGTCACCGAGATGTCGGTGGCCTGCAACGGCGAGGACGACTACACGCTCATCACCGCCGCCGTGGCGCAGTGGCACGATTACGAATGGCTGGCGCGGAACCTGCCGAAGGGCCTGACACTCAAGGACCGCACCCGTGAGCTTTCGACGCTGATCGTGACAGGTCCGAAGGCACGCGACCTCTTCGCGCGGATCTCCGAGGCCGATCTCAACCTGCCGTGGCTTAGCCATGAAATGGGGACGGTTGCCGGGCAGAAGGCCGTCCTGGCCCGCGTGTCCTTCGCCGGGGAGCTCGGCTGGGAGGTCCATGCGCCGGTGGAGGCGATCCCGGCGATCTACGACGCCGTGCTGGAGGCAGGCGCAAAACCCTTCGGCATGTGGGCGCTGAACTCCTTGCGGATCGAAAAGGGTTACCGCGCCTGGAAGGGCGATCTGTCGACCGATTACAGCCTCCTCGAAGGCGGACTCGACCGGTTCATCCGCTTCGACAAGCCGCAGGACTTTCCGGGCAAGTTGGCTCTGCTGGCCGAGAAACAGCGCGGGGTGAAGAAGCGCTTCGTGACGCTGATCGTGGATGCGGGCGCTTGCGACGCGCCCTACATGTCGACGCTCTGGCACGAGGGTGAGATCGTCGGCGAGACCACATCCGGCGCCTGGGGCTACCGGGTCGGCGCCTCGATCGCGCTCGGAATGCTCCGGGCCGACCTCGCGGTGCCGGGCACCGTGATCGAGGTGGAGATCTACGGCGAGCGGTCCCGCGCGGTGGTCCAGGAGGACCGGCCGCTGTGGGACCCGGAAAACAAGCGGATCAGGGCCTGAGGTAGAGATGCCCATTCCGTCCCGAATGCGTGGAGTCCTTCTGACCGGACACGGCGGCCCGGAGAGGCTCGCGTGGTCGGACGACCTGCCGGTCCCCGAGCCCGGCGAGGGCGAGGTCCTGGTGCAGGTCCTGGCCGCCGGCGTGAACGCGACCGACATCAACACGCGCAAGGGCTGGTACGCCAGGGCCGATCACCCCGAGGCCGGGGGGTGGGCCGGCGCCATCCGCTTTCCGCGCATCCAGGGCAGCGACCTCTGCGGCCGGGTGGTCCGGCACGGCCCCGGAGTGAGCACCCCGCCCCTGGGCGCGCGGGTGATCTGCCCGACCAACCAGGCGGAGCCGACGCCCGATAACCCGCTCGCGTTCCGCGCCATCGGCTCGGAGTACGACGGTGCCTTCGCCGAGTTCTGCGTGGTGCCCGCCCGACACCTCCACGACGTCAGCACCTCGGTCCTGAGCGACATCGAGATCGGCGCCATGCCCTGCGCCTACGGAACGGCCTGGAACCTCCTCACCCGCGCGGGTCTCACGCCCGGCGAGCGGGTCCTCGTCACCGGCGCCTCGGGCGGGGTGGGATTCGCCGCGGTCCAGCTGGCCGTCCTCAAGGGTGCGATCGTCACCGCGCAATGCGCCGCCGCCAAGGCCGCGCCACTTCGCGATGCCGGGGCCCGCATCCTTGAGCGCGATGCGACGCCCTCGCCAAAGGGGTTCGACGTGGTGATCGACGTGGTGGGCGGCGCGGGCTGGAACGACCGGCTGACAGCGCTGAAGCCCGGCGGCCGCTATGCCACCTCGGGCGCGATCGCAGGGCCGATCGTGGAGGGAGACCTGCGGACGGTCTACCTGAACGACCTGACGCTCTTCGGCTGCACCCACCAGGCGCCCGAGGTCTTCGCCGGTCTCGTCACCGTCATCAACACCGCGGCGGTCCGGCCGTTGGTGTCCAAGGTCTACCCGCTGCGCGAGATCGCCCGCGCGCAGCAGGAGTTCGAGGCGAAGCGCCATGCGGGCAAGATCGTGCTCATTCCGGGTGAAAGGAACAAAAATGGCTGAGCTACCGACAAGGGCGCGGGCGGTGATCATCGGCGGCGGGGTCGTCGGCTGTTCGGTGGCCTATCACCTCACCAAGCTCGGCTGGAGCGACGTCGTGCTGTTGGAGCGCAAGCAGCTGACCTCCGGCACCACCTGGCACGCCGCCGGGCTGATCGGGCAGCTCAGGGCCTCTGCCAACATGACGCGCCTCGCCAAGTACTCGGCTGACCTTTACCGCGGGCTGGAGGCAGAGACGGGGCTGGCGACCGGCATGAAGACCATGGGTTCGGTCTCTGTCGCGCTGACCGAGGCGCGGAAGGAGGAACTGTTCCGCAACGCCTCGATGGCGCGGGGCTTCGGCGTGCCGGTCGAGGAGCTTTCGCCCGGTGAAGTGAAGGAGCGCTACGCACATCTCAACATCGAGGGCGTCAAGGCAGGGGTCTGGCTGCCCACCGACGGACAGGGCGACCCCGCCAACATCGCGCTCGCGCTCGCCAAGGGCGCGCGGCAGCGCGGCGCAGTGGTCGCCGAGGGCGTGAAGGTCACCGGCGTCAAGGTCGACGGGCAACGCGCGACAGCGGTGACCTGGGCGCGGGACGGCGAAACAGGCTCTATTGAGGCCGAACACGTCGTCAACTGTGCCGGCATGTGGGGCCGGGAGGTTGGCCGCATGGCGGGCGTCAACGTGCCGCTCCATGCCTGCGAACACTTCTACATCGTGACGGAACCGATCCCCGGCCTCTCGCAGATGCCGGTTCTGCGAGTGCCGGACGAATGCGCCTACTACAAGGAGGACGCGGGCAAGTATCTGCTGGGCGCCTTCGAGCCGAACGCGAAGCCCTGGGGGATGGCGGGCATCCCCGAGGATTTCTGCTTCGACCAGCTTCCCGAGGACTTCGACCATTTCGAGCCGATCCTCGAACGCGCCGTGCACCGCCTGCCGATGCTGGCGGAGGCCGGCATCCACACCTTCTTCAACGGGCCGGAGAGCTTCACGCCGGACGACGCCTACAACCTCGGCCTGTCGCTCGAGGTGGACAACTTCTGGGTCGCGGCCGGCTTCAACTCCATCGGCATCCAGTCGGCCGGGGGGGCCGGCATGGCGCTCGCCGAATGGATGGAGACGGGCGAGAAGCCCTTCGACCTCGGCGACGTCGATGTCGGCCGCAACCAGCCCTTCCAGGGCAACCGGCACTACCTTTACGAACGCTCGAAGGAGACGCTCGGCCTGCTCTATGCCGACCATTTCCCCTATCGCCAGAAGGCGACCGCGCGAGGCGTGCGCCGCACGCCGTTCCATGCGCAGCTCGATGCCGAGGGCGCCGTCTTCGGCGAGATCGGCGGGTGGGAGCGCGCGAACTGGTTCGCAAAGCCGGGCCAGGCGCGGTACTACGACTATTCCTGGGGCCGGCAGAACTGGTTCGACAACGCGGCCGAGGAGCACCGGGCGATCCGTGGCGGGGTGGGCATGTATGACATGTCGTCCTTCGGCAAGATCAGGGTCGAGGGACGCGACGCCGAGGCCTATCTCAACCACATCTGCGGGGCTGACCTGTCGGTCCCGGCGGGGCGCATCGTCTATACCCAGTTCCTCAATTCCCGGGGCGGCATCGAAGCCGACGTGACGGTCACGCGACTTTCCGAGACGGCCTATCTCGTGGTCACACCGGCGATCACCCGGCCGAAGGACCAGACGTGGATGCGCCGGCAGATCGGCGACTTCAACGTCGTCCTGACCGACGTCACGGCGGCCGAAGGCGTTCTGGCCGTCATGGGGCCGAAGGCGCGCGAGCTGATGCGGAAGGTCAGCCCGAACGACTTCTCGAACGAGGCCAATCCCTTCGGCACCGCCCAGGAGATCGAGATCGGCATGGGCCTCGCCCGCGTCCACCGCGTCTCCTACGTCGGCGAGCTCGGGTGGGAGATCTACGTGTCTGCGGACATGGCGGCGCATGTCTTCGAGACGCTGCGGGAGGCGGGCGGGGGCCTCGGCCTGAAGCTCTGCGGCATGCACATGATGGACAGTTGCCGGATCGAGAAGGCGTTCCGCCACTTCGGCCACGACATCACGAGCGAGGATCACGTGCTGGAGGCGGGCCTGGGTTTCGCGGTGAGGACGGCGAAGCCCGCCTTCATCGGTCGCGATGCGGTACTCAGGAAGAAGGAGGCGGGGCTGGAGCGGCGGATGGTGCAGTTCCGTCTCTCCGACCCCGGGGTGATGGTGTACCACAACGAGCCGATCCTCAGGGACGGCAGGATCGTGAGTCACCTGACATCGGGCGCCTACGGGCATCACCTCGGCGCGGCGATCGGCATGGGCTACCTGCCCTGCAAGGGCGAAAGCGCCGAAGCGCTCATGGCCTCGCGCTACGAGATCGAGATCGCCGGGCGGCGGGTGGCGGCGGAAGCGTCCCTGAGACCGATGTACGACCCGGACGGCGCGCGCGTGCGGACGTGACGCGCCCCCGGATGCAGGCCGGGGCCATCTGCGCCCGGCCATCCCAGGAGTATTTCCGGACAGAAAGCGAGGCTTGAGGTGGAAGAGGCTCTGAAC
>NZ_WBUS01000297.1 GCF_008933605.1 Albidovulum sp.
TCTCTACCTCGCCCGTGCGCGGCGCCACCAGGGCGGACGGCAGCGGCACGGGCGGCGCCCCGCGCCGCCGGCATGACGCGCCCTCGGCACGCCGCGCTCACCGCCCGAAGAACGCCAGGTAGTGCCGCTCCAGCCGGTCCAAGACATGCGACCGCTTGGCGTAGGACCGTTCGAGCCGGATGTTGAGATGCTTCAGCACCGGGAACCCGTCCGCCTCGAGATAGGCGCGCTCCCCCTCGACCATGCTTCCCTCGACGAGAACCGCGACGCAGAGGCCCGCTGTCACCGCCTGGTGCTGCGCATGGACGCTGCGGCAGACGCAGACCGGCCGGTAGCGCCGCCCCATCGCGTCCAGCGCCGCGACCAGTGGAACCTCGTCCTGGTTGCGCTCGTCCCACACCGCCACGGGCAAGGGATCGACCGCGCCAAGATTGACGGCGGAGGGGCCGACGACGACCAGCCTGTCGGTGAAGGCCACCGGCCCCCGGGTCGGACAGTTGCCTTCGGTCACGAAGGCGAGATCGACCGACCCGCCGGCGATCCGCCGCGACAGGCCAAGCGAATCGTCGATCACGATGCTGATCGTCGCCTGCGGAAAGAGCCGGGTGAACTCGCGCACAACGTCCTTCAGGATGCGGTTCACATAGGCATCGGCGACGCCGACGACGATGATCCCCTCGAAGGTCGTGCGCCGGAACGCGGCGACGGCTTCGTCATGGGTGTCGACAATCTCGCGGGCGGGGCGCAGCAAGGCCTTGCCGTATTCCGTCAGCGTGACCGGGCTCGCCGCGCGGTCGATCAGCGGCTGGCCGAAGGCCTCCTCCAGACGCCGTATCTGCTGGCTGACGGCCGACTGCGTCCGGCCCACGATCTGCGCCGCAGCGGTGAAGCCGCCGGAATCCGCGACGGCAAGAAACGTGCGGTAGAGTTCCACATCCATCAGGGTCTCTTATGGCAATCATGCGAAGAATTCGTTGGATATTGACGCAACAATCAACAAAAAATCCTCCCACGATTTGACCGGCCGCGGACGGGTCGGGGAGAGCCAGGATACTGGACCCCGGCAGGAATGCGGTCAAGCGACCCGCGCACGAACCACGGTTTCCGCGGCAAGCTGTTATTCTTACAAGTTTTTTTCAGTTCCAAATCATTTCACCTTCCCCGCCGCAGACGAGCCCGCGGCCCCGGCCAAGGGCTCCTGCGCGCGGGGAAACGAACCCCAAAGGCTCCCGATCACCCCGCGCCCAGGCCGTCGCCGGCGCCGATCCGGTACCGAGCGATTTCGAAAGGGATACGGCATGACGAAATTCGAGACGCACTTCCTGGCCGGCGCCGAGGAGAGCGCCGCCCTGACCGGGAAGCGGCGGGGCCCGGGTCCGGTCTCAGCCCCGGCCGCGTTCGCGCAACGTCGCCTTGATGGACCCGCGCACGAGTCCGATGTCCTTCAGCACATCGTCGCTGAGGTCATCGAGTTCGCGCACGGTCAGGGCGAAGAGACGGGCCTCCCGGCGCGCGAGGCGCCAGGCGCGGAGGCCTTCGTCAGAGCCGGCCCCTGTTCCGCCAAACGGCGACGGCATGATCGAGGCGTGGCGCGCAGGAGATGCAGTA
>NZ_WBUS01000142.1 GCF_008933605.1 Albidovulum sp.
CCTTCTCGCCTGCCTGCCCGCCGCGGTACCGGTGTCGGTCGCCGGGGCCGGCTGCGTCGCTTCCTGCGCCGCGGCGGGCAGGCAGGCGAGAAGGGCAGCGGCGAGGCTCAGCGGGCGGAGAAGTGCGGGCATGGGTTCTTTCCGTTCGTCCATGGGAATTTCGCGCCGCGTTTAGCATGGCGATCCGCCAGTGTCAGCGGCGAAAGCGCCGGCCGGCGCGGACAGCGGCTTTCTGCCGAGCGCGCGGCAAGGGCCCGCGGGGAGACGAAAAAAGGGCCCCGTTGGGGGCCCTTTCCAATACTTTCGCTCCCTGTCGGACAGGCCGACTTAGTCATTGGCCCGCACGCTATTGCCTTCGCATCCTTGCGTCAACCGGAAAAATTGCAGCGCCACGAAACTGATTCTGAACGAAAAAAACCGCGCAGGAGAGCCCGCGCGGCCAGTCAGACAGGGAGGAAGCAACATCCCGGCGCCGAGGACGGCGCGCCCGGATGCAATCGACACTGGCACGGCAGGGTTAAGGATGTATTGTTTCGCCAAGACCGGTTTGAGGCGAGGGATCAAGGTGTTGACGGACGGTGGACTATTCGTGGGCGGCGGCGGCGAGGGCTACGCCACGCCGCAGCAACTGCTTCTGAAGTACGGCAACCGCCACGGGCTCATCGCCGGGGCCACCGGCACCGGCAAGACGGTGACGCTGCAGATCCTCGCCGAGGCGTTTTCCGCCGCGGGCGTGCCGGTCTTCCTGTCGGACGTGAAGGGCGATCTCGCCGGGTTGGCGATGGCCGGCTCGGCCGAGGCGAAGCTCCACGACGCCTTCATGAAGCGCTGCGCCACGATCGGCTACGACCTGCAATACCAGTCCTTCCCGGTTGCCTTCTGGGACCTCTTCGGCGAACAGGGCACGCCCGTGCGCACCACGGTGACGGAGATGGGGCCGCTGCTCCTCTCGCGGCTGATGGACCTGTCGGAGCCGCAGGAGGGGGTCCTGAACATCGCCTTCCGGCTCGCCGACGAGGAGGGGCTGCCGCTTCTCGATCTCAAGGACCTGCAGGCGATGCTCGTCTGGATCGGCGAGAACGCCGCGGAGATCGGCCTGCGCTACGGCAATGTCTCGCCGGCGACGGTGGGGGCGATCCAGCGGCAGTTGCTGGTGCTGGAGAACCAGGGCGGCACACGACTTTTCGGGGAACCCGCGCTCGACCTCGCCGACATGATGCGGGTGCTGCCGGACGGGCGCGGCCAGGTGAACATCCTCGCCGCCGACCGGCTGATGGGCTCGCCCCGGCTCTACGCGACCTTCCTGCTCTGGCTCCTGTCGGAGCTTTTCGAGGACCTGCCCGAAGTCGGCGACCCGGAGAAGCCGAAGTTCGTCTTCTTCTTCGACGAGGCGCACCTGCTCTTCGACGACGCGCCCAAGGCGCTGGTGGACAAGGTAGAGCAGGTCGCGCGGCTGATCCGCTCCAAGGGGGTGGGGGTCTATTTCATCACCCAGAACCCCGCGGATGTGCCCGACGACATCCTCGGCCAGCTCGGCAACCGGGTCCAGCACGCGCTCCGCGCCTTCACCGCGAAGGATCAGCGCGACCTTGCCCGCGCGGCCGAGAACTACCGCCCCAACCCCCGGTTCGACACCGAGACCGCGATCAAGGAAGTGGGGACCGGCGAGGCCGTGACGTCCTTCCTCGAGGCCAAGGGCGTGCCCGGCATGGTCGAGCGCACGCTGGTCCGCCCGCCGGCGAGCCGGCTCGGCCCGATCACCGACGAGGAGCGGCGCACGGTCATCTCCGGCTCGGGGCTCGGTTTCAAGTACGACACCGTGACCGACCGCGACTCGGCCTTCGAGCGGCTTCAGACGCGCGCCGCCGAGGCCGCGAAGGCGGCCGCGGAGGCGGCGGCCGAGGAAGACCGGATGAAGGAGGAGCTTCGCGAGCTGAAGCAGGCCCGCCGCTACGAGGCGCCCGAGGTCGGCAGGTCGACGGCGCGGCGGTCCTCCTCGCGTTCCGACAGCGTCGCCGCGACCTTCGGCAAGAGCCTCGCGCGCCAGCTTGGCACGAGGACCGGGCAGGCCATCGTGCGCGGCATCCTCGGCTCGCTCTTCAAGTCGCGGTGAGGCTCAGAGCGGCCGGATCTTCAGCCGCGTGATCCGGTTTTCCTTGCGCTGGACGACCTCGAAGCGGAAGCCGTGGAACGAGAAGACCTGGCCCTCGTTCGGGATCACCTGGGCCTCGTGCAGGACGAGGCCGGCGATGGTGTTGGCCTCGTCGTCGGGAAGCACCCAGTCGGTCGCGCGGTTGAGGTCGCGGATCGTCATGGCGCCGTCGACGATGTAGTCGCCCGCCTCGGTCCGCTTCAGCGGATGCTCGGCATCGATGTCGAACTCGTCGGTGATCTCGCCGACGATCTCCTCGATGATGTCCTCGAGCGTGATCAGGCCGCGAAGTTCGCCGTATTCGTCCACGACGAGCGCGAAATGGGTGCGGCGCTTCAGGAACTCGCGCATCTGCTCGTCGAGGGGTGTGGTCTCGGGCACGAAGTAGGGCGCCTTGGACACGCTCAGGATGTCGAGGTCGGAGACCGAATCGAGATCGCCGTCTCCGGTCAGCAGGAACCGTTCGACCGCACGCAGGAGGTCCTTGGCGTGGATCACGCCGACAATGTTCTCGCGCTCGCCGCGGTAGAGCGGCAGGCGGGTGTGCGGCGATGCGAGCACCTGGCTGATGAGCGCGTCGGGTGCCGCGTCGGCGTCGAGCATCTGGATCTGGCTGCGGTGGCGCATGATCTCCTCCACCGTCCGGTCCGAGAGGTCGAGCGCACCGAGGAGGCGGTCGCGGTCCTCTTTCTGGACGCTGCCGGCGGAGTGGCCGATGGCGAGCGCCCCGATGATTTCCTCGCGGACGGAAAGGATGTGGCTGTCCGGGTCGGTCCTGACGCCGAAGAGCATGAGGAAGGCACGCACCACGGTGCGGACGACGGCGACGACGGGGCTGAGCACGCGCACCAGCACGCGGATCGGCCGGGAGAGGCGGGTGGCCGCCGTCTCGGGGCTGGTGATCGCGTAGGTCTTGGGCAGGACCTCACCGAAGACGAGGACGAGGGCCGTCATCACCATGGTGGCGACCGCCACGCCGTTGGCGCCGAAGAGCCGAGTGAAGAGCGCGGTGGCGAGCGAGGCGGCAAGGATGTTGACGACGTTGTTGCCGAGCAGGATCGCGCCGATCAGCCTCTCGCCGTCCTCCTTCAGCTTCAGCGCGATCTCGGCGCCGGTGTTGCCCTTGTCGGCCTGCGCCCGGAGCTTGCCGCGCGAGGCGGCCGTCAGCGCCGTCTCCGAGCCCGAGAAGAAGGCAGACATCAGGAGAAGCACCACGATCGCGCCCGCGGTCAGCCAGGTCGTCGTGTCGAGCATGAGGTCGGCGGTCATCAGGGGGGCGTCCTTTCGTTCGCTCCGTTATCGCCGCGCAGCCCGCCGCCTTCAAGCGGCCGCGCCGCGCTCACTCGCGGGCGAGGGGATGATGTTCGAGCACGAGCGCGCGCAGCCGCTCGTCGAGGACATGGGTGTAGATCTCGGTGGTGGAGACATCGGCGTGGCCGAGCAGCGTCTGGATGACGCGAAGATCGGCGCCGCCGGCGAGGAGATGGGTGGCGAAGGCGTGGCGCAGGACGTGGGGGGTCACCCGCGCGGGCGCGATGCCGGCGGCGGCCGCGAGGTCCTTCAGCAGACCGTGGAACGCCTGCCGGGTCAGATGCCCGTCGCGCCCGCGCGCGGGGAAGAGATGCCGCGAGGGCGGCTGACGCGCCTCGATCCGCGCGGCCTCCTCGGCCGCGTCGCGGGTGGCGAGCCAGGCCGCCAGCGCCGCGCGGGCAGGGGAAGAAAGCGGGACCATGCGTTCCTTGCCGCCCTTGCCCTTCACCATCAGCATCCGCGGATCCCCCCGCGCCGCCGCGACGGGGAGGGTCACGAGTTCGCTGACCCGCATCCCCGTTGCGTAGAGGAGTTCCATCAGGCAGGTGTTGCGGATTTGCTCGGCCGGGCTTCGGCCCGAGGCGCGCGCCGCGGCGAGGAGGCGGTCCACCTCCTCCACCGTCAGGACCTTCGGCAGGTGCACCGCCCTGGCGGGGCCGGCGATCTGGATCGCGGGGTTCTCGGCGCGCCAACCCTCGTCATAGGCGAAGCGGTAGAGCTGGCGGATGGCCGAGAGCCGGCGCGCGCGGGTGGCGCGGGAAAGCCCCTCGGCGTCGCAGGCGACGAGATAGGCTTCCACGTCGGCGCGGGTCGCGCGGGCGAAGTCGAGCTTGCGCCGGGCGAGCCAGGACGCGAAGTCCTTCAGGTCGCGACCATAGGCAAGCAGCGTGTTGCGGGCGGCGTCGAGTTCCGCCGCCTGCGCCTCGAGGAAGGCCGAGATCCAGCGCGCGGCCTCGCGGTCCGGGGCGGGAGCCGCCATCGTCAGCCTCGCCGTTCCAGGAGCACGAGTTCCAGCGCCGCCCGCCGCGCCGTCGTCTCGAGCCCGACATGGCGCAGGAAGGCCAGCCCCTCGGTCACGTCCCTGAGGTCGCCGCGGGCGCCGTCGGTGATCTGGTCGATCGCCTTCAGGAGCGCTTCGCCCAGCCGCCGCTCGTCGATCAGCGCCGCGAATTCCTGGGTCGGTCCCGCGGTGCCGGTGAACGCCGCCTTGATCGCCGCGCCCATCTGGTCGGGCGGAACCGTGCCCGCTCCATCGCCGGTCGCCAGGCCGATCAGGAAGGCCTCGCTGCCGTCGCGCGGCGTCCTCGCCTTGGCCACGCGCTCGTATCCGTCCGAGAGAAGCCCGACCCGGAAGGCGCGCGCGCCCGCCGCGCCCTCGAGGTCCATCCCGGCGAGCGCCTCGCCGAAGAGCGCGGCAAAGGGCACCTCGAGTTCCTGCGCCTCGACGAGTTGCCAGGCCACGGGCAGCGCCCGTGCCACCGCCGCCCGGTCCGATGCGGTGATCGCGCGGTCCAGCGCCTGAATGGCCCGCACCCTCTCCCACACGCCGCCCGAGGCGGCCGCCTCACGCTCGGTGTAGAGCCCCAGAAGCAGGTTCGGCTCGATCGCCCCGGTGCGCGACAGCCGCTCGGCCGCCTCCAGCCGCGTCTTCCAGCCGGCGTTCGACGTGAGGTCGGCATGGGCGAAGGCGAGCGGCAGGGTCGAGGTCTGGAGCGGTTCGCCGATGGCCTCCATCAGCCTGAGGTCAAGCGGCGAGGGGCGGGCGGGCACCGGCAGGTCCGGCGCCCCGTCGGCGAGTTCGGGGTCGAGGAAGCGTTCGAGCAGCGGCACCATGTCGGCGGGAATGTAGCCCAGCGTCTCGCCCGTCCGGAGCGAGAGGGCCGCCGCGTTCCAGTCGCCGCCGCGTGCGAGGCAGAAGACGCGGGCCTGGAAGGTCGGCGAAATGCCGGGCGTCTCGCGCATGACCTCGCAGGCGCGGTCCTCCTCTCCGGTCAGGAGCGCGATGTCGAACCGCCGCCGGAAGACCTCGGGCGGCGGATGGTCGACCTGTTCCAGAAGTGCCAGCGCCGGGTCGAGTGCGCCGAGGTCGAGCAGCTTGTCGATGCGGGCGAGAAAGACCGTCCCCTGGCCGTCGGAATCGGAGGGTGGGTTCAGTTCGGCCAGCAGGAGCTTGTAGAGCAGCGACTGGATGGCCGGGAGCGTGTGCACCCGCTCGGCCCGGATCATGCGCGCGAGGTCGGCGGAGGCCGTGGTGCCCCAGAGATCGCGCGGCAGGCCCGTCCGTGCCACCGAGCTCAGCCCGATGGCGTCGAGCGAAGGGGCGTCGAGCGGCAGGGTGCTGATCGCCCCCTGCGTGACCGACGTCGCCACGGGGGGCTCGGCCGGCGCCGGGGCGGGCATCAGCGCCGGCGTCGCGACGGATTTCGACAGCCAGTCGATCGCCGACAAGGGCTCGCCCGGGGCGGTCTCGGCCGCAAGCCCTGCCGGCACGGCGAGAAGCACGGTGACGACGAGAAGGGCCCTAGCGCTGCACATCCAGCTCGACCGGTGTCCTGACTTCGCTCCGCTCCGGCGTCATGTCGCCGAGATAGGCATAGCCGGCGAGACCGGCGAAGCCCATGACCGCGAGAATGAAGATGACCTTGAGAATGCGCAACATGTGGTCCTGCCGTCTTCTTGTTGTTTCCTGCCCGTGCCCGTCGCGGGGGCCGCCCCCCGTGTGCATTTATATATGGCATTCGCGGCAAGTTCACGCCATTGAGGGCAGAAAGTTCGCGGGCCGGGCGAGGACTTGCCACCGGCCGCCCGGAGGGAGACGGGACCGAGTTGGGAACCGGCGTGCTGAGGAAGACGGTCGTGCTCATCGGCATGATGGGCGCGGGAAAGACCGCGGTGGGGACCGCGCTCGCCCGGGCGCTCGGTGTCCCCTTCCTCGATTCCGACGAGGAGATCGAGCGCGCGGCCAGCATGTCGGTGACCGAGATCTTCCGCCGCGACGGCGAGGCCTTCTTCCGCGCGCGGGAGAGCGAGGTGCTGGCGCGGCTCCTGAACGGGCCGCCCTGTGTTCTCTCGACCGGCGGCGGCGCCTTCCTGTCGCCCGCGAACCGCGCGCTCATTGCCGAGAAGGGGGTGGCGGTCTGGCTGAAGGCGGACCTGGAGCTGCTGTGGCAGCGGGTGCGCCACAAGACGACACGCCCGCTTCTCAGGACGGCCGATCCCAAGGCGACGCTGGCCACGCTCCTGGACGGGCGCGCGCCGGTCTATGCGGAGGCGCAGCTGATCGTGGAGGCGGCCCCCGAATATTCGGTCGAGGAGATGGCCGCGAAGGTCCGCGCCGCACTCGCGTCCCGCCCGGATATCCTGGAGACGACATGACAGAAACGACAGACACCGTCCGCGTGGATCTCGGGCCGCGCAGCTACGACGTGCGCATCGGCGCGGGCCTCATTGCGCGTGCGGGCGAGGAGGTCGCGCCGCTGCTCCGCCGCCGTCGTGTCGCGGTCCTGACCGACACGACCGTGGCCGGGCTCCATCTGGAGGCGCTCCGCGCGGGGCTCGGCGGGATCGAGACGGTGGCGCTCGCGCTGCCGCCCGGCGAGGCGACGAAAGGCTGGGCGGAGTTCTCGCGCGCGGTCGACTGGCTCCTGGAGCAGAAGGTGGAGCGGCGCGACGTGGTGGTCGCGCTTGGCGGCGGGGTGATCGGCGATCTCGCGGGCTTCGCCGCGGCAGTGCTGCGGCGCGGGGTGCGCTTCGTGCAGATCCCGACGACGCTTCTTGCGCAGGTCGACAGTTCGGTCGGCGGCAAGACCGGCATCAACTCCGTCCACGGCAAGAACCTCATCGGCGCCTTCCACCAGCCCTCGCTGGTGCTGGCCGACACCTCCGTGCTCGAGACACTGCCCGCCCGCGACTTCCTTTCCGGCTACGGTGAGGTGGTGAAATACGGGCTACTCGGCGATGCCCGCTTCTTCGACTGGCTGGAGGCGAACGGCCCGTCGCTCGCCGCCGGCGACCGGGCGGCCCGGCAGCATGCGGTGCGCCGGTCGGTCGAGATGAAGGCGCGGATCGTCGAGCGCGACGAAACCGAGGAGGGGGAGCGCGCGCTCCTCAACCTCGGCCACACCTTCTGCCATGCGCTCGAGACCGCGACAGGCTATTCCGGCCGGCTTCTGCACGGCGAGGGCGTCGCGGTCGGCTGCGCGCTCGCCTTCGAACTTTCGCAGCGGCTCGGCCTTTGCAGCCAGGAGGCGCCGAGCCGGGTGCGGGCGCATCTCAGGGCGATGGGGATGAAGGTCGATCTGGCGGATATCCCGGGCGAGTTGCCGGGGGCCGAGGCGCTGATGGCGCTGATGGCGCAGGACAAGAAGGTGATGGACGGACGCCTGCGCTTCATCCTGGCCCGCGCGATCGGCGAGGCCTTCGTGGCGACGGACGTGCCGGGCGAGGTGGTGGTGCGGCTTCTGGGCGACGCGCTCGCGGGGCGCTGAGACAAGCGCCCGGTGCCGGGCGCCCTCAGCTCGGCGTCCCGGCCTCTGCGTTGCTTCACCTCCCGGCGGGGCGGGGGCACCGCCCCCGCGTGCGTCGGTTCAGAACGGAATCTCGT
>NZ_WBUS01000143.1 GCF_008933605.1 Albidovulum sp.
CCGGCTGGTTCCCGCCCGCGGGCACCATGGGCCCGCTCTGGTTCCTGCCCTTCGCCTTCCTCGCCTCGCTCGCCGTCGCCGCCGCGCGCCGGGCCTGGCCGGCGGCCGCGCGGCCGCTGGCGTCGCTTTCGCTCGCGGCCGTCGGCTCCGGCCTCTGGCTCCTCGGTCTCGACCTCGAGAGCCTCCCCCCGGGCATCCAAGTCTTTCTCGACTACGGGCCCGCCCTCTTCTTCGGAATGGCCCTCGCGGCAGCCGGCGCGGAGCCCTTCTGGCTCGGCCTCACCGCGCTCGTCGCCGCCGCGCTGGGGCTCGCGGCCGAGGCTGCCGGCGTCGCGGGGGGCCAGCAGCTTTACGTCGCCGTGCCGCTGATCGCGGTTGCGCTCCTCAGGCCGGCGTCCGGCACGGGGGCCACCCGCCTCGCGGCGGAACTGTCGATGGCGGTCTACCTCCTCCACGTCTTCGTGCTCGCCGTGCTCCTGCGCGTCGCCCCCTTCGAACTCGGCTCGTTCGCGCTCGGGCTCGCCGGGTTCGCCGCGGCTGCGGCGATCGGCCTCGGGCTCCTGCGGACGCCACTCGGACGCTGGCTCTTCTGACGCCTCGGGCGATTTCAGTATACGACGGCATACCATCTTTCCCCCGGCCGCGAATTCCGCTATGACCCGGCCCAGCAAGTCACCCCGGAGGCGGAGAATGCCCATGGCGAAGATCAAGGTCGCGAATCCCGTTGTCGAGATGGACGGCGACGAGATGACGCGGATCATCTGGGACTTCATCAAGAAGAAGCTGATCCTGCCCTATCTCGACATCGACCTGCTCTACTACGACCTCGGCATCGAGGAGCGTGACCGCACCGACGACCAGGTGACGGTCGACGCGGCGATGAAGACCCGGGAAGTGGGCGTCGCGGTGAAATGCGCGACGATCACGCCCGACGAGGCGCGGGTCGAGGAATTCGGCCTGAAGCAGATGTGGCGCAGCCCGAACGGCACGATCCGCAACATCCTCGGCGGCGTGATCTTCCGCGAACCGATCATCTGCCGGAACGTCCCCCGCCTCGTGCCCGGCTGGACCAAGCCCATCGTCGTCGGCCGCCATGCCTTCGGCGACCAGTACCGCGCCACCGACTTCCGCTTCCCGGGGCCGGGCAAGCTGACGATCAAGTTCGTCGGCGAGGACGGCACGGTGATCGAGAAGGACGTCTTCGACGCCCCCGGCGCCGGCGTCACCATGGCAATGTACAACCTCGACCAGTCGATCCTCGATTTCGCCCGCGCCTCGATGAATTACGGCCTGACGAAGGGCTGGCCGGTCTATCTCTCGACCAAGAACACCATCCTCAAGGCCTATGACGGCCGCTTCAAGGACCTCTTCCAGAAGGTCTACGAGGAGGAATTCGCCGACGCCTTCAAGAAGGCCGGCATCACCTACGAGCACCGGCTGATCGACGACATGGTGGCCTCGGCGCTGAAGTGGTCGGGCGGCTATGTCTGGGCCTGCAAGAACTACGACGGCGACGTGCAATCGGACACGGTGGCGCAGGGCTTCGGCTCGCTCGGCCTGATGACGAGCGTCCTGATGACGCCCGACGGCAAGATCGTCGAGGCCGAGGCCGCGCACGGCACCGTCACCCGCCACTACCGCCAGCACCAGCAGGGCAAGGAGACCTCGACGAACTCCATCGCCTCGATCTATGCCTGGACCGGGGGCCTGAAGCATCGCGCCAAGCTCGACGGCAACGCGGCCCTCGCCCGCTTCGCCGAGACGCTGGAGAAGGTCTGCGTGCAGACGGTCGAGGACGGCCTCATGACCAAGGACCTCGCGCTCCTCGTCGGGCCGGACCAGAAGTGGCTGACGACGATGGGCTATCTCGAGAAGGTAGACGAGTATCTGAACAAGGCGCTGGCCTGACAGGGGTTTCGCCCCCTGGCGGGGGCGACCCGCCGGGGGCGCTGCCCCCGGACCCCCGGAGTATCTCGGCCAAGAAGAAGGGGCCGGGGCCTCTGGACCTTCGGCGCGGATTGGCGCATCAGGCGCCATGGCCGATCCGAACCGACACAGCCTTCTCGACGACGCGCAGGGCATCGCCTACGGCGCCGGCATGGCCGCCTTCGGCATCACCATCCTGACCCACCTCGGCCTCGTGACCGGCCAGACGGCGGGGCTCGCGGTCCTGATCTCCTACGCGACCGGCTGGGGCTTCGGTCCCGTGTTCTTCGCCGTCAACCTGCCCTTCTACTGGCTCGGTTGGCGGCGCTTCGGGCCTGTCTTCGTCCTGAAGACCTTCCTCTCCGTCGCGCTCATGTCGGGCCTCGCCATGCTCTTCCCGCACTGGGTGTCCTTCGCCCACCTCGACCCCATCGTCGGCGCGGTGCTCTTCGGCGCGATCTCGGGCTCGGCGCTTCTCGCGCTCTTCCGCCACGGGGCGAGCCTCGGCGGCGTCGGCATCGTGGCGCTTCTCCTCCAGGACCGCACCGGATTCCGCGCCGGCTGGACGCAGCTTCTCTTCGACATCGCGGTCTTCGCGATTGCGCTGACGCTGCGCGACGCCGCCACCGTCGCGATCTCCGCCCTCGGCGCGCTGGTCGTGAACCTTGTGATCGCCGTGAACCACAGGCGCGACCGCTACATCGCCACCTGAGCGCCGCAGGGCCGTCACCGCGGCGGTTTCGGCGGGGCGCCGCTCGCCACGCGAACCGCCATCTCGGCGAGCCGCGGCCCGGCGTGGACGAGGAAGCGGCGGTAGGCGGCGCAGAGGTAGTTGAGCCCGGCCTCGCCATCGCGCGTGACCGCGAAGCGATGCTTGGGGCAACCGCCGTGGCAGGCGAAGCGGAACCGGCAGGCGCGGCACTGCGCCGGAAGCGCCTCGCGCTTCATCGCCCCGAAGGCGCGCTGCGCGGGCGCGGCCGCCAGTTCGGCGAGATCGTCCCGCATCAGGTTGCCCAGCCGGTACTCGGGGTAGACGTAGTGATCGCAGGCGTAGACGTCGCCGTTGTGTTCGAGCGCGAGCCCGCCGCCGCAGTCTTCGGCGAAGACGCAGAGCGACGCCGGCTGGCCGATAAGGATGCCCGCCATCACGTCGAAATGCTGGACCGATATCCGCCCGGCATCGCGCCGGTACCAGAGATCAAAGATGTCGCAGAGAAACTTGCCGTAGGCCACGGGGCTCACGCTCCAGCGGGTGACGGCGGCGGCGGGATCGGTACCGCTCCCGGGCGGGCCGCTGAGACGCCCCGCCGGGCCCGACCGCTCCACCACCGGGATGAACTGGAGATAATGCACGCCGAGGCCGGCGAGGAAGCGGTAGACCTCCTTCGGCTTCACCACGTTGGCGCTGTGGACCGTGGCGAGGAGGTTGGTCTCGACCCCGGCGCCGAGCAGATGGCCGAGGCCGCGCATCACCGCGTCGAACGTCGGCCGGCCGGCGCGATCGCGCCGGTACCGGTCATGCAGCGCCTTCGGGCCGTCGAGCGACAGCCCCACGAGAAAGCCGTTCGCGGCCAGGAACACGGCCCAGTCCGCGTCGATCAGCGTTCCGTTCGTCTGCAGCGCATTGCGAATCGTCATTCCCGCCGGACGATGCGCGGCCTGCAACGCAAGGGCGCGGCGGAAGAAGTCGATGCCGAGCACGGTCGGCTCGCCCCCCTGCCAGTAGAAGGTCACCTCGGTCAGCCCCGCCGCGGCCTGCGCCGCGACATGCGCGCGGGTGTAGCGTTCGAGCACCTCGTCCGGCATCCGGAACTTCGCGGTGTCGGGATAGAGGCCCGTCTTCTCGGTATAGTAGCAATAGGTGCAGTCGATGTTGCAGAACGGCCCGGCGGGCTTCGTCATGACGTTGAATGGCTGGGTCGTGGCCAAGGCAGGTTCCCCCGATGCACGGGGCCGATTTGCCGCCCTGCGGCCGGGGCGCGGCAAGGCGACCGATTGCCGCTGCCCCCCGGCGCGTCCGGCCCGCGCCGCCGGATTGGTGCTGGCCTTCGCGCCGGTTTTCCTCTATCTGGCCACAGCTTCAGGAAACGGCGGACTTCATGGACCTTCGCAACATCGCGATCATCGCACACGTTGACCACGGCAAGACGACACTCGTGGACGAGCTTCTCAAGCAGTCCGGCGCTTTCCGGGAAAACCAGGCCGTGGCCGAGCGGGCGATGGATTCGAACGACATCGAACGCGAGCGCGGGATCACCATCCTCGCCAAGGCGACGAGCGTCGAGTGGAGGGGCACGCGGATCAACATCGTCGACACGCCCGGCCACGCCGACTTCGGCGGCGAGGTGGAGCGCATCCTCAACATGGTGGACGGCGTGGTGCTGCTGGTCGATGCCGCCGAGGGGCCGATGCCGCAGACGAAGTTCGTCACCTCCAAGGCGCTGGCGCTGGGGCTGAGGCCGATCGTCGTCCTGAACAAGGTGGACAAGCCCGACGCCGAGCCCGACCGGGCGCTGAACGAGGTCTTCGACCTCTTCGCCAACCTCGGCGCCGACGACGCGCAGCTCGACTTCCCGCATCTCTACGCCTCCGGCCGCTCCGGCTGGGCGGACGAGACGCTGGCGGGGCCGCGCAAGGACCTCTCGGCGCTCTTCGACCTCGTGGTGCGCCACGTCCCGGCGCCGCGGCAGATCGCGGACGTGGAGAAGCCCTTCCGGATGCTGGCGACGACGCTTTCGGCCGACCCCTTCATCGGCCGCATCCTGACGGGCCGGATCGAATCCGGGCGGGTGCGCCTCGGCGACCAGGTGAAGGCGCTCTCGCGCGGCGGCGAGCGGATCGAGCAGTTCCGCGTGACCAAGATCCTCGCCTTCCGCGGCCTCGCCCAGACGGCGGTGGACACGGCGGAGGCGGGCGACATCGTGACGCTTGCCGGCATGTCGAAGGCGACCGTCGCCGACACGCTCTGCGCGCCGGAAATCGACATCCCCCTGCCCGCGCAGCCGATCGACCCGCCGACGATCTCCGTCACCTTCGGAATCAACGACAGCCCGCTCGCGGGGCGCGACGGCACCAAGGTGCAGTCCCGCGTCATCCGCGAGCGGCTCCTGAAGGAGGCCGAGTCCAACGTCGCCATCAAGGTCGCCGACACCCCCTCGGGCGAGGCCTTCGTCGTCTCGGGGCGGGGCGAACTGCAGATGGGCGTGCTCATCGAGAACATGCGCCGCGAGGGGTTCGAGCTCAGCATCTCCCGGCCGCGCGTGATCTTCCGGGAGGAGAACGGCCAGCGGCTGGAACCGATCGAGGAGGTCATCGTCGACGTCGACGACGACTACTCCGGCGTCGTCATCGACAAGCTCACCGGCCAGCGGAAGGGCGAGCTGGTCGAGATGAAGCCCGCGGGCGTCGGCAAGACGCGGATCGTCGCCCATGTGCCCTCGCGCGGGCTCATCGGCTACAACGGCCAGTTCCTGACCGACACCCGCGGCACCGGCGTCCTCAACCGCATCTTCCACGGCTGGGCGCCGCACAAGGGCCCGATCGAGGGCCGCCGCGTCGGCGTGCTGATTTCCATGGAGAACGGGGTCAGCGTCGCCTACGCGCTCTGGAACCTCGAAGAACGCGGCAAGCTCTTCATCGGCGCGCAGGAACAGGTCTACGAGGGCATGATCATCGGCGAGCATTCGCGCGACAACGATCTGGAAGTGAACCCGCTCAAGGGCAAGAAGCTGACCAACATCCGCGCCTCCGGCACCGACGAGGCGGTGCGGCTTACGCCCCCCGTCCGGATGAGCCTCGAGGAGGCCATCGCCTATGTCGAGGACGACGAACTCGTGGAGGTGACGCCCAAGATCGTGCGCCTGCGCAAACGCTTCCTCGACCCGCACGAACGCAAGCGGCAGGCCAAGGCGGGGTGAGCGCCGCGCGGCTTCCCGTCCCGCCGCGATATGCTAGTCTCGCGCCGAGGCATCAGCGAAGGGAGCGCTTCATGGGACCGTTCGGACTGCTGGCCATACTGGTGATCGGCGCGGTGGCGGGCTGGCTCGCCGGCCAGATCGTCAAGGGCTACGGCTTCGGCCTCGTCGGCAACATCGTCGTCGGCATCATCGGCGCCTTCATCGCCGGCTTCATCCTGCCCCGGATCGGCCTCGGCATGGGCGGCGGGATGCTCGCGGCCATAATCCACGCCACCATCGGCGCGGTGATCTTCCTGTTCTTGCTGAGGCTAGTGAAGCAGGGGTGAGGCCAGTCGGGCGCGCTTGACGGCCCGATCTGCGCGACCGTCAGGACAAGTGAACCTGCTTCATCAAGAAACAGTGCCAGGCCTCAAGACTTCTCTGGCTAAGTTCTCGTTTCGGCCAGATGCGTGATGTAGGCGCTGAACGCCGGATCCTCGCCTTCCAGGAGATCCGGCAAGGCCGTGCGAAAGTCCCTGCGCCGACACCATTCGATCATGTCGTCCTCCCACGAGAGCCAGCGGCGGCGGGCAGGTTCGTCCATCTTCTCGGCGTAAAGAATGATATAGGCCTTCTCGAACAGGGACACCAACATCCTGAATATTATCTCGGTCCGTTCCCGCTGTTCTTCGCTGATCGGTTCCGGCAGGCTTGACCGGCTCATCAGCAGCAGGTCTGAATTGTCCATCACCAGCCTGAGGAAGGTGTCGTATTCCTCCGAAAGATTTCGGTGCAGCTCGTTTACCTCGTTCGTCCGGCGCAGGCGCTCTTCACGGACGATCACGTATATCGCTGTCGGGAATCCGAGGATCGTGACCAGATAGCTCAGCGCTTCGAGCCAGACCATCAACTTTGGAAGCCTCACTGACGTGATGAACGGCACCTGGCAGCAAGACTACAGTTCCGAACGCGCCACGTCACGATCCATCCGCTGACTGCCGAGACCTGTTGGCGCGCGGGCAGCCACTGCCGAACGCAGGGACCTGCCTCGTCCTGCTGAAACGTGGGCGGTTGAGGCGTGTCAACCTCACACCCCCGTATCCACCACCTCGACGTCGTGCGTGACCTCGGCCGTGGCTGCCATCATCGCGGAAGCCGAGCAGTATTTCTCGGCCGAAAGCTGCACCGCCCGCTCGACCTTGGCGAGGCTCAGCCCCTTCCCCTTCACGGTGAAATGGAGGTGGATCCTGGTGAAGACCTTGGGCTCCGTCTCCGCCCGCTCGGCGGTCACGTCGCAGGTGACATCCTCCACCGGCTCGCGGCCCTTCTGGAGGATGTGGACGACGTCGTAGGCGGCGCAGCCGCCGGTGCCGATGAGGAGAAGCTCCATCGGGCTCGGCCCCGGTTTCGGACTGCCCTCGTAGGCGTTGCCAAGCACGATGCGGTGGCCCGCCTCGACCTCGCCGGTGAAGCACCGCGCCTCGACCCATTTGACCCGCGCCTTCATCGCCTTCCCCTTCCCCTTGTTCGGTTGCCTCTCTATGGGGTCACGCGCCGGCGGCCGCAACCGGCTTCGTGGCGAACCTCCGGCGTGCCCATCTCAGGAACGCCGCGATGCGGGGATGGCCGGCCGAGTGCCGGTCGGCCATGAGCCAGACGGCGGTGGCCTCGGGCACGGCGACGTCCAGCGCCACGAGCCGCGCGTCGGCCTGGCCGAGCGCCCGCGGCAGGGCCGCGATCCCCTGCCCCCGCGCACAGGCCTCCGCCTGGGCGAAGGGGCTCGACGACAGGAGCGCGGGCGCACCGCCAAGCGCGGCAAAGGCCGCGTAGCCGCGGATCCGCGCCAGCGACCCGGAGGCGCGGATGACCCGGTGGCCATCGAGGCTGTTGCTGCCCGCACGCAGGGGATGCGCGGCAAGGTAGGCCGGCGCGGCATAGATGCCCCAGTCGAGCCGCCCGATCTCGACCCCGACGGCACCCTCCGGCAGGCTGTCGGCCGGCGTCACGATCAGGTCGTAGGCGCCCCTGTCGAGCGCGAAGAGGTCGTCGTGGATCGCGAGTTCCGCCGGCACCTCCGCCCGCGCGCTCCAGTCGGGCAGCGCCTCCGACATGAAGAACCGCCCCGTGACCTCGCAGGCGGCGATCCGCAGCGGCTGCGGCACGGCGCCGAGGCGCTGGGCCGCGTCCTGCCAGGCGGCCCGCATCTGCCG
>NZ_WBUS01000298.1 GCF_008933605.1 Albidovulum sp.
CGGCCTGCTCAACGCCGGGCTATTCGCCCTGCTGCTGCGCGACACCGATCCTGTCGTGCGCGCCACCCTCGCACGCCGCGCCGACCTGCCCGAGGAGCTCCTCGAGCGCCTCTCCGGCGATCGCCATCCTGCCGTACGCGCCGCCGCCGCCGAATCGCCGCGCCTGTCCGACGCCGCGCTGACCCGGCTCGCCTTCGACCGCGAGGAAACAGTGCGGCTCACCGTGGCGCGCAACCGTCATGCCCCGCCCACCGCGCTCGACATCCTCGCCTCCCTCGACGACGCAACGCTCCGCCGCCTCGTCGCCGAGCACCCGCGCGCCAGCGAACCCGTCCTTGCGCGTCTGCTCGACGGCAGCGGCGATCGCGCCGAGCGCATCGCGAAGGAACGACTGGCCGGCCGGCCGGCGCGCTGAGCGGCTTCAGCACCCGGGGAAAGTCGGTCGGCGCGGGACGGCGGCAAGCGTTAGGCGCGGAAGCCGTCCCCCCCGCAGTTGCCTTTCCATTTGCGTTGTGGCAGCTTCAGGGACGGTGTGCGGCCGACGGAGACGCCTGCCAGGGAAGGCCGGTCGATTGATGTGGTGTCGCTACTCGAAAGCCGGCAAGTCGGCAATCCATCACGAGCGACGGAGAACGGTTGATGAACACGCTTTGCGCTGAGTGTGCATGATCGCCGCCCGCGCAATGTTTTTCCTTTCCGTGGCGACTACGTTATTTTGGGTCTTTGGATTTGCTGCCGAGGGAATTTGCAACGCCGAACCCCCACTCTGGTCTTATTCAACGGCCGCTCTCGTTGCGGCAAGCCTTTCTGCGTTGGCGCTGTTTCGTGCAAGGCCGCATTTCCTTTGCGTTCCTCCGGGCACGGTAGCCGGCTTCGTGCGTGGCGCCGTTGCGTGGTCGGTTGCTTCCTATGTCGCGGGTGCGCTTGCGGTCGGCGGCGTCTCGTATTGGCTCATGGTGCGAGGGCCCCATGTGTCCGAATCTCTCCGCGGCGAGTCGGCTTCAGCAGCATACATGCTGGCCTTATGGCTTCCACTTTGGTTTTCGCCTGCCATTGGGTTATCCCTCGCGTGGTGGAAAATGCAGAAGTGACGGAGAACGCCCCGCCATTCTGGCGACCTTGTCCCCTTCGGTCGCCGGCGCTGCCGCCGTCCCACGGCGACCGGCTTTTCCCTCCCGCGCGAATCGCCTCACTCGCAGGTCGCCGCGCAGGATGCGGGGTCTGCGGCGCAGTCGGCGTTGCCCGCCACCTTGCATTGCGCCTTGGTGCGATGGGTGAAGACGATGTCCTCGGCGTAGCTGCAGCTGACGCGGGTAAGCTTGCCTTGTTTGCTGACGGCGACGGCGCGCGGCTTGATGTCCTTCAGCGCGCCGGCGGGCAGGTCGCAGGAGAGGTAGGCCTGAAAGGCGCCGTCGGCGGATTCCCACAGCGCAACGTTCTTCGCCTTGCGGTAGTTTTGATACGTGGCGCAGGTGTCGGTGTCGCGGGCGTAGAGGCGCCGGTCGTCGCCGCAGAAGCCGTTGAAGGTGTAGCGGAGTTCGTCTTCCGAGGGGCAGGTGGCGACCTGCACGGCCCGGGCGGGGTCGGGGCA
>NZ_WBUS01000144.1 GCF_008933605.1 Albidovulum sp.
GCCCGATCTGCTCGCCGCGAAGGCGCAGCTCGACGCCGCCAATGCGCGCCGGCAACAAGCCTATGCGGAGTGGTTCCCGCGGCTGTTCGTCGGGGCGCTGTTCGGTCGCGGCAGTGCCGACGTCAACGACTTCAGCCTGGGTGCCGCGCGCTATACGAACGCCGCGGCTCTGCTGGCGATGCCGATCTTCAACGCTGGGCGGACGCAGGCGATCAACGAGATCGCCGAGGCCGGTCAGTCCGAAGCCGTGCTGCGCTATGAAGACGCCATCGTGCGGGCGCTTGAGGACGTCGAGAACGCGCTGGCTGCGGTCCGCAACCAGCGGCAACGCGCCGACACTTTGGCCGCTGCTGCTGCATCGGCCGAGGCGGCGTTCGGCCGCGCTCACCGGCCCGGCGCCAGCACGGGCCGTAGCAGGTCTTCATAGAGCCGCGCGACCCCGTCGCGATTGAGGTGATCGGTGTCGAAGTAGAGCGCGGGAAGGTCGAGTGCGGCGCTCCAGTCGTAGAGGGGCACGCCGAGGGCGGCGAGTCGCTCCTGCAAGGCCGCGTCGAATGCCGCCTCTGCGGGCAGGGCCGCGCGAAACGCCTCCGGCACCGGGAGCCGCGCCACCGTCACGGCGACCCCGAGGGCCCGGGCACGGGCGATCATGCCGTCCAGGACGCCGAGGTATCTCGCGATCGCGGCCGCCGAGGGCGGTTCGGGAAAGAGATAGTCGATGCGGGCCGCCGTGGCGTGGCGCGACGGCCGGAACCGGCGGTCGAAGGTATCCGCGCCGCGCCAGTCGTCGCGCGGGAACCGGTCCGGCGGGTTGAGTTTTGAAAAGGCGGTGGCGTAGTCGAGAAGCGCGCCGGGCGCGACGCCCTCCGTCGCCACCATCCCGGCCACGGTGGCGAGCGTTTCCACCCTGAGCGGCGTCCTGCGCAGGAGCTTGCGGTCGCCGATCCGCCGCTCGTTCCACTCGGCTGACTGGAAGGCGAAGGAATCGGCGACGTAGAGGATGTTCCTGACCTGCAGATCCTTCAGCGCCTGGCGCAGCGCGAAATCGCTGTAGAGCGGGCCCGCGCCCACTTCGGCCAGCACGATCATCGTCAGGCCGGTTTCGTCCCGCAACCGCGCGGGCACGTCCCCGTAGTCGAGCGGCAGGGCATGGGACGCCCCGAGCACGAGCCAATCGGCCTTGGCGCCCTGCGCCGCGAGCAGCCGCTGCATGGCCGAGTCTTTCCCCGCACGGCCGACGCGGAACTCCGCGACGGCGGCAGCGGCCAGGTAGAGCGCGGCAAAGACCGCGAGGAACGCGAGGACCCCGGCGGGGAGGGGCAGGAACGGCGATCTCTGGCGCAGGCTTTCCATCGGGGCCCTTCAGAACTGCATGTAGACGAAGACCTCGCCCTGCCACCGTCCGAGCAGGATCAGCGCGAAGAGGCAGGCATACCAGGCGCCCCAGCGGAGCGGGCGCGGCAGGGAGGCGAAGCGTTCCGCCGCGTCCTCGCGCTCCATCACCGCCTCAATCACGAGGAGGGCGGCGACGAGGGCGCCGAGAAAGATGTGCTCGGCGGTGAACGGATAGGCGGGAAGGAGCGACGGCAGGTCGGGAAGCGCCGCCCAGATCCGCGTCAGGACCGTCACGGCGACGCCAAGGTCGGCGGCGCGAAAGAACACCCAGCTGATGAGGATCAGGTGGAACACCAATAGGACCGCGAGGACGGTGTGGAGCTTGGCCGCCCACGATGCGCCCAGTCGCTTGCGCAGCCGCCGCCTCGCCGGGTTCAGCGCGCGCTCGACGAGGAGGTAGCCGCCGTTCAGCGCCCCCCAGACGACGAATCCCCAGCCGATGCCGTAGCCCAGCCCGGCATGCCAGATGCCGCTCAGCATGAAGACGACGAGGATGCCCGCATGCATCCGCCAGGGCTTCCGTTCCGGCCCGACGAGCGGGAAATAGACGTAGTCGCGGAACCAGTCGGAAAGCGAGATGTGCCAGCGCCGCGACCAGAACTCGCCCACGGAGCGCGAGAAATAGGCGCGGCGGAAGTTCTCAGACAGGCGGATGCCGAAGAGGTGAGAGGTGCCGCGGGCGATGTCGGTATAGCCCGAGAAGTCGCAGTAGATCTGGAAGGCGAAGAAGTAGTTCGCGAGGATCAGTTCGACCGGCACCGCGTAGGCGGGGATGGCATAGGTGCGGTCCACGAAGGGGGCGAGGTTGTCGGCGATCACGACCTTCTTGACGAGACCCCAGAGGATCAGCTGCAGGCCGGATGCCGCCTGCGGCCAGGTGATCGGCGTCCTTTCGACCAGCTGCGCCGCGAAGGGGCCGATCCGCTCGATCGGTCCGGCGAGGACCTTCGGGAACCAGGCAAGGTAGAGCAGTTCCTGCATATCGTCCGCGCGCGCTGCCACCGGGTCGCGGTAGCGGTCCGCAAGGAGCGCGATCGCGGTGAAGGCGTAGAAGGAAAAGCCCGCCGGCGAGGTGAGGCCGAGCATCGGCAGGGCCTCCAGCCCGGCGGCGATCGGATCGTAATATTTCAGCAGGCCCATCATGACGAGGATCGCCAGTGTGCCCGACCAGAGCGCGGCCCGCCGCGAGCCCGGCGATCCTGCCCGCAGCACGCGGCCCGCCACGATCACGATGGCCGCGACCATGGCAAGCGCGACGAGGTTCGGGAGGCCGAAACTGCCGTAGAAGACGAGGCTGGCGAGGAGGAGCCAGGGCAGGCGGAAGCGGACGGGCAGGGACCAGAAGACGAGGACCGCGACCGGCAGGAAAACCAGGAACTGGACCGAGGTGAACAGCATCTGGTGGCGCCTTGACATCCCTTCCGGGCCGCCTTCCGGGCCCCGGGGCCGCTCAGTAGGACGCGCCGCCGGCGCGGAGTTCGGGCGGGATCTGGTCGATCGGGATCCCGGCATTGAGGACGAGGTAGTCGGCCAGGGCCTCGCGCTCCGCCGGGGTCGTCGCGATCTCCACGTGGCTCGGCGAGTTCATCGTGCGCAGCCAGGCCTCGCGGGTCCGCTCCTGCGTGACGACGACGGTGATGATGTGGCAGGACTGGCAGAGCGCGAGCGCCATGTCGCGGCCGTCGCGCGGCAACGGCGCGTCGGCCATGAGAGGCGCGTTCGCGGCGAGGTAATGCGCCAGCGTGTCGGTCTGCCACTGGTCGAGCGCCGCGAGCCCCGGCGCCTCCGCGCGTGCCGCCTCGATCCGTCCGCGCCAGGTTTCCATGTCGCCGTTTTCACTTGCGACCGCATCCTCGAGGCGGGCGGAAAGCCCCTCGGCCCGGGCCGCCTCCAGCAACGTGCGCCCCCCGGCGGGAATGAAGGCGAAGACATCCTCCTGCGCGATGGCCGTGGCGCCATGATATGCTAGGAGCGTCGCGGCAAGGGCTGCGGGTCGAGGAAGGAACCGTGTCATGTCTGCGTCTCCCTGAGGCGCCTCAGAACCGCAGTTCCGGGGGCACGTCCGTGAACTTCAGCGGCATGTTGATCGCGGAATAATGCGCGAAGGTGTTCCGCTCGGCCTCCGTCATCGGGATCTCGGCGTGGAAGGGGGCCTTGAAGGTGCCGCGCCAACTCGTCTCGTCGCGGTCCTGCATCAGGTATCCCGTGAAGAAGGAGTGGCAGAACTGGCACTGCGCGATAGCGAGATCCTTGCCGTCGCGCGGCAGGCGCGCGGCGTCGCCGGTTTCCCCAATCGCCGTGGCGACGTCGGTCGCCACCGGGAAGTTGAGCGCGGCATAGCCCGCGAAGGTGTCGCGCGCGGCGTCGGAAAGGGCCGGTTCCCGCGTGCGCGCCCATTCCGCCCAGTCCGTGGCGCTGGCCTTGCGAAGCGCGGCCTCGGCGAGCGCCTTCGGATCGCCGCCGACGATCTCCAAAAGGATCGTTCGCCCGCCCGGCGGCATGAACGGATAGGCGGCCTCCTCCGACCTGACGCCGGCCGCGACGCAGATCAGCGCGGCGAACGCCGCGGTTGCCGGCAGGTCATTCCGGCGCATTGCCGCCCCCGTCGCCCGTGGCGGACCCGCCCGGCCCGCGCGCGGGCTCGAACGCGAAGACCGGAACCTCCAGATGGTGAAGGGCGCGTTGCGGCGGGAAACCGGCCCCGCGCATCCGGTCGAGCGCCAGGGCGGTGTCATCGTCGTAGAACCGCTCGCCGCACCGGTCGCAGACCAGTGCCGGGATATCCTCCACCACGACGAGCCGCCGGCCGTGCCAGAGCGCGGTGCGGACCCTGTCGCGGGCAAGCCGTCCCTTGCCGCAGGAGGTGCACGGCGGCAACTCCTGCGGGGCGGCGGCTGTGCCGGAGGCCGGGTCAGCCGACCAGCGCACGGGCCGCCCCGGCGATACCCTCGACGCTCGGCCGCATCCAGAGGAACATCTCGGGCGATGCCGGCGGCGGTGCATCGGGGAAGGCGACGCGCTTGAACCTGGCGCCATCCACATTCTCTGCGCACCGGGCGATGACCTCGGCGCCGGGGCAGAGCGTGTAGTAGGACTGGTCCACCGTCAGCAGCCGCTTGGTCTTGGCGACGGAAGTCACCAGCGTCTCGGTGTCCATCTCCTTCAGGATGCGAAGGTCGATCACCTCCACGCCCATGCCTTCGGCCTTCAGCACCTCGGCGGCCTCCAGCACGCCGGGCATTCCCCCACCCGAACTGACGATGGTCAGGTCGCTGCCCTCCAACCGAACGGCGGCCTTGTCGAGCGGCACCTCGTATTGCTCGTCCGGCACCTCCTCGGTCAGCGTCCGTAGCCCGGCGGGATAGAGATAGACCACCGGATCGGGCGACCGCAGCGCCGCCACCATCAGCCCCTTCGCGTCGTAGGGCGTGGAGGGAATGATGGTTCGCACCCCGGGAATGTGCATGTAGTAGCTGTCTTCCTCGTAGCAGGAATGCTGCCCGGCGAAGCCCGGCGTCTGGCCCGTCATCTCGATGATCCAGACCACCGGCATCGAAGCCTTGCCGCCGGTCATGCTGCGCAGCTTGCCGGCGACGTTCTGGATCACCTCGAAGGGGATAAGCGCGCCCTGATAGGGGATGTAGGTCGCCGATCGCGACCCCGCGAGGCCGGCGCCGAGGACGGCCGAGGCCATCCAGTTCTCGTCGATGCCGGTATTGACCACGCGCTTGCGGCCGAACTCCGTCTCGAGATTGATCACGGGCATCCCGGGGTTGGAAGCGACGGGCGGGGTCAGTTCGAAGATCCAGGTCAGTGCCGGATCCGCCCGCATTTCCGCCTGGACGGCCTCAAGCACCGCATACATCCAGCTTTTCTCGGTCATTGTCGTGTCCTTTCAAGATCGGGGGCGGATCAGCCGAACTGGCGCGGCACTACCGTGCCTTCGGCGAAGACATGCTTCAGCCCGTCCTCGGGTGTGCAGAGCGGTTGCGACAGGCCCCATTCGAAGGCCGCCTTGATCTCGGCCTTGACCTCCTCCTCGATCGCCGCCGCGCGGGCCTCGTCAAGGATTCCCCAGTCGACGAGGATGTTGCGCGCGATGTCCACCGGGTCGCGCTGCATCCACGCCCGGACCTCGCGCTCGGGCCGGAACGAGGTGATGGCGAGCGGGTCGTAGCCGAAGGCGCCCAGTTCGCCCTGCTTGGCCCCCGGGGCACCCCAGTGATTGTAGTAGCGGTAGGTCTTGGCCTCGATGAAGGTCGGCCCGCCCCCCGCCCGGGCACGGTCCACGGCTTCCTTCGCCGCGTTGTAGACCTGGGTGACGTCCTGTCCGTCCACGGTGCGCGCCGGGATGCCATAGGCTGCGGCGGCATCGGCGATGTCGGTGTGAGGGCAGGAGTAGGAGTAATGCGCGTACTGGTGATAGAGGTTGTTCTCGCACACATAGATCAGCGGCAGGTCGAGGAGCTTTGCGTTGTTGAGCGTGGAGTGGAAGTGCGGCGCCGCATAGTTGCCGTCGCCGGCGAACACCACCGCCACCTGGTCGGAGCCCCGCGCCCGGAAGGCGAAGGCGGAGCCGGAGGCGATGACCGGGGCCGGACCAATCATCCCGTCCGCGCCGATGAACCCGACCGCCGGGTCCGAGATATGCATCTCGGCCCCGTAGCCGCCGTTCATGCCGGTCGCGCGGAAATCCATCTCGGCCACCATCTTCGGGATGTCCACGCCCTTGGCGATGGCATGGCCCGAGGGCCGGTGCGAGGAATAGACGAGGTCGATCTGGTCGAACGGCCCGCTGTTGCGCAGGGCCGCGCAGACGCCGGTCGCGACGGCCTCCTGCCCGGCGTAGAAGTGGTTGTATCCCCGGTACTCCGGGTTCCCGAGCATCTGGTCGGCCTGGGTCCTTTCGTGCCAGCGGATATTCAGGATCGTGCGGTACATGTCGACAAGCTTGTCGTCCGGCAGGTCCATCGCGTGATAGCCGATGGCGCCGTCCGCCATGGCGCGGCGGGCCGACATCGAAACCGACACCGCCGCCCCTGACAGTGCGGCGAATTTCAGGAAACCGCGGCGGCTTGCCGACAGGGGGTGCCCTTCGCCTTCCCGCGGGTGGGTGACGTCTTGTCCGCTGCTGTCTGTCATGCTGTCCTCCCGAGTTAAGAGCTTGCCGGGGGAAACTGCGGCTTCCGCCAGCATCACGGGGAAGCATGGGCATGACACGACGCACTGTCATTGACGCGCGTCAGTGTGGGTAAGCTTCCGCCCGTCTCCGGGGGCGCGGGCATCGGCGCTCCGGCGTTGGCGGAGGCGGTGCCGGGCGCATCGGCTGACCGGGCAGCCGATGCGACGTCTTGACCTCGGACCCGCGCTGGCCTAGGTCAGCCTCAGCCCGGGCGGGTATGGTGAAATGGTATCATGAGAGCCTTCCAAGCTCCAGGTGCGGGTTCGATTCCCGCTACCCGCTCCAGGAAGCCCCGCGCAGCGATGGCGCCTCAGAATCGCGCGGAATAGTCCGGTTCGCGGTTCCTCGGCCCGCCGAGGCCGCGCTGGAGCGTGAAGTTCTCCGCCTCGTTGTCGGCAAGCAGCATGTTGCCCGAGCAGTGGTCGATCCAGATCCGCGGGATCCGGCCGCGCTGGCCGTCGGCGTTGCGGACGCGGTTCCCGGTGACCTCGAAACCCCTCACGTTGTTCAAGTGGATTCCGTTCGGGCTCGTGGTCGCGACCTTGTTGTCGCGGACGATGACGTTGGCATAGGGGCCGCCATGGAAGCTGATCCCCTGCATCTTCGCGCGCAAGGGATTGTCGGGCCGCACTGTCCATTCCACGAGCACGTTGTCCTTGACCACGAGCCCGTTGAGGAGGCCCGAAGTCTTGAAGGCCTGGAAGGCGTCGGAGTGGTTCGCGTCCACCTGCATCGCGTCGGTGGCGCGGTTGCCGATCACCACGCAGTTGTCCTCGGTGGCGCGGAAGGCGTCTCCCGAGAAACCGAAGATGAGGTTGCCGAAGATCTCGGAGTTCCTGCCGCTGACCCCGTAGCCGAAATTCACCCCGATCGCGGCGTTGTTGCGGATGACGCTGTTCGGCCCTCGCAGGAGCGCCGCACCGATCTTCGCCTCGGTCCAGTCGGCGAGCGTCCATTTGGCGTGGTTGTCGCTGTCGGCGCGGCCGCGGAAGAGCGTGTCGGAGACCTCGATCCCCGCGCAGTCGGGATAGGCGTGGATCAGATAGAGTTTGCGGTCGACGCGCGGCACCGGCGCGAGCGGCCACATCGTCAGCCCTGCGAAGGCGATGTTGGCGCAGTCGCCGAGGATGAGCTTCTCGAAATGTGCCGCGCCGGGCTTGGCGGCGCGGAGCGTCACCGTCGCCTCCGGCCGTATACCCGCGAGCCGCACCTCGCCGAACTGGCCGTTCAGCTCGATCGTGTCGCGCGGCCCCGCCTTGCGGAGCATGGATTGAAGGTCGCGGGCGTTCTCGGCCGAATGGGTCGTCACCTTGTCCTCCGTCTCCGTTGCGCCGGGGCCGGGCGTCGCCCTCAGCCTAGCCGCAAGCCCGCCCGGGCCGCAACCCGGGCGGGCTTGCGGCTAGGCTG
>NZ_WBUS01000145.1 GCF_008933605.1 Albidovulum sp.
GACTGGGGCAAGGCCGCCGCGCATTCCGGGCTCGGCGTCACCTTCATCGGCATCGCCTGCCTGATGGCCTGGGACGTGGAGGACATCCGCGTCGCCCAGGTCGGCGAAAGCTTCGAGGTCGGCGGCTACACCATCACCCTCGTCGGCGTGGAGGAGGTGGAGGGGCCGAACTACCTGTCCACCACCGCGACGATGCGCGTGGCGCGGGACGGGCGCGAGGTCGCGCTCCTGCATCCCGAAAAGCGGGTCTATCCGGTCGCGGCGATGCCGACGACCGAGGCCGCGATCGCCAACGGCCTCTGGCGCGACATCTACCTCGTCATCGGCGATCCGCAGGCGAACGGCGGCTGGGCGGTCAGGACCTACATAAAACCCTTCGCCAACTGGATCTGGGCGGGGGCGATCCTGATGGCCTTCGGCGGCATCCTGAGCCTGACCGACCGCCGCTACCGCGTCGCGGCCGGCGCCCGCAAGGCGCCCGCGCTGGCCCAACCGGCGGAGTGAGGCGGGTGCGGCTTCTCGCGTTCCTTCTGCTTCTGGCCCTTTCGGCCCCGGCCGGCGCCGTGCAGCCGGACGAGGTGCTGGCCGACCCCGCGCTCGAAGCCCGCGCGCGCGCCCTCTCGCAAGGGCTGCGCTGCCTTGTCTGCCGCAACGAGAACATCGACGAATCGAACGCGGACCTCGCCCGCGACCTTCGCCTCCTGGTGCGCGAGCGGCTGGTGGCGGGCGACACGGATGCCGAGGTCATCGCCTACCTGGTGGACCGCTACGGCGAATACGTCCTGCTGGAACCTCCCGCGACGGGCTCGAACCTGATCCTCTGGGTTGCCGGGCCCGCGCTTCTCGTCGTCGCGCTCGGCGGTGCCGCGATCTACCTCCGCCGCCGCCGGAGCGCCCCCGAGGCCGCGGCGCCGCCGCTCTCCGAGGCCGAGCGCGCCCGGCTCGCCGAACTCCTGAAGGAGTGACGCGGGGTTTCGCTTTCCCCCGCGCCGCGCGCCGCTAATCTCCGCCCCAAGAGAAGAGGGAGAGGCGCCATGGGCTATCAGACGATCCGCTATGCCGAGGAAGGGGGCATCGCCACCGTCACGCTCGACCGGCCCGAGGTGATGAACGCGCTGAACCGCGCGATGCGGGCCGAGATCACCGAGGCGGTGATGCGTGCGGCCGCGACGGCGCGGGTGATCGTGCTGACCGGCACGGGCCGCGCCTTCTCGTCCGGGCAGGACCTCGCCGATCCGTCGCTCGGCGCGGACTTCGACGTGGGCCGCGTTCTCGCCGAGGAATACGAACCCATGCTGCGCGCCATCGTCGCCGCGCGCGTGCCGGTGATCGCCGCCGTCAACGGCACGGCCGCCGGGGCGGGGGCGAACCTCGCGCTCGCGGCCGACGTGGTGATCGCGGCGGAAAGCGCGAGCTTCATCCAGGCCTTCACGCGGATCGGGCTGATCCCCGATGCGGGCGGGACCTGGGTCCTGCCGCGGACCGTGGGGCTGGCCCGCGCCATGGGGGCCGCGCTGTTCGCCGAAAAGGTTTCCGCGCGGCAGGCGGCCGACTGGGGAATGATCTGGGAGGCGGTGCCGGACCCCGAGTTCGAGGCGCGCTGGCGCGCCCGTGCCGCGGCGCTGGCGGCGGGTCCGGGCGAGGCGCTCGCGCGGGTGAAGACCGCGCTGCGCGCCGCTTTCGGCAACGGGCTCGACGACCAGCTCGCGCTGGAGGCGCAACTGCAGGGCGAATGCGGTGCCACGGCCGATTTCCGCGAGGGGGTCGCGGCCTTTCTCGAAAAGCGGCCGGCGCGCTTTACCGGCCGCTGAAGGCGCCGCGAGGGGGGAGCGGCAGCCCCGGTCCCGGCCCCGGAGGACGGAATTCCGTCAAGGTGCGGGGCCTGGGCTTTCCTCGCTTGACCCCGGCGATCTGGCGGAAGAGAGTTGATCAGAGGGCGCATGGCCCAAGGGGCACGGGGGCCAGCCTAGGGCGTCCGACTGCGTGCCGGGGGAGAATATCCATGCGCTGCTTCACGGTACTGGGGCCGTCCCAATCGGGGAAAACCGAGCTTGTCCGCGCGCTTGCCGCGCTCGAGGACGGCCATCCCCGATCCGAGACGGCCGGCCACCTGACGCTGACACGCTTCGGTTTCATGGGCGAGGACTGGTGCGCGCTTGATGTCGCGGGGGGGCCGGAGTTCGCCCGCATGGGCGGCGCCGCGCTGCTCGCGGCCGATGCCGCCGTCCTCTGCGTGGCGCCCGATCCGGACGAGGCGGTGCTTGCCGCGCCCTGGCTCAGGGCGATCGAGGCGGCCTCGGTGCCCTGCTTCGTGTTCATCAACCGCATGGATGCGCCGAAGGGACGGATGCGCGATATCGTCGCCGCGCTCCAGGCCTACACCGGACATACCGTGGTGCTGCGCCAGATCCCGATGCGCGAGGGCGGCGAGATCGTCGGCGCCATCGACCTGATCTCCGAGCGCGCCTGGCGCTACCGCGAGGGCCAGCCCTCGCAGCTCATCGCCATGCCGAAGGGCGAGGAGGACCGCGAGCACGAGGCGCGGGCGGAGCTTCTGGAGCAGATGTCGGACTACGACGACGCGCTCCTGGAAGAGCTGATCGAGGATCATGAGCCGGCAACCGGCGCGCTTTTCGAGATCGCCCGGCGGGAGACGCAGCACCGTGACATCCTGCCCGCCTTCCTGGGCTCGGCAAGCCACCGGAACGGCATCCTCAGGCTGATGAAGGCGCTCCGGCACGAGGTGCCCGACGTGTCCGCGCTGAAGGAGCGGCTCGGCGTCGCGGATGCGGTCGCGGTGGGCTTTCACGCGCAGAACCGCAAGCACCTGGGAAAATGCGTCATGCTGCGCGCGCTGGGGCCGGGGGTCAAGCAGGGCGCGGCGCTCGCCGGCGCGGGCCTCGGCGGGCTCGCGGAACTGGGCGGCAAGGCCGGCAACGACCACCTGGCACCGGGCGAGGTCGGCGTCTCGGTGAAGTCGGACCAGCTCAACGCCGGGCACATCTTCACCGGCAAGGCGGCCGTCGCGGCGCCGGTCTGGGCGCGGGGCTGCCCGCCCGCGCTGGCGCGGGTGGTCACGCCGGTGCATGAACGCGACGAGGTACGGCTCTCGGGCGCGCTGGCCCGGCTTGCCGAAGCCGATCCGATGCTGTCGCTCGGCCAGGACGAGGCGACGGGCCATGCGCTGCTTCGTCTTCAGGGGCAGATGCACGAGCGGCAGGTGCTGGCGGCGCTGGCCGACGACTTCGGGGTCGAGGTGACGATGCGGGTGCCGGACCCGCGGTATCTGGAAACGATCTCGGCCGCAGTCGACGAACATTACCGCCATCGGAAACAGTCGGGCGGCGCGGGGCAGTTCGCCGACGTGGCGATCACGCTCCGCCCGGCGGGCCGGGGCGAGGGCTTCGGCTTCGCCGAGGTGGTGAAGGGCGGCGCCGTGCCGCGCAACTTCATCCCCGCCGTCGAGGAGGGCGCGCGCGAGGCGCTCGACAAGGGGCCGCTCGGCTTCCCCGTCACCGATATCACGGTCACGCTCACCGACGGCAAGCACCATGCGGTGGACAGCAACGACTTCGCCTTCCGCACCGCTGGCCGGATGGCGCTCCGCGAGGCGCTGGCCAAGGCGGGGCCGGTCCTGCTGCAGCCGATCGAGCGCGTGGAGATCCATGTGCCCTCGATCTATTCCGGCGCCATGGTCTCCATGATCTCCTCGCTGAAGGGGCAGGTCCTGGGCTTCGACCGCGATCCGGAATTCCGCGGCTGGGACCTCTTCCGTGCGCTCCTGCCGGCCTCGGCCGAAGAGGATCTGATCCTCGCGCTCGGCGCGGCGACACAGGGCACGGCCTGGCACGAGACGGCCTTCGACCATTACGAGGAGATCTACGGCAAGGAGGCCGAGCGGATTTCCAGGGAGCACGCCGCCGCCGCGGCATGACGCCGCCGGTCAGAATCGGCCGATCAGCGCAAGCCCGACCCGATGGTAAGTCGGCGTCGCCTTCGTTGTCGCACCCGACACCGGATCGCTGAGCGTCTCGGAACCGAAGTTCGAATAGAGATACTCGCCGCGCAGCGACAGCCTGTCGGAGAGCGGCCGCTCCCATCCCAGGCCGAGGGAATAGCCGATGCGCGAGAAGGACCGGTCGATGGCGATGCCGGCACCCGACACGCTGTAGTCGAACCATCCCTGCGACGGGCCGGCGGCGACATAGAACGTCGTTGCCCCGCGCACCAGACCCAGCCGGGCCCTGAGCCCGACCGTGCCCGTCATCGTGGTCTGTGCGGCGACCCCGGTCGAAGCAACGCTGTCGGAGACATCGGCAATCAGCCCTTCGAGCTCGATGCCATAGGCGAGGCC
The DNA here is from genome assembly GCF_008933605.1 of Albidovulum sp. Classification (GTDB taxonomy): domain Bacteria; phylum Pseudomonadota; class Alphaproteobacteria; order Rhodobacterales; family Rhodobacteraceae; genus Albidovulum. The sequence goes on from NZ_WBUS01000145.1 coordinate 4,355, forward strand.
GCCCGACTGGCGGCGCAGCCCGACCAATCCCCCGGCCAGAGGCCCGGAATTGTCGAGCGTGCCCACCACCAGCCCCGACGGACTGAGGCCGACCCGGTCATCGCCGCCCCCGGCATAGCCGAGGGAGAGGCCGACATAGCCTTCCGTCCCGGTCTGGGGATCTGCGGATGCGGGCGCCGCGGCGAAACCGGCGCAGGACAGTGCAAGCACGAGACCTGCCCGTCGGCACCCCGAGAAAATCCGCCCGTCTGTCGACCTGAACAACGCGCAACCCCCCGTCCCTCGCGGTGTCGGTCAGGGCCCGCATGCCCCCCCTCAACCACACCGACCACCAATTCCCGGCCGCCGCCCGGTCGCAGGCAGGGGCGTTTCGCGCGCGGGGAGACGCTAGCAGCCATCGGCGCCGGACACAATTGCCCGGACGACGACGCGGGGCCCGGCGAGGCGGTCAGCGGTGGTCGACGCCGACGTAGTCGCGGCGCGGCTGGCCGATGTAGAGCTGACGCGGGCGGCCGATCTTCTGGGTCGGGTCGCCGATCATTTCCTTCCACTGGGAAATCCAGCCGATGGTGCGGCTCACAGCGAAGATCGGCGTGAACATCGAGGTCGGGAAGCCCATCGCCTCGAGGATGATGCCGGAATAGAAGTCGACGTTAGGATAGAGCTTCTTCTCGACGAAATAGTCGTCCTGAAGCGCGATGCGTTCGAGTTCCTTGGCGACCTTCAGCGTCTCATTGTTGTGGACGCCGAGCAGGTCGAGCACCTCGTCGGCCGATTCCTTCATCACCTTCGCGCGCGGGTCGAAGTTCTTGTAGACCCGGTGGCCGAAGCCCATCAGCCGGAAGGGGTCGTTCTTGTCCTTCGCGCGCTTGATGTATTCGGGGATGCGGTCGACGGTGCCGATCTCGCGCAACATCTCGAGGCAGGCCTGGTTGGCGCCGCCATGTGCAGGCCCCCACAGGCAGGCGATGCCGGCGGCGATGCAGGCGAAGGGGTTGGCCCCCGACGATCCCGCCAGCCGTACCGTCGAGGTGGAGGCGTTCTGCTCGTGGTCGGCGTGGAGCATCATGATCCGGTCCATCGCCTTGGCGAGCGCGGGCTGCACCACGTAGTCCTCGCAGGGGACCGCGAAGCACATGTGCAAGAAGTTCGACGCGTAATCGAGCGAGTTCCTCGGATAGACGAAGGGTTGGCCGATCGAATACTTGTAGGCCATCGCCGCGATCGTCGGGAGTTTCGCGATCATGCGGATCGCGGCGACCTCGCGGTGCCAGGGGTCCGAGATGTCGAGGCTGTCGTGGTAAAAGGCCGAGAGCGCGCCCACCACGCCCACCATCGTCGCCATCGGGTGGCTGTCGCGGCGGAAGCCCCGGAAGAAGTTGTGGATCTGTTCATGCACCATCGTGTGGCGCGTCACCCGCCGCTCGAAGTCCTCCATCTGCGCCGCGTTCGGCAGTTCGCCGTAGAGCAGGAGGAAGCAGACCTCGAGATGGTGCGACTTGTCGGCAAGCTGTTCGATCGGGTAGCCGCGGTAGAGAAGTTCCCCGAGGTCGCCGTCGATATAGGTGATGGCGCTGTCGCAGGCGGCGGTGGAGGTGAAGCCGGGGTCATAGGTGAAGACCTCGCCCTCGCCGTAAAGCTTGCGGATGTCGATGACATCGGGCCCGGCCGTCGGAGTGAGTATCGGCAACTCGATCGAGGTGTTTCCGAAGCTCAAGGTCGCGGTCTTCTTCGGTTCGGCCATCACGCATCCCTTTCGTGGACTCCGGTCGGGCCCCATTCCCGCCGGAAGATCGGTGTCACAAGGCCGCGGCGCGGGTGGTGCGCTCAGGCCGTCGCATCCTGAAGTCGGGCGAGGGTCTCCTCCCGCCCGATGACGAGCATCATGTCGAAGACGCTCGGGCTGATCGTGCGCCCGGCGATGGCCGCCCGGAGAGGTCCTGCAAGCTTGCCCAGACCCATCCCGTGGTCTGCTGCTACGCGGGTGGCGACCCCCTCCAGCGTATCCCGGTCCCAGCTAGCATTTTGCAGCTGCGGCGTCAATTCTTTCAGTATACCACGGGATACCGGATCAAGCGCGCGCGCCGCCGCCTCATCGGGCAGGAATGGCCGTTTTCCGAGCACGAAATGCGATTTTTCAAGCAGTTCGGGAAAGGTCTTGGCGCGGTCCTTGAGGCAATATAGAGCGCGTGCGAGCCCGTCTTTCTGCGCCTGCGAAAGCGGTGGCCGGCCGGCGGCTTCCAGAAATGCCTCAATTTCGGGCAGAAGCGCCGCGTCGGGCGTGGCGGCGATGTGCTGGCCGCAGAGATTCTCCAGCTTCTTGAAGTCGAGCCGCGCGGGGGCGCGCCCGATTCCGTCGAGGTCGAACCAGGCCTTCGCGTCCGCGTCGGAGAAGAACTCGGCATCACCATGCGCCCAGCCGAGCCGGGCGAGGTAGTTGCGCATCCCGGCCGCGGGGTAGCCCATCGCCTGGTATTCCTCGAGCCCCACGGCGCCGTGGCGCTTGGAAAGCTTCTTGCCGTCGGGCCCGTGGATCAGCGGGATATGCGCCCAGACCGGCTCCGCCCAGCCCATGGCCCGATAGACCTGGGTCTGGCGCGCGGCATTGTTCAGGTGGTCGTCGCCCCGGATGACATGGGTGACGCCCATGTCATGGTCATCGACGACGACGGCGAGCATGTAGGTGGGCGTACCATCCGAACGTAAACAGACCATGTCGTCGAGTTGTTCGTTGCGGAAGGTGACGGTGCCCTGCACCGCGTCCTCGATCACCGTCGCGCCCTCGCGCGGTGCCCGGAGGCGGATCGCGTAGGGCGCGTCCGGATGCGTCGCCGGATCGGCGTCGCGCCAGGGGCTGAGGAAGAGGGTCGAGCGGCCCTCGGCCCGAGCCGCCTCGCGGAAGGCCTCGATCTCCTCCTGGGTAGCGAAGCACTTGTAGGCATGGCCCCGCGCCAGCATTTCGCGCGCCACCTCGGCGTGGCGGTGGCGGCGGTCGAACTGGCTGACCACCTCGCCGTCCCAGTCGAGGCCGAGCCAGGTGAGCCCCTTCACGATCGCCGCCGTCGCCTCGGGCGTGGAGCGTTCGCGGTCGGTGTCCTCGATCCTGAGCAGGAAGGTGCCGTTCCGACCGCGCGCATAGAGCCAGTTGAACAGCGCCGTCCGCGCCCCGCCGATGTGCAGGTAGCCGGTGGGCGAGGGTGCGAAACGCGTGACGACGGGCGTGCTGTCGGCGGCAGGCATGGAGGCGTTAACCTTTCGGAAACCAAGAGCGGGGCAGGCTCTTCAGGGTTCATTAGGCAATAGGGCACGGGGAGACAAGGTGCGGCCGGTTCTGGCGGGGCTCGAGGCGCTCGGCGCGGCACGGGGGCGGCTTCTGCCCTGGGCTCCGCTCTTCCTCGCGTTCGGCATCGGGCCCTACTTCGCCCTGCGGCAGGAGCCGGGGGC
>NZ_WBUS01000146.1 GCF_008933605.1 Albidovulum sp.
GTTCACACTTCGGGTCTATGTGTGGGGGCTGGAGGGCCACCCGAAGGATCGTGAAGGCGGGCGTCCGGTGGACGGTCGCGGGCGTCCGTTTGCCCGGACCTGCAAGGAGGTGGCAAGGGGGTGGCCGCCGGCGCCGTGGGTTCGGAAATCGGGACGCGGCTGCCTGGGGTGAGACCGGATCAGAAACGCTCCGGTGGACCGTTTACCGGTCGAACGCCCGCCCGCATCGGGCGGGCAGGGGCGCGCGGTAACGCGCCTGCCGGGGGCAGGCAGGCGCGGCCCGATTTGTCGCGGGACAAATCGGGCGGGGAGCTGAGCGTAACGCCGAACTTACTGATTTACGGGCTGCGAAAATCGCTCATGCTAACAGTAATTTGAGGCATTTCCGCACCCGGTGCGCTACCCGGCTGACATTCATTGGCACGCGACGGATCTGGCAACCCAACTGATGGTGAAAGCGTCTGCGACGCATCAGGCTTGAGCATTTCCTCCATCCTTTCAGTTAGGAAGTAGCCCTTGCCACGGATATTACTGACCCCGTTCATCCGCGACATACGTGACGCAAGCGTATTCAGGGGCTCTTTACCGCCGATTTGCACACCCCGCTCAATACAAACCTTGTAAAGTTCGTTCCGGTCCATGGGTCCTTGGGCAACCAGAAGAATTTCACGAACTGCGCGTTCAAATTCGGCGACATCTGCCGTAACTCGACGCTCGGGCGATTCGCCTTGATCGCTAGATTTTGATGCTGGCCTGTTAGGCTTCGGCGACTGATAGTGCTCTCCCGACAGCAACTCTTCAACTTGCCGCTGCAGGGCCTCATGCTGACCAATGACAGCCTCGATCTTCGAAAGGCGCGCAATAAGCTCGCGGCGCTCAGCCTTAAGTCGTTCAATTGGCTCCATTTTTCTCACCGCGCCACTGTCTTCCATTGTCGGCAACGTAGCGCAGGCCGTGCATTTGCGCAAATGAAAAACGTCACATGTCACGTTGACGTTTTCTCCTTGCGGCACGGCCTCGCGAGCCGTATTCTGGCGACACGAAAGGAGGTGAATGATGATCTTGTTGGTCGCCCCAGCCGATGTCACGCTCACGGACACGGCGCGGGCTAAGTAAAAGGCCGCCATTCCTGTGCAGGGAATGACGGCCTAGCGTGGGCCAAAACGTACCTAGCCAACGGCGGTGAGCATATCACCGCCGTTGTGCTTTGTGAACCTGAAATCCGAGATAGAACCGCCGGGGCGCGCAAGCGTGCGCGCCCGTTGACCCCTCAAAACGCTCCACTGGAGTGTTTTGACCCCGGCAGGGCCGGGGTCGCGGTCAACCCTGCAACGTCCGCACCCCGATGCCCTCGCCCCTTGCCTTCATCGCCTGCACCGCGGCAATCGCCCCGGCGGCGGTGGTGAAGTAGGCGATCTTGTCGTAGAGCGCGACGGCGCGGATGGAGCGGCTGTCGTCCACGGCCTGGGTGCCCTCGGTGGTGTTGAAGAGGAGCGCGATCTCGCCGTTCTTCAGGCGGTCGACGATGTGGAGCTTGCCCTCCTGCCGGCCCTCGTAGACCTTGTTCACGGTCTCGGCCTCCACCCCGTGCCGGGCGAGGAAGGCGGCGGTGCCGCGGGTCGCCACGATCTCGAAGCCGAGGGACACGAGGTCGCGGGCGGCCTCGGCCATCTCGGGCGTCTTGTCCATGTCCTTGATCGAGATGAAGACGCGGCCCGCCTCGGGCAGGTGGGTGCCGGCGCCCATCTCGGCCTTGAGGAAGGCGAGCGGGAAGGTGCGGTCCCAGCCCATGACCTCGCCGGTCGAACGCATTTCCGGCCCGAGGATCGTGTCGACGCCGGGGAAGCGGGCGAAGGGCATCACCGCCTCCTTCACGCTGAACCAGGGCGTGATCGGGTTGGCGAGCGTCATCGGATCGGCATAGGGGAGCGGCGTGTCGGGGCCGACGCCGGCGGGGTAGGGTTCGCGCATCGGGAAGGTGGCGAGCGGCTCGCCGGCCATCAGCCGGGCGGCGATGGAGGCGATGGCGCTGTCGGTGGCCTTGGCGACGAAGGGCACGGTGCGGCTGGCGCGGGGGTTGACCTCGAGCACGTAGATCTCGCCGTCCTTGATCGCGAACTGGACGTTCATCAGCCCCTTGACCCTGAGGGCGAGGGCCATGGCGACGGTCTGGCGCTTCAGCTCCTCCACGGTCTCGGGGGAAAGCGAATGCGGCGGCAGGCAACAGGCGCTGTCGCCAGAATGCACCCCCGCCTCCTCGATATGCTCCATGATGCCGGCGACATGGACGTTCGCGCCGTCCGAGAGCGCGTCCACGTCGACCTCGATGGCGCCGGAAAGGTAGCTGTCGAGAAGCACCGGGTTCTTGCCGGAGACATCGACGGCGGTGGTGATGTAGCGGCGGAGCTGGTCCATGTCGCGCACGATCTCCATCGCGCGGCCACCGAGGACGTAGGAGGGGCGGATCACCAGCGGGAAGCCGACGCGTTCCGCGATCTCGATGGCCTGTTCGGCCGAGGAGGCGATGCCGTTGACCGGCTGCTTGAGCCCAAGGTCGTGAAGGAGCTTCTGGAAGCGCTCGCGGTCCTCGGCGAGGTCGATGGCGTCGGGCGTGGTGCCGAGGATCGGGATGCCCTCGGCCTCCAAGGCATTGGCGAGTTTCAGCGGCGTCTGGCCGCCGAACTGGACGATGACGCCGTGGAGGGTGCCGTTCTCCTGCTCCACGCGGAGGATTTCGAGGACATGCTCCAGCGTCAGCGGTTCGAAATAGAGCCGGTCGGAGGTGTCGTAGTCGGTCGAGACCGTCTCGGGGTTGCAGTTGATCATGATGGTTTCATAGCCCGCGTCGGTCAGCGCGAAGCAGGCGTGGCAGCAGCAGTAGTCGAACTCGATCCCCTGGCCGATGCGGTTCGGGCCGCCGCCGAGGATGACGACCTTCCTGGCGGTCGTCGGCCGCGCCTCGCATTCCACGTCGCCCATCGCCGGGACCTCGTAGGTGGAATACATGTAGGGCGTCTGCGCCTCGAACTCGGCGCCGCAGGTGTCGATGCGCTTGAAGACGGCGGTGACGCCGAGCCGGACGCGGGCGCGGCGGACCTGGCCCTCGTCGCGGCCGGTGAGCTGGGCGAGACGGGCATCGGTGAAGCCCATCATCTTGAGCCGGCGCAGGCCCGCCTCGGTCACCGGCAGGCCGTCCTTGCGGATCACCGCCTCCTCGTCGACGATCTCGCGGATGCGGGCGAGGAACCAGGGGTCGAAGGCGGTGGCGTGCTGGATCTCCTCGTCCGTCAGCCCGTGCCGCATGGTCTGGGCAATGAGCCTGAGCCGGTCGGGCGTCTGGCGCGAGATGGCCTTGATGACGGCGGCCTTCTCCGGGGCGCCGGGAATGGCGATCTCGTCGAAGCCGGTCAGGCCGGTCTCGAGGCTGGCGAGCGCCTTCTGCAGCGATTCGTGGATGGTGCGGCCGATGGCCATGGCCTCGCCCACGGATTTCATCGCGGTGGTCAGCTCCGCCTTGGCGCCGGGGAACTTCTCGAAGGCGAAGCGCGGGATCTTGGTCACGACATAGTCGATGGTCGGCTCGAAGCTCGCCGGCGTGACCTTGGTGATGTCGTTGTCCAGCTCGTCGAGCGTGTAGCCGACAGCAAGCTTCGCCGCGATCTTGGCGATGGGAAAGCCCGTGGCCTTGGAGGCGAGCGCGGAGGAGCGGGAGACGCGCGGGTTCATCTCGATGACGACCATGCGGCCGTCCTTCGGGTTGATCGCCCACTGGACGTTCGACCCGCCGGTCTCCACCCCGATCTCGCGCAGGACGGCAATGCTGCCGTTGCGCATGATCTGGTATTCCTTGTCCGTGAGCGTCAGCGCCGGGGCCACGGTGATCGAATCGCCGGTGTGCACCCCCATCGGATCGACGTTCTCGATGGAGCAGACGATGATCGCGTTGTCCGCGCGGTCGCGGACCACCTCCATCTCGTATTCCTTCCAGCCCAGCAGGCTCTCGTCGATCAGCACCTGCGCGACCGGCGAGGCGTCGAGGCCGGAGCGCACGATGGCCTCGTAGTCGTCGCGGTTATAGGCGACGCCGCCGCCGGTGCCGCCGAGGGTGAAGGCGGGGCGGATGATCGCGGGCAGGCCGATCTCGTCGAGGGCGGCCATCGCCTCGGCCACGCCGGCATTGATGTCATGCTTGCCGTTCGGCTTCTTCGGCGCGGCGACGATGGTCGCCTTGGGATTCTCGAGCCCGATCCGGTCCATCGCCTCGCGGAAGAGCTTGCGATCTTCTGCCATTTCGATGGCCTGTCGATTGGCGCCGATGAGCTCGACCTTGAACTTTTCCAACACCCCCATGTCGGCGAGCGCCAGCGAGGTGTTGAGGCCGGTCTGTCCGCCCATCGTCGGCAGGAGAGCGTCGGGGCGTTCCTTCTCGATGATCTTGGCGACGATCTCGGGGGTGATCGGCTCGATGTAGGTGGCGTCGGCCATGCCGGGATCGGTCATGATCGTGGCCGGGTTGGAGTTCACCAGGATGACGCGGTAGCCTTCCTCGCGCAGCGCCTTGCAGGCCTGGGCGCCGGAGTAGTCGAACTCGCAGGCCTGGCCGATGACGATGGGGCCCGCGCCGATGATCATGATCGACCTGATGTCGGTTCTCTTCGGCATGGCCCGGCCCCCGTCTGGCAAATTGTCGGGGGTTATAGACAAGACCGCCCCGGGCGCAAGTCCCGATGGCGGAATCAGGCCCGTGCGCGGCGCGCGGCGGCGAAGATCCCGGCGAGGACCGCGGCCCAGGCGGCGCACATGATCCAGGTATAGTCGGCGATCGGCCAGGGCAGGACGGTGATCGCGGGGAAGACGAAGCTGAGGGACGGCAGGCCCACGAACGCGGCCAGGAACGCGGCCTGCCGCAGCGGCAACAGCGCGAGAAAGCCGGGCAGCAGCAGGAGCGGCACCAGGTAGTAGTGGAGCCAGCCGAGCGGCCCGAGAAGCGCGACGATGATCGAGACGGCGATCAGGCCGAGCCCGCGGCGGAGCGTTCCGGAGAGCGGCCGCAGCACGCGGGCGAAGGCGGCGAGGAGGGCCAGCGCGAGGAGCGTGATCGCAGGCGAGAGCCAGAGGGGAATGCCCTGCTGGTAGACGATGAGCGGATCGCGGACGGGCGGCATGGGCAGATGGCCAAGCGTCGAGCCGAGCGCCACGGCGGCGGTGAAGAGCGAGGTGTTGACGGCGGTCAGGAAGGCCACGCCTTTCACGAGGGCGAGGCTTGCGAGGAAGGCCTGATGCGCGGGCCAGCCGGCGAGCGCGATCGAGAGGAGCCCGAGTGCCGCCCCGGCGAGCGCGAAGGCCAGAACGGCCCGCCGCTGGCCATCGAGGAGGAAGACGAGCACGAAGGCGGCGGGCGTCAGCTTGATCGCGGCGGCGAGGGCGAGGGCGACCCCGGCCGCAACGGGACGGTCCGCGCCCAGCCGCTCGAAGGCGAGGAGCGTCAGGAAGCCCACGGTGATCGTCGGCTGGTTCTGCCAGATCGCGAGATGCGACTGGATGGAGAGGTTGAGGATCACGAGTCCGATCGCCGACCAGACCCACCAGGGCATGGCGGCGGGCTTGAGAATCCGCCCGGCGAGCCAGGCCGAGGCCGCGAGCATCGGGATCTGCACCGCGGCCGCGAGGTCGAGGAAGCCCTGGGGCGAAAGAAGTCCGGCGAGCGGCGCGGCAAGCACCGCCCAGAGCGGCGGATAGACATAGGCATAGGTCGTCTGCCCGGCGATGCCGAGCGCCTGCATCGCCGGGAGCCAGCTTTCGGCCGCGCCGCCGAAGAAGGCCGGTGGCGCGTCGTAGATGAGCGCCCCCTGTCCGCTGTGCCAGAGCCAGCCGGCCATGTAGACGGCCGAGAGATCCTCGGCCCAGCGGCCCCATTGCTGCCAGGTGGTGACGAGGGCCCAGAAGCCGAGCATGGCAAGCGCAAAGGCCCGGTCGCGGGACGGCGTCAGGGCGTAAGGGGCCAAGGCGCGGGCAATGTCCATGTGTCGGGTCCGGGCAATGTCCATGAATTGGCTTCTCGCCCGCCAATCTGGCGGGAATGTGGCGGCTTGGGGGACAATTGCCGACGCGGCCGCCGCCTTGCTCCGCCTTGACTTCGCGCGTCCGAAGCTGTGTATCGGCGCGGACCCGGATTTCGCCCTTCTGAAAGGGGAGCATCATGCACGCCTACCGCAGCCATACCTGCGCCGACCTGAACTCGTCCCACGCGGGCCAGACCGTGCGGCTGGCGGGCTGGGTGCACCGCGTGCGCGACCACGGCGGCGTGCTCTTCATCGACCTGCGCGACCACTACGGCATGACGCAGGTGCTGGCCGACAGCGACAGCCCGGCCTTCGCCGCCATCGAGAAGCTGAAGGCCGAGACGGTGGTCCGCGTCGACGGCCGGGTGAAGGCGCGCGACGCGAGCCTTGTGAACGCGAAGATCCCGACCGGCGAGATCGAGGTCTATGTGACCGACCTGGAGGTGCTGGGCCCGGCCGAGGAACTGCCGCTGCCGGTCTTCGGCGAGCCCGACTACCCGGAGGAGACGCGGCTTGCCTACCGTTTCCTCGACCTGCGCCGCGACAGCCTGCACCGCAACATGATGCTGCGCGCGCGCGTCGTGAAGAGCTTGCGCGACCGGATGTGGGCGCGGGGCTTCACCGAGTTCCAGACGCCGATCATCACGGCCTCCTCCCCCGAGGGCGCGCGCGACTTCCTGGTGCCGTCGCGGCTGCATCCGGGCAAGTTCTACGCGCTGCCGCAGGCGCCGCAGCAGTTCAAGCAGCTGATCATGGTGGCGGGTTTCGACCGCTACTTCCAGATCGCGCCCTGCTTCCGCGACGAGGACCCGCGCGCCGACCGCTCGCCCACCGATTTCTACCAGCTCGACGTCGAGATGAGCTTCGTCACGCAAGCCGATGTTTTCTCGGCCGTCCAGCCGGTGATCCAGGGTGTCTTCGAGGAGTTCGGCCAGGGTCGCAAGGTGGACCCGGACTGGCCGCTGATCTCCTACGCCGACAGCGCGCTCTGGTACGGCACCGACAAGCCGGACCTGAGGAACCCGATCCGGATGCAAGTCGTCTCCGACCACTTCCGGGGATCGGGCTTCGCCATCTTCGCGAAACTTCTGGAGCAGGAGGGGACGCAGGTCCGCGCCATCCCGGCGCCGAAGGGCGGCAGCCGCAAGTTCGCCGACCGGATGAATGCCTTTGCCCAGAAGGAAGGGCTGCCGGGGATGGGCTATATCTTCTGGCGGAAGGCCGAGGACGGCACGACCGAGGCCGCCGGCCCCATCGCCAAGGCGCTGGGTGCGGAGGCGACCGAGGCGCTGCGGGTGGAACTTGGCCTTGGTGTCGGTGACGCCGTCTTCTTCGTCGCCGGCAAGCCGGAGCAGTTCGAGCCGGTCGCGGGCCGGGCGCGGATGGAGATCGGGCGCGAGCTGGGACTGGTCGAGGAGGGCGTCTTCAAGTTCGCCTGGATCGTCGACTTCCCGATGTACGAACGGGACGACGAGGGCAAGATCGACTTTTCCCACAACCCCTTCTCGATGCCGCAGGGGGGAATGGAGGCGCTTTCCGGCGACCCCCTGAAAGTGCTCGGCTTCCAGTACGACCTTGCCTGCAACGGCTATGAACTGGTGTCGGGTGCCATCCGCAACCACAAGCCCGAGATCATGTTCAAGGCCTTCGAGCTGGCGGGCTACGGCCGGGACGAGGTGGAGAAGCGCTTCGGCGGCATGGTCAAGGCCTTCAAGTACGGCGC
>NZ_WBUS01000147.1 GCF_008933605.1 Albidovulum sp.
GGTCTGACTGACAGCCGCCAGACATCGCCCGGAACCCCGTGGAAGGGCGCCACGTCGCGCACCCCGCGCCAGAGCGCGGCGGCGGTACCGGGATCGCGTTCGACGCGGGCGGCGCCGAAGGGCGCGAGGATCGCCGTCAGCCGCTCCGCCCGGTATGCGACCGACTGCGCGAAACCCTCGATCCGCACCAGCGTGCCCATCGTCCCGTGCGCGGCCCCGGTGACGTCGAAGGGCGAGCCGAGCGCCCGCGTCATCGCCTCGACCGCCCGGGCGTCGTCGAGCCCCTCGAGCACCAGGACCGCCACCGCGTCGGGCGCCGGCAGGACCTTCAGGCTCGCCTCTGTCAGAACCCCGAGCGTGCCCCATGACCCGGCCATCAGCTTCACGAGATCGTAGCCGGTGACGTTCTTCATCACCCGCCCGCCGTTCTTCACCACCGCGCCGGTTCCGTCGACGAACCGCACGCCGAGGAGCGCGTCGCGGCAGGCGCCCGCCTGCACCCGGCGGGGGCCGGAGACATTGGCCGCGACCATGCCGCCGAGCGTCGGCTCTCCCGAAGTGCCGAGAAGCCCGCGCCAGTCGGCGGGCTCGAAGGCGAGCCGCTGGCCCTCGGCCGCCAGCACCGCCTCGACCTCGGCGAGGGGCGTGCCCGCCGCCGCAACCAGCGTCAGCGCGCCCGGCTCATAGAGCCGGATCCCGGCGATGCCCGAGACGTCGAGCGCCTCGCCCGCTCCCGGCCGCCCGACGCCCCGCGTCCCGCCGCCCTTGATCCTGAAGGGCACCGTCGTGCCCCGGATCACCCCGGCCAGTTCCTCTTCCGACGAAATCCTCACGTCCCTGCCTTCACCTTGGCCGAAATACTCTGCGGGGGTGCGGGGGTGCAAAACCCCCGCTTCCGTCCTCTCATCCGCCGCGCCGCGCCGCACTTGCCGCGAGCGGGAACACCTTCGCCGGGTTCAGGAGCCACCTCGGATCGAAGACATCCTTCACCCGCATCTGCGCCTCCATGTCCGCGCCCGTGTACTGCACGCCCATCAGGTCGCGCTTCTCGATGCCGACGCCATGCTCGCCGGTCAGGCAGCCGCCGACCTCGACGCAGAGCTTCAGGATCTCCGCCCCGAGCGCCTCGCATTTCTCGAGGTCGCCGGGCCTGTTGGCGTCGAAGAGGATCAGGGGGTGCATGTTGCCGTCGCCGGCGTGGAACACGTTCGCCACGTCGAGCCCGAAGTCGCGGCTCATCTCGCCGATGCGCCGCAAGACCTCCGGCAGCGCCGAGACCGGGATCGTCCCGTCGAGGCACATGTAGTCGTTGATCTGGCCCATCGCGCCGAAGGCCGACTTGCGGCCGAGCCAGATCTTCTTCGCCTCCTCCTCGGACGCGCTCTCGCGGAACTCCACGGGACGGTGCCGCGCGGCGATCTGGCGGATGAGGCCGAGCTGCTCGTCGATCTCCGCCTCCGAGCCCTCGACCTCGATGATCAGCAGCGCCTCGCAGTCGGGGTAGCCGGCATGGGCGAAGTCCTCGCAGGCGCGGATGCAGGGCCGGTCCATGAACTCGATCGCAACGGGCAGCACCCCGGCCTTGATGATGTCGGCGACGCAGGCACCCGCCACCTCGTTCGCATCGAAGGCGATGAGCACCGGGCGCGCGCCCTCGGGCTTCGGCAGGATGCGCAGCGTGGCCTCGGTCACGACGCCGAGCTGGCCTTCCGAGCCGCAGACGACGCCGAGCAGGTCGAGCCCGCCCGCGTCCATGTGCGCGCCGCCCAGCTCCACCACGGTCCCGTCCATCTGGACGAGCGTGACGCCGAGGAGGTTGTTCGTCGTCACCCCGTATTTCAGGCAGTGCGCGCCGCCCGAGTTCATCGCCACGTTCCCGGCGATGGCACAGGCGAGTTGCGAGGACGGGTCGGGCGCATAGAAGAACCCCTCCGCCTCCACCGCGCCGGTTACGGAAAGATTGGTGCGCCCCGCCTCCACCCGGATGAAGCGGTCGCCGTAGTCGACCTCCAGTACCCGGTTCATCCGCGCGAGACCGAGGATCACGCTGTCGGCCGTGGGCAGCGCGCCGCCCGAGAGCGATGTGCCGGAGCCGCGCGGCACGACCGGCACGCCGAGGTCGTGGCAGACCCGCAGCGCCGCCGCGACGTCCTCCGTGGAGCGGGGCAGGACGACGGCAAGGGGCGGGCAGCGGTAGGCCGCGAGCCCGTCGCATTCGTAGGCCCGGGTTTCGACCGGATCGTCGATCACCGCATCGGCAGAAACGGCGGCCCTGAGCGCTGCCACGATCTCCGCGCGCCGGGACAGGATCGTGGCATCGGCCAGGGGCATATCCATGCGGATTCCTCCAAATTGGTAAACTTATATAACCAATACGCCCGCCGCGCAACACAAAGCTGGGCGACGGCGGAGTCCCCGTGCCTGTTCACGGCCGCCGCAATAGAACACGCCCCCGCGCGATGCGGGGGCGTCCGGTCGGCTGTTTCGGGGATCAGGAGGCGCGGACGGCCCGTTGCGTCATCACCTTGACGAGGTTCGCCCGGTAGGCCGGCGTCCCGTGCAGGTCGGCCATGAGCCCGTCCGGCGAGACGGAAAGCCCCGAAAGCGCGTCGGCCGCATAGCTGGCCGAGAGCGCCCGCTCGCCGTCGCTCCAGCGGAAGACGCCGTCCTGGCCCGCGCCGGTGATCGCGACGCGCACGCCCGAGGCGTACTTCGCCACGAAGGCGCCGGTCAGCGCGAAGCGCGAGGCGGGCTGCTCGAACTTGGCGTAGCCCGCCCGCTCGGGGATCGGGAACCGAACGGAGATGATGATCTCCCCTTCCTCGAGCGCCGTCGAGAACAAGCCCTGGAAGAAGTCGTCCGCCGCGATTTCCCGCTTGCTGGTCACCACGGTCGCGCCCGAGCCCAGCACCGCCGCAGGATAGCACGCCGCCGGGTCGTTGTTGGCGAGGCTGCCGCCGATCGTGCCGAGGTTGCGAACCGCCGGGTCGCCGATCCCGCCGGCAAGACCGGCCAGCGCCGGATAGGCGGCGGCGGCTTCCCGCGCCACCTCGGCGTGGGTCGTCGCCGCGCCGATCTCGAGCGCGTCGCCGTTGCGGCAGACGCCCCGCATCTCGGGGATCCCCGTGAGACTGACCAGCACGGCAGGTGCGGCGAGCCGCTGCTTCATCGTCGGCATCAGCGTCTGGCCGCCCGAAAGCGCCTGGGCGTCTTCGCGGGCCAGCGCCTTCACGGCCTCGGCGATGGTGGAGGGTTTCACGAACTCGAAGTTATGCATGGAAGGTCCTCCCTCAGCCGTTGATCGCCGACCAGACCCGCGACGGCGAGACCGGCATGTCGATGTGCTTCACATGGGTGAGACCGCCGCGGTGGAGCGCGTCGATCACGGCGTTGACGACGGCCGGGGGCGAGCCGATGGCCCCGGCCTCGCCGCAGCCCTTCACGCCCAGCGGATTGTGGGTGCAGGGCGTCTGGCACGAGTAATCCACCGTGTAGAACGGCACGTCCGAGGCCCGCGGCATCGCGTAGTCCATGTAGGACCCGGTCAGCAGCTGGCCGTTCTCGTCGTAGCTCGTGTTCTCCAGAAGCGCCTGGCCGATCCCCTGGCCGACGCCGCCATGAACCTGCCCGTCGACGACCATCGGGTTCATGATGTTGCCGAAGTCGTCGGCGCAGGCGAAGGAGCAGATGTCCACCTTGCCGGTCTCGGGGTCGACCTCGACCTCGCAGATATAGGCGCCCGCGGGGAAGGTGAAGTTGGCCGGATCGTAGAAGGCCGTCTCCTCCAGCCCCGGCTCCAGCGTCTCCAGCGGGTAGTTGTGCGGCACGTAGGCGGAGAAGGCGATCTCTCCGAAGGTCTTGGCCTTGTCGGTCCCGGCGACGGAGAACTTGCCGTCGGCGAAGGAGATGTCCTCTTCCGCGGCCTCCAGCATGTGCGCCGCGATCTTCTTGCCCTTGGCGACGATCTTGTCGATCGCCTTGGTCACCGCAACGCCGCAGACCGCGAGCGAGCGCGAGCCGTAGGAGCCCATGCCGAAGGGGATCTTCGAGGTGTCGCCGTGGACGATCTCGACCGCGGATTCCGGCACGCCGAGCTTTTCGGCGACGATCTGGGCGAAGACCGTCTCGTGGCTCTGGCCGTGGCTGTGCGCGCCGGTCATCACGCTGATGTTGCCGGTCGCGTTCACCCGCACCGTGGCCGCGTCATAGAGCCCGACGCGGCTGCCGAGGACGCCGACGAGATGCGAGGGCGCGATGCCGCAGGCCTCGATCCAGGTCGAAAGCCCCATGCCCCTGAGCCTGCCCTTCTTCGCACTCTCGGCGCGGCGCTTCTCGAAACCGGCGACGTCGCCGATCTCCATCGCCTTGTCGAGCGTGGCGCCGTAGTTGCCGGTGTCGTAGGCGAGCCCGACAGGCGTGGTGTAGGGGAACATGTCCGGGGTGATGAAGTTCTTCCGGCGCACCTCGAACGGGTCGAGGTTCAGTTCCCGGCACATCTTGTCGATGATCCGCTCGAGGCTGAAGGTCGCCTCGGGCCGGCCGGCGCCCCGGTAGGCATCGACGGGCACGGTATTGGTGAAGACCGTCTTCACGTTCACATAGATGTTCGGCACCTTGTAGGGTCCGGCCATCAGCGTGCCGTGCAGGAAGGTCGGCGTCGCGGTCGAGAAGTTCGAGAGATATGCCCCCACGTTGGCCAGCGTTGCGGTCCGGAACGCCAGGAAGGTGCCGTCCTTCTCGCAGGCAAGCTCGATCTTCGTCACATGGTCGCGGCCGTGGGCGTCTGAGATGAAGCTTTCCGACCGCTCCGCCGTCCAGCGCACCGGGCGGCCGAGCTTCTTCGCCGCCGCGAGCACCACCGCCTCCTCGCCGTAGTGATAGATCTTGGAGCCGAAGCCGCCGCCCACGTCGGGCGCGACGACCGTCAGCTTGTTCTCCGGGATGCCCATGACGAAGGCCGCGATCAGCAGCCGGTGCAGGTGGGGGTTCTGGCTCGTCGTCGTCAGCCGGTAGTCGCCGGTGCCGGGGAAATACTCGCCGATCGAGGCGCGCGGCTCCATCGCGTTCGGGATCAGCCGGTTGTTGACGAGTTCCAGCGTCGTGACATGCGGCGCGGACTTGAAGACCTCGTCCACCTTGGCGCGGTTGTCCTCGATCCAGCCCCAGTCGAAGCAGAGGTTGTCGGGGATCTCGTCATGCACGCGGTTGGAACTGTCGGCGACGGCCGCCGCCATGTCCACGATCGCCGGAAGCTCCTCGATCTCGGTGTCGGCGGCGAGTTGCTCGGCGGCGTCGCGCGCCTGCGCGTAGGTCTCTGCCACCACGGCGGCATAGGCGTCGCCGACGTGGCGGACCTTGCCGTGGGCGAGCACAGGCCGCTTCGGCTCGCGCATCGGCGTGCCGTCGCGGCTGTTGATGAGCCAGCCGGCCGGATTGCCGCCCATGTCCTTGAAATCCTCGCCGGTGAAGACGGCGAGCACGCCCGGCATCGCCGCGGCGGCCGAGGTGTCGATGGACCTGATCCGCCCGTGCGCGACGGTGGAGCGGACCATCACCGCATGGGTCTGGCCGTGCAGGCTGACGTCGTCGGTGTACTGGCCGCGCCCGGTGAGGAAGCGGACGTCCTCGCGGCGCTTCATGCTCGCGCCGATCCCGTGATCCTTAGGCATCTCTTCCCTCCCTCATTCGGCGGCGACGGCCGACACGTCCTGCCCGGACGCGGCGAGCACCGCCTTGACGATGTTGTGGTAGCCGGTGCAGCGGCAGATGTTGCCTTCGAGGTAGTCGCGCACCTCGGCCTCCGTCGGCTTGGGGTTCTCGGCCAGGAGCGCGGCCGAGGTCATCACCATGCCCGGCGTGCAGAAGCCGCACTGAAGCCCGTGATGGTCCTGGAACGCCTGCTGGAGCGTGCCGAGCGAGCCGTCGGCGTTCGCCATGCCCTCGATCGTGCGCACGCTGGCGCCCTCGACGTCGAGCGCAAAGACCGTGCAGCTCTTCACCGCCTTGCCGTCGACATGCACGACGCAGGCGCCGCACTGCGAGGTGTCGCAGCCGACATGCGTCCCGGTCAGGCCGAGCCCTTCCCGAAGGAACTGCACCAGCAGGGTGCGCCCCTCCACCTCGCCGGATACGGCCTTGCCGTTCACGGTCATTGTGACTTTTGTCATCTCAACCTCCCTGTGGACTTCAACCGGATCAGCCGCCGAAGACGCGCTTGATCCAACCCTTCTTCTGGCCCGCCTCGCCGTCCGGGGAAGCGGCCTCCTCCGGCGCCTCCCCGGGCGTGTCTCCGGGAACCGAGGGCCCTTCGACCGTCGTCTTGAAGCGCTCGAAAAACTCGTCGGCGAGCTTCTTGGCAAAGCCGTCGATGATCCGGCTGCCGAGCTGGGCGAGCTTGCCGCCGACATGCGCCTCGACCTCGTAGCCGAGCCGCGTCCCCTCCGCCTCCGGCGCGAGCGTCACCTTCGCGCCACCCTTGGCGAAGCCCGCCGGTCCGCCCTTGCCTTCGCCCGTGATCGTCAGCGACTGCCCCGCGACCATGTCCGAGAGCGTGACCATGCCGGTGAACTTCGCCTTCACCGGGCCGACCTTCTGCACCACGACGGCCTCGTAGCCCGCCTCGGGCGAGCCGGTCAGGCTTTCGCAGCCGGGGATGCAGGCCTTCAGCACCTCCGGGTCGAGAATCGCCGCCCAGACCGCCTCGGGGCCGGCCGCGATGTCGCGATGGTCGATAAGTTGCATGTCGGTCCCCCCTCGCCTGCGGGCACGAGCCTACGGATTCGCCCCGCATCAGGCTATGTGACGATGGTCGTGCTTGTCATCTCCCGGCTTCCGTGTTTTCCGCCTTCGCCTCGGGCGGCCGGAAAGGTCACGCCCGGGGCCCCCGCACCCGTTCGCGCGGTTCGGGGCGGACCGGGCTTTCCATCAGGAGCCCGCCCACGCCCATGGCGGAGATGTCGTCCGCCGACACGTCGAGACCGCAGGCAAGCCGCTCCAGCACCCAGTCCGCGCCGTTGAGCGCGACGGACCGCGCACAGCCCGGCAGGCCGATCACCGGCCGGGTGCCGAGCCGGCCGTGGAAGAGAAGGTTGCCGGGATCGACCGGCATCCCGAAGCGCGCCACCGTGCCGCCCGCCGCCCTGAGGCCCTCGGGCGCGGTGTCGTGCAGGTCCGATGTCGCCGCCGAGGTCAGGATCAGCACCATGTCGCCCTTCAGCGGCCCGAGCGCCGCCGCGATCGCGGCGGCGTCATGCGGCACCTCTACGACCTCGGCCAGCGTCATGCCAAGCGCGGCAAGCCGCGCCGCGACGGCCTGCTCGCCCTTCCTTGCCAGCTTGGAGTCGTTCGGCGCGCCTGTCGTCGTCAGGATGAGCCCCGCCGAGCCCAGCGCGACGGGGCGCACGCGGATCGCGCCCGGGGCGACGCGGCAGGCCTCTTCCAGCGTCGCGCCTGCCACCGCGTAGGCGATGACCTTCACGGTGCCGACCATCGTCCCCTCCGCGACCCGCGCGAAGTGCGCAAGCGTCGCGAAGGTCAGCGCCGGATCGGCCCGGTTCAGGGCGTGGACGGCGGCCGTGTCGATCTCGACGATGCCGGGCCCGGTCGCGTGGAAGTTCACCCGCCCCGCGTGCGGCGGCGACAGCGTGAGGCGCGCCCCGGCCGGGTCAGGCACGAGCGCG
>NZ_WBUS01000148.1 GCF_008933605.1 Albidovulum sp.
GTCCTGAGGCGCGAGCACCGCTTGGGGCGCGCGCCGATCCGGGTCCGGCGTCGGGGTCTCAGTTCGACTGGCTCGCCGGGGCGGCCTGCGTCCCGCCTGCGACGGCGAAGGCCTCGATCCGCGCCTTGCGGACATCGAGCGTCGCCGGGTCGATCTCCACCTTGAGGAGATTTCCGCCGGGGTCGGCCGCGCGGACCTTGTAGCAGCCGTCGTCGATCTCCATCGCGTTGAGCGTCCAGCCGTAGTTGCCGGCCACCTGCGCGGCGGCCTCCTGGAGCGGCAGGGCCGTGGCCCGGGCCACGCAATCGTCGTCATCGGCGAGCGCCGCGCCCGCCGGCAGGGCGGCGAGAACGGCGAGGGCGGCAAGCATCGGTTTCATGGGACAATCTCCATTGCTGCGGTTTTCCACTGCTTCGACTTTCCGCGGCCCGGCTGACGCCCGCCTGATGGCTGCGGGGAATCTGCTTCAGCCCCGTGTCAGGAAAGCGAACGGCCCCGCCGGGCAGGCGGGGCCGGGTCGGCGCGAGGCCGATGGCTCAGGCGATGTCGCCCGGTCCGGGCGCGCGCTTGTCGCCCGTGACCATGGCACGCGCAAGGTTCTCGCGGTGGCGGAAGGAGGCGAGCGCGACCCCTCCGACATGCAGCGCCATGAGGAGGAGCATGAGATTGGCAAGCGCCTCGTGCAGGTCCTCCAGCGCCTCGCCACCGCGCTCGTTCTCATCCCCGTCGTCGTCGGCAAGGGCCGGCGTCACGATCTGCGGAAGCGCCGGCAGCATCGCCAGGCGTTCGGGCTTCTCCATCAGCCATCCGGTGAAGGCGGTGCCGGCGAGCGTGACGAGAAGGGCCGCGACCATCGCCGCCCCGGCCGGGTTGTGGCCCAGATAGCGCCGCTCGCGTCCGCCGAGCATGTCGCCCAGATAGGCAATCGTGGTGCCGGGTCCGCGGAGGAACTGCGAGAAACGCGCATATCGGCCGCCAGCGAAGCCCCAGACGAGCCGGAAGGCGATCAGGCCCGCCACCGTGTAGCCGGCGGCCTCGTGCACGGGCTGCACCTCGTCGGCGGTCAGCCATGCGGTGGCGAAGGCGAGGACAAGGCCCCAGTGAAAGGTCCTTACGAGCGGATCCCAGACCCGGACGGTGCCGGGCGCGGCGGCCGTCGGCGCCGCCGCCGCGAGGGTGGAAGCGTCACTCATTGCCCTGCCCCTCCTTGTCTCGTGCCTGGGGCCGTTTCCCGTCCTCGTATTCGATCTCCATGACCTGCAAGGTGGCAGGATGCACGGTCACCTCGATGCGGCGGCCCTCGGCGTCGCTGCCGTCGATCTCATAGCAGCCGTCGTCGATCTTGATCCGGGCGACCGTCCAGCCGTTCGTCTCCGCCAGCCGCGCAACCGCCGCGCGCGGCTGCCAGTCCGCCATGGGCACGAGACAGTCGTCTTCCGCCCGCGCGGCGCCCGCGGCAAGGAGCGCGACAAGGGTGATAATTGTCAGTCCTTTCGGCATGGGCCAAACTCCCTCTCGCGGCCAAGGCAAGCGGGTTCCTGCGCTTCGAAACTGACGGGAACCTGAAGTGCCGCGCCGGCAACGGTCAGCTTTGCGTCAGACCGCGCGGTCAGACAGGCCGAGAGGGAATTGGAACGGAACCCATGCGCATCCTTCTGATCGAGGACGACACCGTTCTGGGCGCCGCCGTGCGCGACCAGATCGCCGGCGACGGCCATTCGGCGGACTGGGTCACCCGGCTCGACGCCGCCGGCGACGCCATGGCCGGCGCCGTCTATGACCTCGTGCTCCTCGACCTGATGCTGCCCGACGGCCGCGGCATCCCCTTCCTCAAGCGCCTGCGCGCGCGGGGCGACGTGACGCCGGTCATCATCCTCACCGCGCTCGACCAGGTGTCGGACCGGATCGAGGGCCTGAACGCGGGCGCCGACGACTACCTCGTGAAGCCCTTCGACCTTGCTGAACTGTCGGCGCGGATCGGCTCCGTCGCCCGCCGCTACAGCGGCAACCCGAACCCGATCATCAGCCTCGGGTCGCTCGACATCGACCTCGCTGCGCGCAGCGTCCGCCGCGCGGGCAAGCCGGTGCAGCTCACGGCGCGGGAATGGGCGCTCTTCGAGGCGCTGCTGTCGCGGCCCGGCCAGCTTCTGTCCAAGGCGCAACTGGAGGAAAAGCTCTATGCCTTCGACGCGGAGGTGGAGAGCAACACGATCGAGGTCCACGTCAGTCGCCTGCGCAAGAAACTCGGCGCCGCGGTCATCGAGACCGAACGCGGGCTCGGCTACCGGCTGGGCGCGGAATGAGACTCCGGCCGCGGAGCCTTCGCGGCCGGCTCGGGCTGTCGCTCGGCCTTGCGCTGACGCTCCTCTGGATCGCGGCTGCCTCGATCACCGCCGTCGTGGTCCGCCATGAACTCGACGAGGTGTTCGATGCCACGCTCGAAGAGACCGCGCAGCGGATACTGCCGCTTGCGGTCGTCGATATCGTCGGGCGGGAGGACGAGGGGGTAACGCAGCGGCTTGCCGCCATCCGGTCGCACGAGGAGTTCTACACCTACATCGTCCGCGACGCGCAGGGACGCATCCTGCTGCAGTCCCACGCCGCCGATCCCGCGGCGTTCCCGGCCTATGACGGGCCCGGATTCCGCGACACGGCCACCCACCGGTTCTACAACGACGACGCGCTCAAGGGGACGGTGCGCATCTCCGTCGCGGAGCCGCTGGCGCACCGCAAGGCCGTCTCGCGGCAGATCCAGATGGCGCTCGGCCTGCCGCTCCTCGTGGTGATCCCGGCCGCCCTTCTCGCCATCGTCCTGGCGGTCGGCGGGAGCCTCGCCGCCATCGGCCGGTTCAGCGACCGCTTGACCGCCCGCAACGCCCGCGACCTCGCCCCGGTGCCGGTCCGCGGCCTGCCCTCCGAGCTTCTGCCGCTTGCCGGAACGCTGAACGCCCTCCTCGACCGCCTGCGCGCCGCCTTCGAGGCCGAGCGCAGCTTTGCCGCCAATGTCGCGCACGAACTCCGGACGCCGCTCGCAGGCGCCATCGCCCAGGCGCAGCGGATAGGCACCGAGAGCGGCGAGGACGCGGTGCGGGCGCGCGCAGGCGAGATCGAGGCCACGCTGAAGCGCCTCGCCCGCGTCTGCGAACGGCTCCTGCAGCTCGCCCGGGCGGAGGGGGGGCCGCTCAGGCTCGACCGGGCCGCGGATCTTCGCCCGGTCGCGCGGATCGTGGCGGAGGACATTGGCCGGACCCTGCCCCCGGACCGGCTCCGCCTGTCGCTGCCCGACCGGCCGGTTGTGTCGGACCTCGACCCCGACGCCTTCGCCATCCTCTGCCGCAACCTTGTCGAGAACGCGCTGCGCCATGGCGCCGCCTCCGCGCCGGTCGCGGTCACACTGGCCGAGGACGGGACCTTCGCCGTGGCGAACGCGGGGTCCGCGGTCCCGGCCGCGACCCTCGGCCGCCTGACCGCCCGGTTCGAACGCGGCGGGTCGGCGACGGATGGAAGCGGTCTCGGCCTCGCAATCGTGGCGGCGATCGCCGAGCGCATCGGCAGCCCGCTGGTCCTCCGCTCGCCGTTGCCGGGACAGGATGCCGGCTTCGAGGCGAGCGTCAGGCTACCCGTGCAGTCGGGGGGCCAGGCGGCTCAGCGCGCGCCCCAGGTGTCGGACAGGCGGTAGCCCTCCGGCCAGGGGTCGGACGGGTCCAGCATGTGCTGGTGGATGCCGGTGATCCAGCCGCGCCCGGAAATCTCGGGCAGGATCGCCGGATGGCCGCCGACCGTCGTCGTGCCGACAATCCGGCCCTGGAAGGTCGAGCCGATCAGCGACACCGCCGTCAGCCGGTCCTCCATCCCCATCTCGCCGCGCGCATGCAGCACCGCCATCCGCGCCGAAAGCGCGGTGCCAGTGGGCGAGCGGTCGACCTTTCCCGGCCGGATCGCCACGGCGGCGCCGGCGCGAAGCTCGGTCCCTTCGCGCGTGACCGGCCCGGCAAAGAGGCAGAAGGAGAAATGCCGCCAGTCGGGGTTCTCGGGATGGTGAAAGCCCAGCTGTTCCGTACCTGCCCTGGTGATCCTCACGCCGAGCGTCGCGATGTCGTGCGCCTCGTCGGCGGTCAGGCCGAAACCGAGCGCCCTTGCATCGACGAAGACGAAACTGTCGCCGCCATAGGCGGTGTCCACCGTCAGCGTGCCGAGCCCTTCCACCTCCAGCCGCGCGTCAAGCTTCGCGGCAAAACTCGGCAGGTTCTGGACGAAGATCCGCTCCGCCTTGCCGTCGCGGCATTCCGCCCGCACCCGGACGAGGCCGCCCGGCGCTTCCAGGACGAGATGCGTCTCGGGCTCGGTCATCGGCACGATGCCGCTGTCGAGAAGCACCGTCGAGACGCAGATGGAGTTGGAGCCGGACATCGGCGGCGTGTCCTCGGGCTCCATGATGATGAAGGCGGCGTCGGCCTCCGTGTGCTTCGGCGGGACGAGCAGGTTGACATGGCGGAAGACGCCCCCGCGCGGCTCGTTGAGGACGAAGTTGCGCAAGACCCCGTCGCGGGCGATCCAGCGCGACTGCTCCCAGATCGTCTCGCCCGGCGGCGGGGTCACGCCGCCGACGATCACGTCGCCGACCTCGCCCTCGGCATGGGCCGAGATCACATGGATCGTTTTGCTGGTCCGCATGGTGTCCTCATCTCAGCCAGTCGGGAAACGTCTTCGGCGCGCGCCCGGTCACTGCCGCCTCGGCGCAGGCGGCAAGGCCGCCGAAGCGCACGGCGCGGCCGGAGAGGCCGGGGCCATAATGCGCGTACTTGCCCGAGTTCGTCATCAGCGCGCGCGTCGCGGGCGGGAACACCGGTTCGGAGATCGAGCACCAGCAGAGATCGGGCAGCACCTGCGCGCCCGCCTCCGTCAGCCGCGCGAGCGTCCCTTCGGCCGCGGCCTCTGCGATCACCGCGCGCCCGGCGGTGACGATCAGGGGGATGGCCGCGCGCCGCCCCGCCATCGCCCCGGCAAGCGCGCGGCATTCCGCAAGCGAGGCATGCGGACTGCCGATGGCCACGAGGTCCACCGCCTCCGGGCCCTCGTTCAGCGCCGCCCAGGCGGCGGCGAAATTGCCGCGCGCGATGCGCGCATGGTCGGCGTCGCGGGCAAGGAGATGCGCTTCGGGCGTTACCCCCTCCACATGCAGCATCGGCGCGGCCGAGGTCGTGCCGAAGGCCGCGCAAAGCGCCTTCAGCGCCTCCGCCCCCGGTCTGGCACCGGCAAGCCCGCGCAGAAGCGGAATCCGGTCGGGCGAGAGCTTGCCGGCGATGTAGCCGATCAGCGGCCAGACGGCATCGTCGGCGCCCTCCGGCAGGTCGATGTCGACGATCCTGCGGGCCGCGCGATGCTCGGTCACGTAGACGCCGGCCAGCGGCGCGCGCCCCGTCATCGCAGCGAAAAGGTCCAGGAAATCCGGGTGCTTGGCGGTACGGGCGCCGAGCACGCTGTTGGCATAGATCACCGCGTTGGATTCCGACCAAGCGATGGCCTCGCCCTCGGTCGGCGCGGTGTCGAGGAGGTAGGGCGAGCAGGTGAAGGTCGGCTGGCAACCCATGCGCACATAGGCATCGGCCAGCCGCTGCGCCGGGCCGCCGAAGACGGGCGGCACGCCCTGCGCGCGCCAGCTGGAATGATCGACCGAGATCGCGTTCATCGTGGTCGGGATGCGGACCTTCGCCCCCATCTCGGCCATCTTCTCGGCAAAGGTCAGGTTGGCGGGGCTCGCATAGATGCAGCCGTCGATATGGCCCTGGGTCACGTCGATCAGCCGCGTCGCGCCCTGGTTTACCGCCATGGCGCAAAGGATGCGCATGGCCTGGGCCGTGGCCTCGCCTTCGGCGCCTTCCAGCATGGCGCGGTCATGGTCGGTCAATTCCAGCGCGCCGGTGGCCTGGGGAGCGACGGGGAGCGTCAGGCCGTCGGCCTCCAGCCCGTCCTCGGTGATGCGGGCGGTCTTGGCCTGCGCAAGCCGGGCATGCGCCTCGGGCGTCAGGCGCAGGACGGGCAGCGGCTTGCCGAACATGCCGGCCGCGATCATCGCGCCGAGGGTCACCACATCCTCGGGTTCGGCAAAGACCAGCGCCGCCGGGGCATGGCCGTTCAGCGCCATGTCGAGCAGGACGCCCGACCCGGTGCAGGAGCCGCGCGTGCCGGGCATGACGAGGATGCGCCCTGCCATGGACTGCCCCGCCAGCGGGTGATGCACGTCGATCACCCGGCCCGTGGCTGGATCGACCCCGCCCCAGAAGCTGAGCGGTTCGGAGCTGGCGAGGATCTCGCCCTCGGCCCGGCCGGGAAGGATGAAGCGGGCGCTTTGGGTCATTTGACGACAAATCCATGGGCGAAGGGGTCGCGATCATCGATGAAGATGGTGTTGTAGCCGGTCATGCGTGCCCAGCCCGCGATGCTCGGAACGATCGCGGCGCGGCCCGCGACCGTCGTGGCGGCCTCGACCCGTCCCTTGAAGATCGAGCCGATGATGCTTTCGTGCCAGAACTCGTCGCCGGGGCCGAGCCTGCCCTTGGCCGCGAGCTGCGCCATCCGCGCCGAGGTGCCGGTGCCGCAGGGGCTGCGGTCGATGGCCTTCTCGCCGTAGAACACGGCGTTGCGCGCATGCGCCCCCGCGACGGTGGGCGCACCCGTCCACTGGATGTGGCTGAGGCCGCGGATCTCCGGATGCTCGGGATGGACGAAGTCGTACTTCTCGTTCAGCGCCCGGCGCAGCTTCGGCGACCAGCCAACAAGCTCGCCCGCCGTGTGGTCGGCCATGTCGCGGAAGTTCTTCTGGGGCTCGACGATGGCGTAGAAATTGCCGCCATAGGCCACGTCGACCACGATCTCGCCCAGGCCCTCCACCTCGGCCGTGAGCCCCTCGGCATGGAGGAACGAGGGCACGTTGGTCAGCCGCACCTCCTCGACGAACCGCCCCTCCTGCCGGTAGCTGATCTCCACCTTGCCGGCGGGCGCGTCGATCGCGAGCCGGCCCGGCTCGCGCGGCGTGATGAGCCCGTTCTCGATGCCCATGGTGATCGTGCCGATCAGCCCGTGACCGCACATCGGCAGGCAGCCCGAGGTCTCGATGAAGAGGACAGCCACGTCGCAGTCGGGCCGGGTGGGCGGATAGAGGATGGAGCCCGACATCATGTCATGCCCGCGCGGTTCGTACATGAGCCCGGTGCGGATCCAGTCGAACTCGCGCAGGAAATGGGCGCGGCGTTCGAGCATGGTCGCACCCTCCAGCCGCGGCCCGCCGCCCGAGACGAGCCGTACCGGATTGCCGCAGGTGTGTCCGTCGATGCAGGAGAAGGTATGGGTCGCCATGGGTCAGAACCTCCGCGCGGAGAAAGGGGTGAGGTCGAGCGGTGGCTGCCGCCCGTCGAGAAGGTCGGCCACGATCCGGGCCGTGCCGGCGGATTGCGTCTGGCCAAGGTGGCCGTGGCCGAAGGCATGGATCACCCGCGGCGTGGCGCGGGACGGGCCGATGACCGGCAGCGTATCGGGCAGCGAGGGGCGGAAGCCCATCCACTGCACGCCGCCCTCGGGCCTGAGACCGGGCAGGAACGCCTGCGCCTTTTGCAGCATCGCCTCGGCCCTTCGGAAGTTCGGCGGCAGCGACAGGCCCCCGAGTTCCAC
>NZ_WBUS01000149.1 GCF_008933605.1 Albidovulum sp.
AGGCCGCCGCCGCCCGCGTCGCTGCCGCCGCCGCCGGCGCCACGGCCGTCTATGGCGTCAACACCGGCTTCGGCAAGCTCGCGAGCCTCAAGATCGCGCCCGCCGATACCGCGCGGCTCCAGGAAAACCTCATCCTGTCGCATTGCTGCGGCGTCGGAGACCCGGTTCCGGCGCGCGAGACCCGGCTGATGATGGCGCTGAAGCTGCTCAGCCTCGGTCGCGGCGCCTCGGGCGTGCGCTGGCAGTTGATCGAGCTTCTGCAGGAGATGCTGGCCCGCGGGGTGACGCCGGCGGTGCCGGCGCAGGGCTCCGTCGGCGCGAGCGGCGACCTCGCGCCGCTCGCTCACATGACCGCCGTGATGATCGGCGCGGGCTTTGCCGAGTACGGCGGCCGTGTCCTGCCGGGGGCCGAGGCGCTCGCGGCCGCCGGGCTCGCGCCGGTCGCGCTGGGCCCGAAGGAGGGTCTGGCGTTCATCAACGGGACGCAGTTCTCGACCGCCTTCGCGCTCGCCGGGCTGTTCGGCGCCTGGAACGCGGCACGCTCGGCGCTGGTGGTCTCTGCCGTTTCCACCGACGCGATCATGGGATCGACCGCGCCGCTGCAACCCGAGATCCATGCTCTCCGTGGGCATCCCGGCCAGATCGAAGCGGCGGCGACCATGCGCGCGCTGCTCGAAGGCTCGGCGATCCGCGAGAGCCACCGCGAAGGCGACACCCGCGTGCAGGATCCCTACTGCATCCGCTGCCAGCCGCAGGTGACGGGCGCCGCGATGGATATGCTGCGCATGGCCGCTGGGACGCTGGAGGTCGAGGCCAACGCGGCCACCGACAACCCGCTCGTCCTGTCGAACGGCAGGATCGTCTCGGGCGGCAACTTCCACGCCGAGCCCGTGGGTTTCGCCGCCGACATGATCGCGCTCGCCGTGGCCGAGATTGGCGCCATCGCGCAGCGCCGGGTCGCACTGATGGTCGATCCGACACTCAGCCACGACCTGCCGCCGTTCCTGACGCCGGATCCCGGCCTGAACTCGGGGCTGATGATCGCCGAGGTGACGACGGCGGCGCTGATGAGCGAGAACAAGCACCTCGCCAACCCTTGCGTAACCGATTCCACCCCGACGTCGGCCAACCAGGAGGATCACGTCAGCATGGCCGCGCACGGTGCGCGGCGGCTCGGGAGGATGGTGGAGAACCTCAACCGGATCCTCGGGGTCGAGCTTCTCTGCGCCGCGCAGGGGGTGGAGTTCCGCGCGCCGCTCGCCACCTCGGCGCCGCTGCAACAGGTACTGGCCAGGCTGCGGCAGGACGTGGCCCCCATCGGGGCGGATCGTTACCTCGCCCCCGACCTCGAAACGACGGCACGCCTTGTCGCGGGCGGCACGATCGCCGCCGCGGCCGGGCTCTCGCTGCCGGAGCTTCGGCCATGACGCCGGTGGAGGTG
This sequence comes from Albidovulum sp., assembly GCF_008933605.1. GTDB lineage: Bacteria > Pseudomonadota > Alphaproteobacteria > Rhodobacterales > Rhodobacteraceae > Albidovulum. The sequence continues at coordinate 1,442 of NZ_WBUS01000149.1, forward strand.
ATCCCCGGCGACGGCCCCGTCATCCTCGGCCAGCCGCACGGCGGCACCTGGCTGCCCGACGAGATCGTGGCTCGGCTGAACCCCACCGGCCACGCGCTGGCGGATGCCGACTGGCACATCGGCCGGCTCTACGACGGGCTCGTGCCCGGCGCGACGGTCGTGCGCGCCACCTTCCACCGGTATGCCATCGATGCCAACCGCGACCCGTCGGGCACCTCGCTCTATCCGGGGCAGAACACCACCGGGCTCGTGCCCCTGACGGATTTCGACGGCCAGCCGATCTGGCGGGAAGGGCAGGAGCCCACCGCAGAGGAGGTCGAGGCGCGCCGCCTGGCCTTCCATGCGCCCTATCACGCCGCGCTCGCGGCGGAGGTGGCGCGGGTGCGCGCCCGCCGCGGCATCGCCATCGTCTACGACTGCCACTCGATCCGGTCGTGCATTCCCTTCCTCTTCGACGGCGTGCTGCCCGATCTCAACATCGGCACCAACGGCGGCGAGTCCTGCGCGCCCGCGATCGAGGCCGCCGTCGCCCGAATCTGCGCCGGCGCCGGGGGCTACACCCATGTCCTCAACGGCCGCTTCCGGGGCGGCTGGACGACCCGCCACTACGGGCGCCCCGAAACCGGTGTCCACGCTATCCAGATGGAGATCGCGCAATCTGCCTATCTCAAGGAAGAGGCTCCGCCCTGGAGCTATGACACGCGCAAGGCCGACCGGCTCCGCCGTTGGCTGAAGCATATTCTTGACGCGGTCGCCGATGCGGCGGCCGAGCTACCGAAGGACGCACGCCCATGACTGACCCTCGCCACAACCTCCGCGACGTCTATCCGCCGACCGGTTCCGAGCGAACCGCGAAAAGCTGGCAGACCGAGGCCGCGATGCGGATGCTGATGAACAACCTCCACCCCGACGTGGCCGAGAACCCGCACGAGCTTGTCGTCTATGGCGGAATCGGCCGGGCCGCGCGCACCTGGCAGGATTTCGACCGGATCGTCGCCGCGCTGAAGGACCTCGAGGCCGACGAGACGCTGGTGGTGCAGTCCGGCCGCCCGGTCGCGGTGGTGCGCACCCATGCCGACGCCCCGCGCGTGCTGATCGCGAACTCGAACCTCGTACCGCATTGGGCGACCTGGGCGCACTTCAACGAGTTGGACCGCAAGGGGCTGATGATGTACGGCCAGATGACGGCCGGAAGCTGGATCTACATCGGGACCCAGGGCATCGTTCAGGGCACCTACGAGACCTTCGCCGAGGCCGGCCGCCAGCACTACGGCGGCAATCTGACCGGCCGCTGGATTCTGACCGGGGGCCTTGGCGGCATGGGCGGCGCGCAGCCCCTTGCGGCGGTCATGACCGGGGCCTGCTGCCTTGCCGTCGAGGTGGACGAGACCCGGATCGACTTCCGCATCCGCACCCGCTACCTCGACGCAAAGGCGCGTTCGCTTGACGAGGCACTCGCCATGATCGCCGACTGGACGGCGAAGGGCGAGGCAAAGTCCGTGGGACTTCTCGGCAACGCGGCCGAGGTCTTTCCCGAGGTCCTCGCACGGATGAAGGCCGGCGGGCCCCGCCCGGACATCGTCACCGACCAGACATCCGCCCATGACCCCCTGCACGGCTACTGCCCGGCGGGCTGGTCCGTCGCGGATTGGCGGGCACGCCAGGAGACCGATCCGGCAGGGGTGGAGCATGCCGCACGCGCCTCGATGCGTGTCCATGTGGAGGCGATGGTGGGCTTCTGGAACGCCGGGGTCCCGACGCTCGACTATGGCAACAACATCCGGCAGGTGGCCAGGGACGAGGGCTTCGAGAACGCCTTTGCCTTCCCGGGCTTTGTTCCGGCCTATATTCGGCCCCTCTTCTGCAAGGGGATCGGCCCGTTCCGCTGGTGCGCGCTCAGTGGCGACCCCGAGGATATCCACAAGACTGACGCGGCGATGAAGCGGCTGTTCCCCGAGAACGCCCACCTGCACCGCTGGCTCGACATGGCGCAGGAGCGGATCGCCTTCCAGGGCCTTCCCGCGCGCATCTGCTGGATCGGCCTCGGCGACCGGCATCGGGCGGGGCTGATGTTCAACGGGATGGTGGCAAGGGGCGAACTCAAGGCCCCGATCGTCATCGGCCGCGACCATCTGGACTCGGGCTCGGTCGCCTCGCCCAACCGCGAGACCGAGGCGATGAGGGATGGCTCCGACGCGGTCAGCGACTGGCCGCTCCTGAATGCCCTCGTCAACACCGCGAGCGGCGCCACCTGGGTCAGTCTGCACCATGGGGGCGGCGTCGGCATGGGGTTCTCCCAGCACGCGGGCGTCGTGATCGTTGCGGACGGCACGCCCGAAGCCGCCCGGCGGCTGGAAAGGGTGTTGTGGAACGACCCGGCCTCGGGCGTCTGGCGCCATGCGGATGCGGGCTACGAGACCGCCATCCAGTGTGCGAAGGACCACGGCCTGCGTCTGCCTGCGATCCTTGGCAACTGACACGATGCGGCCGGCCCCGGATGGGGGCCGGCCGGCACTGCCAGCTCAGGGGATCAGCCGCGCGATGATCAAGTCGGCGGCTTCCTCGGCGCTCGTCTCGGTCGTGTCGATGCGGATCTCGGGCGCCTCGGGCGCCTCGTAGGGAGAGTCGATGCCGGTGAAGTTCTTCAGCTGGCCGGCCCGCGCCTTGGCGTAAAGCCCCTTCACGTCGCGGCCCTCGGCCACGTCCAGCGGCGTGTCGACGAAGACCTCCAGGAACTCGCCCGGCTGCATCATGCCGCGCACCATCTCGCGCTCGGACCGGAAGGGCGAGATGAAGGCGGTGATGACGATGAGCCCGGCATCGGTCATCAGCTTGGCGACCTCGCCCACCCGGCGGATGTTCTCCACCCGGTCGGCCTCGGTGAAGCCGAGGTCCTTGTTCAGTCCGTGGCGGACGTTGTCGCCGTCGAGGAGGAACGTGTGGCGGTTCATCCGCGCCAGCTTTCTCTCGACGATGTTGGCGATGGTGGACTTGCCCGAGCCGGAGAGGCCCGTGAGCCACAGCACCGCGGGCTTCTGGTTCTTCATCGCCGCGTGATGCGCCCGGCCGATGTCCGTCGCCTGCCAGTGGATGTTCTGCGCCCGGCGCAGCGCGAAATGGATCATCCCGGCGGCAACGGTATGGTTGGTGTGCTTGTCGATGAGGATGAAGCCGCCGAGGTCGCGGTTCTCGGCATAGGGCGCGAAGGGAATCTGCCGGTCGGTGGTGACAACCGCCACGCCGATGGCGTTGAGGTCGAGCGTCTTCTTGGCCAGATGTTCCTGGGTGTTGACGTTGACCTCGTATTTCGGCGCGTGGATCGTGGCCGAAACCGTCTGGGTGCCGATCTTCAGCCAGTAGGCCCGGCCGGGCACCATCTCCGCTTCGTCCATCCAGACGATCGTCGCCTCGAACTGGTCTGCGACCTCGAGCGGCGCTTGGGCGGCGACGAGCACCTGCCCGCGGGAACAGTCGATCTCGTCCTCGAGCGTGAGCGTCACCGATTCCCCGGCCACGGCGAGGTCGCGGTCGCCATCGAGGCTGACGATCCGCGCGATCTTCGAGGTCTTGCCCGAGGGCAGCACCCGCACGGCGTCGCCGGGCCGCACCTGCCCGCTGGCGATGAGGCCGCAGAAGCCGCGGAAATCGAGATTGGGGCGGTTGACCCATTGCACCGGCATGCGGAAGGGCCCCGCCTGGTCGCGGGTATCCTCGACCTCGACGCCCTCCAGATGCGGGAGCAGCGCAGGACCCTCGAACCAGGGAGTATTCGCACTCAACCCGGTGATGTTGTCGCCCTTGAAGCCCGAGATCGGGATCGCGGTGAAGTCGGCGATGCCGATGCTCCGGGCGAAGGCCGCGTAATCGTCGCGGATGCGCTCGAACACCGTCCGGTCGTAGTCGACGAGGTCCATCTTGTTCACCGCCAGCACGATGTGGCGGATGCCGAGGAGATGGGCGAGGTAGCTGTGCCGCCGGGTCTGCGTCAGCACGCCCTTTCGCGCGTCGATCAGGATCACGGCGAGATCGGCAGTCGAGGCGCCGGTCACCATGTTGCGCGTGTACTGTTCGTGGCCGGGCGTGTCGGCGACGATGAACTTGCGCTTCTCGGTGGCGAAGAAGCGGTAGGCCACGTCGATTGTGATGCCCTGCTCGCGCTCGGCCGCGAGTCCGTCGACGAGGAGTGCGAAGTCGATTTCCTGGCCCTGGGTGCCCATCTTGCGGCTGTCGGCCTGCAGCGTGGCGAGCTGGTCCTCGAAGATCATCTTGCTGTCGTAGAGCAGCCGGCCGATCAGCGTGGACTTGCCGTCATCGACGGAGCCACAGGTGATGAAGCGCAGCATGGTCTTGTGCTGATGCGCCTCGAGATAGGCCTCGATATTCTCGGCGATGAGGGCGTCGGTCTTGTAGATCGGATCCTGGGTCGTCATGGCGGTCCTGTCTGGCTGTGGCGGAGGCGGAGAAGCGGTCAGAAGTAGCCTTCCTGCTTCTTCTTCTCCATCGAGGCGGCCTGATCGTGGTCGATCGCCCGGCCCTGCCGTTCCGAGGTGGTGGTGAGGAGCATCTCCTGGATGACCTCGGGCAGCGTCCTCGCTTCGCTTTCCACCGCGCCGGTGAGCGGGTAGCAACCGAGGGTGCGGAAGCGCACCGAACGCATCTCGGGCGTTTCGCCGTCGCGCAGCGGGAAGCGCTCGTCATCCACCATCAGCGTCAGCCCGTCGCGCACCACGGTCGGGCGCGGCGCCGCGAAGTAGAGGGGCACGATCTCGATCCCCTCAAGGTAGATGTATTGCCAGATGTCGAGCTCGGTCCAGTTCGAGATCGGAAAGACCCGGACGCTCTCTCCCTTCGCCTTGCGGGCGTTGTAGATCCGCCAGAGTTCCGGGCGCTGGTTCTTCGGATCCCAGCGGTGATTGGCGGAGCGGAAGGAAAAGACGCGTTCCTTGGCGCGGCTCTTCTCCTCGTCGCGGCGGGCGCCGCCGAAGGCCACGTCGAAGCCGTACTGGTCGAGCGCCTGCTTCAGCCCCTCGGTCTTCCACATGTCGGTGTGGAGCGAGCCGTGGTCGAACGGGTTGATGCGCTTCGCCAGCGCCTCGGGGTTCTGGTAGACGATCAGGTCCATCCCCGCCGACTTCGCCGCCCTGTCGCGCAGCGCATACATGTCGCGGAACTTCCACGTCGTGTCGACATGCAGGAGCGGGAAGGGCGGGGGCGCCGGGTAGAAGGCCTTCTTGGCCAGATGGAGCATCACGGCGCTGTCCTTGCCAACGCTGTAGAGCATCACCGGCTTTTCCGCCTCGGCGACGACCTCGCGCAGGATGTGGATGCTCTCGGCCTCCAGGCGTTGCAGGTGGGTCAGGGTCTTGCTGGTCATGCGGCGCCTCAGTGAATCCGGTTGACCTGTCGCGTAAAGCAGCGGACAAGAGAATGAACCCCCCATTTGGGGGGTATGCGTCAGTCGTCAAGGACCGGTGCCATGTCGGAGGAGTCCGAACTGATCGAGGCTCTGGTGGCCGCCGCCACGGGTCATGCCGGCGATGGCGAGAGCGGGCCGCAGGACCTCTGGCCGGCCTTTCTCGACCGGCTGGCGGCGGCGATCGGGGCCGATGGCCTCTGCCTGATGGCCTTGGATCCGGGCGGCGTGACCGAGCGATGGCAGGTCGGTGGTCTTGCCAGCCCGCCGGACCTTGCCGCGGTGGGGCGGATGCGCTGGGACCGGGTCTATTCGCAGATCGACCTGCCCGGCGCGGACAGCGATCGGATGCCGCTCAGGTGGCTGCGCAGTCCGCTGCCGGGGGGCGGGTCCGCGGTCCTCCTGGCCGAGCGGCGCGGCCGTGACTTCCGTGCCGTCGATGGCGCCCGCCTTTCCGGTCTCGGTCGCTACGTGGCGCGGGCGCTTGCAGGCTGGCGGCTCGTTCGTGCCGAACGGGCGCGCGCGATGCTCGACCGGACGGCGGCGCAGCGCCTTGGGATCGGCTGGCTCGTGCTCGGCCCGTCGGGCCGTGTCCATGCCGCATCGTCCTCGGTCGCCGATGGTATCGCGGCGCGGGCAGGGTTCCGCCTGCGGGCCGACGGCTGGCTCGACTTCACCGACGACGAGATGGGCCAGGCCTTCGGCCGGGCGCTGGCGGCGGCGCAGGCGGGGGCCGAAACGGCAGGGGCCACGCGGCCGGGCGTCCTCGTCTCCACGCGCGACCCGGCGATCCGCCTCGTGA
>NZ_WBUS01000150.1 GCF_008933605.1 Albidovulum sp.
CCCCGGCCCCGGCCGCGAGCGCGACCGCCATCGCCGCGAGGTTGCCGATGTCGTGGCCCGAATAGGCCCAGAGGACGTGACGGATGCCCGACATGGCGAAGGGCTGGTTCGCATAGCTTGCGCCGTCGTAGCTTGCCACGGACGCGAGCCAGTTCACGAGGACAAGCGGATCGCCCAGCATCGCGGGCAGGAGGAGGAGCAGCGAGGCGACGATGGCGGGCAGGACGATCGCCCGGGCCCCGCTGCGGAGAAGGAGCGCAAGGGCCACGATCGCGCCGACCTGCGGTTTGGCGCAGAGGAGGACAAGCCCGATGACCGCGACCGCGCGTCGCTCGCGCGCGAGCCCGGCATGCAGCAGGGCGGCCCCGAGATAGACAAAGACGGAACTTTGTCCGACGAAGAGCGACAGCTGGGTGACTTCCAGCGCGGACAACACCGCGAGATGCAGGCCGAAGACCGCGCCGGGGCCGAGCCCCGTGCCGGCCATCGCCCAGCCCGGCCGCGACGGCTGCGACAGGGCGTAGGCGACCGAGGCGCTCGCCAAAAACAGCGCGCCGAGCGAGAGCGCAAGCCAAAGCTGCCAGGCGGTGCCGAGGTCGAACAGGGCAAGCAGCACCGAGGGCAGCCAGAAGGTGGGCGGGTTTGCCCATATCTCGGGCCGGTTGCCCTCGCCGATCAGCCGTGCGGCCGCCTCGGCAAATCCGGGACCGTAGGGCGACACGCCGTCGAGCCAGAGCCGGCCGGCAAGCCAGTAATAGCGGAAGTCGTAGCCGGGATCGCCGGCTCGCGCGACGGCGAGCACGACGAGCTGGCTGAACGCGAGCGCCGCCAGCCCGGCAAGCAAGGCTTCGGCGATGCGCCCGGGCCGCGACGCGACCCCGCGTGTCATCCTGGGCAGCCCTGCCCCCGCCACGTTCCGGTCGTACGTCATCCTGCCGTACCCGTTTCCGATGGTCCACCGACCCCGACCTTCACCGCCGAATTCGGCCACAACGTGCGGCAGCCGTGGCGATTTCAGGGCAACGGGCGCGCCGGGGCGACGAAAAGGGCCGCCACGGTTTCCCGCGGCGGCCCCATGCCTTCGCGCGGCCGAAGGATCAGCCGTTCTTCGCGTAGTATTCGACGACCAGGTTCGGTTCCATGTGCACGGCGTAGGGCACGTCGCCCAGCGCGGGCGTGCGCACGAAGGTCGCGGTCATCTTGGAATGGTCGGCCTCGATGTAGTCCGGCACGTCGCGCTCCGCGAGGCCCACCGCCTCGAGCACGATGGCGAGCTGGCGCGACTTGTCGCGGACCGCGACCACGTCGCCTTCCTTCACGCGGTAGGAGGCGATGTTGACGCGGCTCCCGTTCACGGTGACATGGCCGTGGTTGACGAACTGGCGCGCGGCAAAGATCGTCGGCACGAACTTGGCGCGGTAGATCACGGCGTCCAACCGGCGCTCCAGAAGGCCGATCAGGTTCTCGCCGGTGTCGCCCTTCACCCGGGCGGCTTCGGTGTAGATCCGCTTGAACTGTTTCTCGGTCAGGTCGCCGTAATAGCCCTTGAGCTTCTGCTTGGCGCGCAGCTGCGTGCCGAAGTCCGACAGCTTGGTCTTGCGGCGCTGGCCGTGCTGGCCGGGGCCGTATTCGCGCTTGTTGACCGGGGATTTCGGACGGCCCCAGATGTTCTCGCCCATCCGGCGGTCGATCTTGTACTTGGCAGAGGTGCGTTTGGTCACCGCTGATCTCCTTCGATATGACGCCGCCGGGTGGCAGCTGTGAAGGGCGTTGTCCTCTCCCCGAAGGGCGACAGGCATCCCCTTGCGGGGGCCGCCAACACCAAATGAATGACCCGGGCGAGCGGCCCGGGACGGGCGGCTTATAGCTGCGGCGGGGCGAGAGTCAACACATCCCCTTCACCCGATGCGAAATATCCCCCGGGGGTCCGGGGGGCAGGGAGCACCCGCGGGTCCCGCCGGCTCAGGCCGCCCGGTGGCGCAGGATCGCCGCCTCGGGCGCCGACAGGCTCCGCCGGGCGAAGCCGCCATAGCGGAAGGGGTCCGCGGCAAGCCCCTCGACAAGCGCATGAAGCGCCGCGCGGTCGGCCGGGTCGAGCGCGGCGGGATCGGCCGCCGCCGGATGGAAGGTTTCGGCGGGCCGGCCGTTGGCGCAGATGACCTCGTGCCGCGCGGTCAGGAGGTGGACATAGGTCACCTCGCGCGGGCCCGTCTCGATCCGCACGTGCCTCCCGTCGACGAGGTCGCGCGCGGCGGCGAGCACCTCGTCCTCGCCGAAGAGCGCGCGCGCCGCCGCGCCCGCGACCAGGATGCGGTGGTCGGGCGAGACGACCAGGTCGGCCTGCGACCCGTCCCCGCCAAGGGCAACGGCGCCGATGCGCACCGGGCGGAGCGCCGGCAGTGCGTGCAGCCGCGCGCCGCTCATCCGCCGCGCGCCGGTCCAGAGCACCTCCTGCGGTCCGTTGTCGCGGGTGGAGACAAGGTCGCCCGGCCGGATCGCCTCCACCGGCCGCAGCCCTTCGGGGGTGGCGATGCGTGTGCCGGGGGTGAAGCAGATGACGCCGCCCGGCGCGGCGGCCTCGGGAGCGGCGCGGTCCAGCCGAACCGCGACGACGGCGAGATCGACGCCACGTGGGGGCAGCGCGCCAATGACCGCCAGAAGCCGCCCGGCCGGATCAAGCGGTGTCAGCCGGTAGAGCGCAAGCCCGTCCGTCACCGCGAAGCCCGCGCCGCCCGCGGTCGGCTCCGCCACGGCGGTAAGACAGCGCCGACCCTGGGCCGCCGGGCCGATCAGGCGCGCCACGACGCGCGCCGCGCGCTGGCGCAACTCAGCCTCTCCCGCCGCCCCGTCGAGGGCGAGGACGCGGGCCGGCCCGTCCACCCGGAGCGCCTCGCCGTGCCAGCACCAGGTCGATCCGACGTCGATGACGGGCGGAGGCGCCGCGACGATCCCGTCCGTCTCCGTCTGCTCGACCGAGATCACGAAGGTGCCGCGATAACCCGCCGCCATGCCGAATGCCGCCCGCTCATCTCCGGCGCCTCTTCGGGGCGCCTTGAGCACAGTCTAGCAGCGCCGGTGCCGCTGCGGAAACCACCTGCCGCGGGAACGGGTCCCCGCCCTGCCCGCCTGTTGCAGAAAGGACTCGGGGGCCGTTCGGGGGGCGTCTCCGGATCAACCGCGCCGGGTCACGCGCATTTTGAATAGCCGCAGGACGGGCAGGTCATGCAGCCCTCGACCATCTGCATCCCCTTCTGCCCGCAGGAGGGGCAGGCAGGCCCGCGCGGCGCCTCGCCGACCGCCATCGCCTGCGCCTTGGGGTCGGACTTGAGCCCCAGCCCCTCGCCGGCGAGGAAGCCGATGGCAATCATGTGGCGCTCGATCACGCCGCCGATGGCGGCGAGGATCGAGGGGATGTAGCGCCCCGCCATCCACGCGCCGCCGCGCGGGTCGAAGACCGCCTTCAGTTCCTCCACCACGAAGGATACGTCGCCGCCGCGCCGGAACACCGCCGAGATCATCCGCGTCAGCGCCACCGTCCAGGCATAGTGCTCCATGTTCTTGGAGTTGATGAAGACCTCGAAGGGCCGCCGGTGCCCGCCCTGCACGATGTCGTTGATGGTGATGTAGATCGCGTGCTCGCTGTCGGGCCACTTCAGCTTGTAGGTCGCCCCTTCCAAGGCCTGAGGCCGGTCCAAAGGTTCGGAGAGGTAGATCACGTCGCCGTGCGGGGTGAGGGGGGCGGAGCCGTCCTTGGAGAGGACTTCAGGGGCGGCTTGGTGATCACCGAAAAGGAGCCAGCCTGCCGATACGTTGAATGCCTTCGCAGCCAGTTCCGCCCCGTCCTTGGAAAGTTCCTGTTGTCCTTCGGTGACCCACAGTGAGTATCGACTGCGCTTTACGCCGATAGCATCGGCCGCTTCTTGCTGGGTATGATAACCGGCGCGCTTCTGCGCCCACAGCAATCTTTCGCGCGAGTTGCTCAGTTCGGGCAAGGGCGACGAAGACACAGCTTGAGAAGCCACCGTCAACACACTCCCCGTCACCGCGTTCGGCCGGTAGGTGGTGCAGCCCTTGCAGCCCTGGTCCCAGGCCGCCATGTAGACGTCCTTGAAGGCCTCGAAGCCGATCTCCTCGGGGCAGTTGATGGTCTTCGAGATCGACGAATCCACCCATTTCTGCGCCGCAGCCTGCATCCGCACGTGGTCCATGGGCGGCAGGGTCTGGGCGTTGACGAAATGGTCCGGAAGGGGCCTGTCGCCGAAGCGCTCGCGCCAGAGCTGGACGGCGTAGTCCACCACTTCCTCCTCCGTCCGGCTGCCGTCCTTCTGCAAGACCTTGCGCTTGTAGGCATAGGCGAAGACCGGCTCGATGCCGGAGGAGACGTTGCCGGCATAAAGGCTGATCGTGCCCGTGGGCGCGATCGAGGTCAGGAGCGCGTTGCGGATGCCGTGGGTGCGCACGGCCGCGCGCACGTCCTCGTCCATCTGCATCATGTTGCCGGTGGCGAGGTACTTCTCCGCCTCGAAAAGCGGGAAGGCGCCCTTTTCCCCGGCAAGTTCCACCGAGGCGAGGTAGGCCGCCCGGGCGATCCCGCGCATCCAGTCCTCGGTCTGCTGCGCGGCCTTTTCCGACCCGTAGCGCAGCCCCACCATGAGCAGCGCATCCGCCAGCCCGGTGACGCCGAGCCCGATCCTGCGCTTGGCGCGCGCCTCCGCCTCCTGCTCGGGCAGCGGAAAGCGCGAGGCGTCCACGGTATTGTCCATCATCCTGACCGCGACCCGCACCAGGTCGTCGAGCGCCGCGAGGTCGAGGGCCGCGCCCTTGCCGAAGGGGTCCGTCACCAGCCGGGCGAGGTTGATCGAACCGAGAAGACAGGCGCCGTAGGGCGGCAGCGGCTGCTCGCCGCAGGGGTTGGTGGCCGCGATCGTCTCGACGTAGGAAAGGTTGTTCATCGCGTTGATGCGGTCGATGAAGATCACGCCCGGCTCGGCATAGTCATAGGTCGCCCGCATGATCCGGTTCCAGAGGTCCCGCGCCTCAACCGTGCGGAAGACCTTGCCGTCGAACACGAGGTCCCAGGGCTTGGCCCCCTTCACCGCCGCCATGAAGGCGTCGGTGACAAGGACGGAGAGGTTGAACATCCTCAGCCGCGCGGCGTCCTGCTTGGCCTCGATGAAGGCCTCGATGTCGGGATGGTCGCACCGCATCGTCGCCATCATCGCGCCCCGGCGCGAGCCCGCCGACATGATCGTGCGGCACATCGCGTCCCAGACGTCCATGAACGAGAGCGGCCCCGAGGCGTCGGCCGCGACGCCCGCGACCGGCGCGCCGCGCGGCCGGATGGTGGAGAAGTCATAGCCGATGCCGCCGCCCTGCTGCATGGTCAGCGCCGCTTCCTTCAGCGCGTCGAAGATGCCGCCCATGCTGTCGGGGATCGTGCCCATGACGAAGCAGTTGAAGAGCGTGACCGCGCGGCCCGTGCCGGCGCCGGCGGTGATCCGGCCGGCGGGAAGGTAGCGGAAATCCTCGAGCGCAGCGTAAAAGCGGTCCTCCCAGAGGGCCGGGTCCTTTTCGACCGCCGCGAGCGCGCGGGCGATGCGCCGCCAGGTGTCCTCCACCGTGCCGTCAAGGGGCGTGCCGTCCTCGGCCTTCAGGCGATACTTCATGTCCCAGATCTGCTCGGCGATGGGGGCGGCGAAACGGGTCATCGAAAGCGGTCCTCGGGCTTCGGGGAAAGGTCCCTACGATACGCCCCGCGCCGGTGCCGGTCAACTTGATCTCGCGGTCGGAGGGGCTAGAATGTCCATCTCTGGGGGTGCCATGGCCGAGTCTGTCCATCTTCTGAAACTCTGTGTCGGCGCCGAGTCGGTCGAGGACCTGATCGACTGGCACCGCACGCATCCCTCGCCCTTCCCCACCGGCGAGCGCCGCCACGTGACCCGCATGTGGCCGAAGCGCGAGGCCGAGGTCACCGCGGGCGGCTCGCTCTACTGGGTGATCAAGGGCGTGATCCTCTGCCGCCAGCGGATCGTCCGGCTCGACGAGGTGCGCGGCGCGGACGGCATCCTGCGCTGCGGGATCGTCATGGAGCCGGAGGTGATCCGCACCGAGGGCGCGGCACGCCGCCCGTTCCAGGGCTGGCGCTACCTGGAGGCCAAGGACGCCCCGCGCGACCTGCCGCGCGGCCGGGGGACGGACAGTGCGCTGCCCGAGGAGATGGCGCTGGCACTGGCCGCGATCGGGTTGCGCTGAGGGGTCGCCGGCGGGGGCCAGCCCCCGCACCCCCGGAGTATTTCGGCCAAGAAGAAGATCGGGGCGCGGCGTTCAGGCTGCGAAGGTCAGACTGCGGACGGATCGAAACCGAGGCGGCGCCCGAGGCCGGCGAGGCCCGTGCGCGCGCCCGCGCCCCAGTTCGCCGTGCGGGCGGCGTAGAGCGTCGCCTGGCTTTCGTGGACGAGCCCGTCGGCGAGGATCTTCAGGTGGTTTGCCCGCAGCGTCTCGCCGGTCGAGGTGATGTCGGCGACGGCCTCGGCGGTGAGGTTCTTCACCGTCCCCTCGGTCGCGCCCTGGCTGTCGACGAGTTGGTAGTCGGCGACGCCGCGGGAGGTGAGGAACTCGCGGACGAGCCGGTGGTATTTCGTGGCGATCCTGAGCCGGTGGCCATGCGCCCGCCGGAAGGCAGCGGCGGCAGCATCGAGATCGTCGAGCGTGTCGACGTCGATCCAGGCGGCGGGAACGGCGAGGACGAGATCGGCGTGGCCGAAGCCCAGGGGGGCGAGTTCGGCCACCTGGCGGTCCCAGTCGGCGAGCTTGTCGCGCACGAGGTCCGAGCCGGTGACGCCGAGGTGGATGCGTCCCGCCGCGAGCTCGCGCGGGATCTCGCCCGCCGAGAGCAGGACGAGTTCCAGACCGTCGGCGCCCTCGACGCGGCCGGCGTATTCGCGGTCGGACCCGGCGCGGCCGAGGATGACGCCGCGGGCACCGAACCAGTCGAAGCACTGTTCCATCAGCCGGCCCTTGGAGGGAACGCCGAGCTTCAGCATGGCGCGGCCCCCTTCAGGTCGGCGACGATGCCCGGGCGGATCACGCCCCCCACGGCGGGGATCGAGCGCCCGGTCCCGAGGACCGAGGTCAGCGCGTCGTAGCGCCCGCCGGAGGCGACGGGGGGAAGGGCCGGGTCGGCGGCGTGGAAGGAAAAGACGAAGCCGTCGTAGTATTCGAGCGTGGTGCGGCCGTGGCTCGCCTCGAAGTCGAGCGCCGCGACGTCGATCCCGCGCCCGGCGAGCGCGTCGAGCCGCGCCTCCATCCGGTCGGTGGCGGCAGCGATCGCGGGCATCACGCGGGCGAGGTCGCGCAGGTGCGCGAGGGCCGCGGGGCTTTTCGCGGAGAGGTTCAGCAGGTCCTCGAGCCGCGCCACCTCCTCGGCCGGGATCGGCGGCGCGGCGGCGTCCTCCTGCAGCGCCTCGATCCGT
>NZ_WBUS01000151.1 GCF_008933605.1 Albidovulum sp.
GCGTCGCTCGCCGCACCGGTCAGGAACCCCGGCCCCGGCACCAGCGCGGGGGCGAGCGCATCGGCACCCACCACCTCGAACTCCCAGTCCTCGAAGATCGCGATGACCTCGCGCAGGAGCGCGTCGTCGCCCGACCGGAAGGCGCCGGCCAGCCGCGGCACCAGCGTCGCGCTCCGAGCGTCGATCAGCTCGGGGTCGAGCGCGGGGCGGCGGATCGCCCCGGCGAAGGCGACCCGGCTCACGCCGCGGCCGGCCAGTGCGTCGAGGAACGGCACCAGCCGCTCCACCCGGAAACGGATCGGGTCGGCATCCGGGATGGCGGAGGGGAAGCCGTCAAGCTCGGCCACGAGGAAGTCGGTGCCGCTCTCGCGCAGCGCGGCGGCCAGCGTCACCGGCAGGCCGCCCTGCCCGGCGATGAGCGCCGTCCGGGTCATCGCGGCGTCAGGAACGAACGGTCGGAGGGGCCGAGGATGAAATCCAGCACCTCGCGCACGAGCGGGCTTTCCGGCCCCGCCTCGGACTGCATCCGGGCGCTCTCGCGGAAGGAGCCGCGCGACAGCGCGTCGAGCAGGTCGCGCAGCGCCGCGATCTCGCCCCGCGCGGCGCCGCGCCGCTTCAGACCGACGAGGTTCAGACCGTCGAGTGTGCCGCGCGGCCCCTGGACGAGCCCGTGGGGGATCACGTCGGCGGTGACCATCGTCACCGCGCCGATCATCGCGCCCCGGCCAATGCGGACGAACTGGTGCACGCCGGAAAGCCCGCCGACGATCACGTCGTCCTCGAGGATGCAGTGCCCGGCGAGGGCGGCGTTGTTGACGAGGATAACCCGGTTGCCGATCTGGCAGTCATGCGCGACGTGGGAGCCGGCCATCAGCAGGCAGTCGTCGCCCACCCGCGTCACGCCGCCACCGCCGCCGGTGCCGAGGTTGATGGTCACGTGTTCGCGGATGCGGTTGCGCGCGCCGATCACCAGCGCGGTCTTCTCGCCGCGGAACTTCAGGTCCTGCGGCACTTCCCCGATCGTGGCGAAGGGGAAGATCACGGTGCCCTCGCCGACCGTTGTGGCGCCGGTGACGACGGCATGGCTCTTCACCTCGATGCCGGGTCCCAGCGTCACCTCGGCACCGATCAGGCAGAAGGGGCCGATCCGGCACCCCTCGCCCACCGTCGCCCCCGGCTCGACATGGGCGGACGGGTGGACCTGCGCGCTTGCCGCGATGGCCATGTCAGTCCCTGAGGTCCATCATCGCGGCGATCTCGGCCTGGCAGGCCATCTGGTCGCCGACCATGGCGCGGCCGTCGAACTTCCAGATCTTGCCGCCGCCGCGCTTCACCGTCATGTGCAGCTCCAGCCGGTCGCCGGGGACCACCATGCGGCGAAAGCGGCAGGCGTCGATGGAGAGGAAATAGGTCAGCAGATCGCGCCCCACCACATCCATCGAGATGCCGACAAGCACCGCCGCCGCCTGCGCCATCGCCTCCACCACGAGCACGCCGGGCATGATCGGTTTCGCCGGGAAATGCCCGGTGAAATGCGGCTCGTTGATGGTGACGTTCTTGATCCCGACACAGCCCTTGTTCGGCACGATGTCGACGACCTTGTCGATCAGGAGGAACGGGTAGCGGTGCGGAATGATCCGCTGGATCAGGTCGAGATCGGCCTCGGTGATCGCCTCGGCAGCCATGCGCGCTCCTTCCACCGGCTTGGGTCGTTTCCGCGCCTGCGTAACAACTCGGCCAAGCCCTGACAAGAACCGAGGTCGCGTGCGGTTCCGTCAGTTGCCCGAACCCGGCTGCGCCGGGTCGGGCGGTGCGGCGTTTCCGTCCCCGGGCGCGGTCGGGCTGTCCTCCGCCTCCTCCGGCACCACGACATCGGCGCCCGGCCCCAGCTCCCCGTCGATGCGGGCGATCATCTCGTCCGTCGCGTCGATGGCCTCCGCTGCCAGGAAGATCGCGCGGTTGTCGAGGACGGCGATCGCCCCGTGTCCCCGGAGCACCTCGGCCATGACCGGGAGGGCGGCCTGGAAGAAGGCCTGCCGCTCGGCATCGTGGATCCGCGCAATCGCCCGGGCCTTCCGGTCCTGGCTGTCGCGGAACTCGGTCACGCGGGCGTCGAAATCGTCCGCGAGGCGGCGGAAGTCCTCGGGCGGAAGGGTCGGGCGCTTGTCGGTCAGGGCCTTTTCCTCGGCCGTCAGCTCCGCTTCGATCCGCCGGTTTTCCGCCGCAAGCTCCGCCGAGGCGGACTCGATCCTCGCGGCGACCCGCTTGCCCCAGAGCGTGCCGCCAAAAAGCCGGTCCTGGTCGATCGTCAGGATCGGCGTCTGCACGAGGCCGTCGGCCGGCTGGCCCGTCTCCTGGGCAATCACGGGCGATGCGGTGCCGGCGGCAAACGCCAGCGCCAGCACCAGCCTTCGGGGCGCACGCATCAGAACCGCGTCGAGACGGTCAGGTCGAAGTTCTGCTCGAGGTCGTAGGTTTCCTTGTTGATCGCCTTCGAGAAGTTGAACCGCAAGGGACCGAGCGCCGTGTTCCAGAAGATCGAGACGCCCACGGAGGAGCGCAGGTGCAGACCGTCGTCGATCGTGCCGCCGAGCGTGTCGTCGAGGCCCCAGACCGAGCCCACGTCTGCGAAGAGGCCGCCGGTGATCCCGTATTCCTCGGGCAGGCCGAGCGGGAATTCGGCCTCGAGCCGCGCCACGGCGAAGTAGTTGCCGCCGACGGCGTCCTGGTTCGCCACGGTCAGGTCGCGCGGGCCGATGCCGTTCGGCTCGAAGCCGCGGATCTTGCCGTTGCCGGTGAAGCGGTCGACGAGCCGGCTGTCGCCGCCCGAGGTTACCACGACACCGCCCTCGACCTCGGCCCGGAGCGTCACCTCCTCGCGGAAGGCTTTGCGCTCGTAGGAGGCGAGCGCCGTCGAGGTAATCGAAGTGATGTCGCCGCCGACGCCCGCGAAGTCCTGGCCGAACTTGAACAGGATCGAGGAGTTCGGATCGACCCCGCCAAGGCGCGTGTCGTAGCTGTAGGTATAGCCAAGCGCCGAGGTGATCTCGGCCCCGCGCGCCTCTTCGTTCTTCAGAATCTGCGAGGAGTTCGTGTCGACCGCATAAATCTCGTCCTGCGAGACCTTGTAGCGCAACTCGATGGCGCTGAACTCGCCCATCGGGAACTCGATCGAGGGCGAGGCCCCGATGCGCTTGGTCGAATAGTCGGAGTTCGAGTTCTCGCTGGTCGTGTAGTAGGCGCTGAACCGGAACTTGAGGTCGCGGTCGAGGAAGGCCGGCTCGATGAAGGTGATCGAGCTGTTCTTGTCGTCGGTGCCGACCGCGATGTTCAGGCTGACATACTGGCCGCGGCCGAGGAAGTTCGCCTCGCTCAGGCCGACGTTGAAGCCGACGCCGTTGGAGACCGAATAGCTGGCGCCGAAGGTGAGCGAACCGGTGGGCTTCTCTTCCACGTTAACGTCGACGATCACCTGGTCCGACGAGGTGCCCTGGCGCGCGTTCACGTCCGCCGTCTCGAAATAGCCGAGCGCGCGGATGCGCTCCGCCGCCTCGCGGATCTCGCGCGGATTGAAGGGATCGCCCTCGACCGACTTGAACTGCCGCCGCACCACGCGGTCGAGCGTCGTGGCGTTGCCCTCGATGTCGATCCGTTCCACGAAGACGCGCTGGCCCTTGGTCAGCGCGAAGACCACGTCGAGCGTCTGGTTTTCCGGGTTGCGGGTGATGCGCGGCTCGATGTTGAGGAAGTTCACGCCCTGCTTCAGCGCGATCGCCTCCATCCGGCTGATCGTCGTGTCGATGGCGAGCGGCGAATAGTACGCCCCCTGCCGGATGCGGATCACGTCCCGATAGGGGGCGACGTCGATGCCTTCGTACTCGCTGACCGCCGAGACGTTGCCGAACTTGTAGGCGAGCCCTTCGCGCACCGCGAAGGTCAGGAAGAAGCCGTCGCGTTCGCGCGAGAACTCGCGGCTCACGGACAGCACCTGGAAGTCGATGTAGCCGCGCGCCCGGTAGAAGTCGGTCAGCACCTGCTTGTCGAACTCGATCCGGTCGGGAACGAAGGTGTCGCGCTGGATGATGTTGCGCAGGAGGCCGGCCTGCTTGGTGCCGAGCACCTGGCGCAGCCGCCGGTCGGAATAGGCACGGTTGCCGGTGAAGCTCAGCCTTTCGACTTCGGTCACCCTGCCCTCGCGGATCTCGAAGGCGAGGTCGACGCGGTTGTCGCCCCGGTCGATCACGCGCGGCTCGACCCGCGCCGCGAGACGGTTCTGTGCGGCATAGGCCTCGGTGATCGCGGCGGCATCGGCTTCCGCCTGGGCGGCGGAATAGACGCGACGGGACTGCGACTTCACGATCTTGGCGAGGTCCTCGTCCTTCAGCCTCTGGTTGCCCTCGAAGCTGACGACGTTGATCACCGGGTTCTCCGAGACCCGGATCACCAGCGTTCCGCCCGAGGGCACGACATCGGCCGTGGCGAAGAGGCCGGAGGCGATGAGCCGTTGCACGGCGGCGTTCAGCTCGGCCTGCGACACGGTCGTGCCCTGACCGATTCCGGCGATCTTGGCGATCGTCGCGGGCTCCACGAAGGTGTTGCCCTCGACCGAGATGCGCGAGAACGTGTAGCTCTGCGCCTGGGCCTGACTGAACAGAAGGCCGCAAACCACGGCAAGCATGACGAAAATCGCGGACCGGACGCGGCCCCCCGAACTGGCTGCGCCGATGGCTCTGCCACGTGTCCGCCCGAACATGCTCTGCCCCCGAAAATTCTTCGCTACTCACTTGGGAAAGTGACTACCGGGAATACGGGATATTGTCAAAACGAACGGCGCGGCCCCTAGGGGTCGCGCCGTATGGCAAGACCGGCCTGTGTGTCCGGGGTCAGTGCATCAACTGCTGCTCGGGCGTCTGCAGCCGGACGAGCTCGGTCCCGATGAGGGCGCCGCCGGCGAGGCCGAGGACGATGGCGAGGGGAATCAGGATGCGGTCGACCCCGAGATCGAGTACCAGCGAGAACCCGCGATAGCCGCTCTGAAGCATCTGCATGGAACCGACCCTCCGACCCTGACTCCGACGCCATCAAGGCTAGGCCGCGAATATGGCAGCTTTGCGGCGGATGCGCGGCGAAAGGGGGCCGGACCCGGCCCGGCTACCGGCAGAACAGGTCGTTCGTCAGCCCGAAGAGCATCAGTGCCAGCACCACGGTGAGCCCGACCGCCATGGCCGCGTTCATGAAGCGGTCCGAGGGTGGCCTGCCGCGTGCCCATTCGTAGGCGTGAAACACGAGGTGCCCGCCGTCGAGGACCGGAATCGGGAAGAGGTTCAGAAGCCCGATCGCGGTCGAGAGCGCGGCGGTGAGCCAGATGAAGGAGGAGAGCCCCGCGCTAGCTGCCGCCCCTGTCGCCTGGGCCATGCCCACCGGGCCGCTGACGTTGCAGGTGGAGATGCTGCCGGCGATCATCGCCGAGATCCCGGCGAAGGTTGTCTCGATCACCCCCCAGGTCTGCGACACGCCCATGCCCAGGGCTTCCAGCGGCCCCGGACGCCGCGTCGCCGGCTCGAACATGAAGCTGCCGGAAATGCCGATCTGGTATCCGGTCTCCAGCGCGCCGCCCTCGGTCGTGACCGGGCGCTCGCGCGGGGCGAGCGTGGTCTCGAAGGTCTCGCCGTCCCGCCAGACGGCGAGCGTCAGCGGCTTGCCGCCGCTCGCCTTGACGATCCCCTGGAGGTCGTCGAAGCGCGGTGTGGGGATGCCGTTCATCGACAGGATCACGTCGCCTTCCCGCAGGCCCGCGTCCATCGCGGCGCTTTTCGGCAGGACCGAGAGGATCAGGGCGGGGAGGAGCGTCGGCCCGGTGACGGTCACTTCGCGGCCGCCGCGCAGCACCCGGTAGTCGAGGGTCTCGGTATCCGGCAGCGCCTCGGCCGCCGCGCCGAGCGCCTTGTAGTCCGGCGTCTCGATGCCGTTCACGGCGAGAATGCGGTCGCCGGGCTGCAGGTCGTGCGCGACAGGAAGCGGCTTCAGCGCGCGGATCTCGGGCGTGTCGGTGGCGACGCCGGTGGCGAAGACCATCAGCCCGAAGACTGCGATCGAGAGCAGGAAGTTGAAGGCCGGTCCCGCGAAGACGGTGGCCGCGCGGGCCCAGAGCGGCGCGCCGTGCATCGTGTGCCGCCGCTCCTCGGCCGAGAGCCGCGCCATCGTACCCGCGTCGGCCCCGGCCGAGGCCGCGTTGGCATCGCCGAGGAACTTCACGTAGCCGCCGAAGGGCACGGCGGCGACCTGCCAGCGGGTGCCGCGCCGGTCCACCCGGCTCCAGAGACGCGGGCCGAAGCCGATGGAAAAGACCTCGGCATGGATGCCCGACCAGCGACCGACGAGGTAGTGGCCGTATTCGTGCACCGCGACGATGATCGACAGCGCCACGACGAAGGCGCCGACGGTATAGAGCGTGTCGCCGAGCGAGGTCAGGAGGGCGGGCAGGTCCAAGTCTCAGGTCCTCTCGGCGGCGGGCAGGTGCGTCGCCTCACGGGCGAGGCGGCGCGCTGTGCGGTCCATGTCGAGCACCATATCGAGGCTCGCGGCGGGTTTCTCAAGCCCGCCCCGGCCGGAAAGCCGGTCGAGCACGCCCTCGACCACCCCGGCCATCTCGGTGAAGCGGATGGCACCGGCGATGAAGGCATCGAGGGCCGCCTCCTTCGCCGCGTTGAAGGCTGCGCCGGCAAGCCCGCCGGTATCCATCACCGCGCGCGCGAGCCCCAGCGCGGGGTAGCGCGCCGGATCGGGGGCGGCGAAGGTGAGCCGCCCGACGGCGGCGAGGTTCAGCCGCGCCACCGGCAGATGCGCACGCTGCGGCCAGTTCAGCGCGTAGCCGATGGCGTGGCGCATGTCGGGCGCGCCGAGATGGCCGATCACCCCGCCGTCGCGGAACGCGACCAGTGCATGGACGAGCGATTCGGGGTGGACGAGGACCTCGATCCGCTCGGGCGAGATCCCGAAGAATTCATGTGCCTCAATGACTTCGAGAGCCTTGTTGAACATGGATGCGGAATCGATGGTGATCCGCTGCCCCATCACCCAGTTCGGGTGGGTCGAGGCCTCGGCGACGGTCGCCCGGGACAGCCGCTCCAGCGGCCAGTCGCGGAAGGCCCCGCCCGAGGCGGTGATCGTGATCGTTTCGACCGTGGCGATATCCTCGCCCCCGAGAGACTGGAAGAGCGCGGAATGCTCGCTGTCCACCGGCAGGATGGTGGCGCCGTGGCGCCGCGCCTCGGCCATGAGAAGAGGCCCTGCGGTGACGAGGCTTTCCTTGTTGGCGAGCGCGAGCGTGCTGCCGTGGGACAGCGCGCGGAAGCCCGGAACGAGCCCCGCCGCGCCGACGATGTCCGACATGACCCAGTCGGCCGGCTCGCCGAACAGGCGCGCGCGCTCCGGCCCGAAGTGGCGGTGATCGCCGA
>NZ_WBUS01000152.1 GCF_008933605.1 Albidovulum sp.
GGCGCTGCCCGAGATCGCCGCGCTGGGCCGAACCGCCCTTGTCGTGCACGGCCGCGACGCGGCGCGGGCGGATTGGCTGGTGGCGGGGTTGCGCGCAGAGGGCCTTTCGGTCACGGCGCATGCCAGCCCGCGGGAGCCGACGCTCGCCATGCTGGAGGCAGCCGTGACGCTCGCCCGGCAGGCCGAGGTGGTGATTGCCCTCGGCGGGGGCGCGGCGATCGACCTCGGCAAGGCGGTGGCGGCGCTGGCGCCCGCACCGGGAGGCGCGCTGGATCACCTTGAGGTCGTCGGCCACGGCCTGCCGCTTCAACGCGCGCCCGTGCCCTTCGTCGCGATCCCGACGACCGCGGGAACCGGCGCCGAGGTCACCAAGAACGCGGTCATCGACGTGCCCGAGCACCGGCGCAAGGTCTCGCTTCGCGACGACCGGATGATCGCGAAACTTGCCGTGGTCGATCCCTCGCTCACCGACTTCTGCCCGAAGGCCGTGACGCTCGCATCGGGTCTCGATGCCGTCGTGCAGGTGATCGAGCCCTATGTCTCGACCCGAGCCAATCCCTACACCGACGCGCTCTGCCAGGCCGCGATCCCGATGGGCCTTGCGGCGCTCCGCCGGCTGATGGCGGCCGAGGACGCGGGCGCACGGGACGCGATGGCCTGGGTCAGCCTCTCGGGCGGGCTCGCGCTCGCCAATGCCGGACTCGGCGCGGTGCACGGGCTCGCAGGCGTCATCGGCGGGACGACCGGCGCGGCGCATGGCGCGATCTGCGGCGCGCTCCTGCCGCATGTGCTGCGCGCGAACGCGGCCCGCGCACCCTCCGCCCGGATGGCCGAGGTGACGGGATGGATCGGCGCGGCCTTCGACGCCACGGACGGGTTGGGCGCGCTCGAAGAATGGATGCACGACGCGGGCCTGCCGCGGCTCGCGGCGCTCGGGCTCTCGCCCGCCGATCATGCGGCCGTGGCCGAGGCCGCGTGCGGCGCCTCCTCGATGAAGGCGAATCCGGCCGACCTGTCGGCGTCGGACCTGGTCGGCATCCTGCGGGCCGCCGGCTGAGGCTCAGGCGAGCATGTCGCGGACGAGGGGGGCGACGCGCGATCCGTAAAGCTCGATGGAGCGCATGAGCTGGTCATGCGGCATCGGGCCCGAGGCGTATTTCAGCTCGAACCGCGACAGCCCCAGCGCCTTCACCGTGGCTGCGATCTTGCGCGCCACCGTCTCGGGCGAGCCGACATAGAGCGCGCCCAGCGCCGCCTCGGCCTCGAAATGGTCGCGGCTCACAGGGGACCAGCCGCGCTCGCGCCCGATCCGGTCGAGAAGGCGCTTGTAATGCGGCCAGAGTTCCTCCTTCGCCTGCGCGTCGGTCTCGGCGACATGGCCCGGGGAATGCACGCCGATGGGCCGGTCCGCCTGACCCGCCTGGTCGGCCGCGCGGCGGTAGAGATCGGCGAAGGGGCGGAAGCGGGCCGCCGGGCCGCCGATGATCGCCAGGATCATGGGCAGGTCGTAATGGACCGCGCGCATGACCGATTCGGGAGTGCCGCCAACGCCGATCCAGGCCCGCATCGGCCGGGCGAGCGTGGGGAACACGGCTTGATTGCGGAGTGGCGGCCGCGTGGTGCCGCTCCACGACACCTTCGGACCCCGCAGGAGCCTGGTGAAGAGGTCGAGCTTTTCGTTGAAGAGCGTCTCGTAGTCCTTGAGGTCGTAGCCGAAGAGCGGAAAGCTCTCGGTGAAGGAGCCGCGGCCGAGGATCACTTCCCCCCGGCCGTCCGAGAGCGCGTGGAGCGTGGAGAAGCGCTGGAAGAGCCGGATCGGGTCGTCGGAGGAGAGCACCGTCACGGCGGTGCCCAGCCGGATGCGGGAGGTCCGCGCGGCGATGGCGCCGAGGATCACCTCGGGCGAGGAGATCGCGAAATCGTCGCGGTGGTGCTCGCCGAGGCCGATGAAATCGACCCCGACCTCATCCGCGAGCACGGCCTGATCCACGACATCGCGGATCACCGCGTCCTGCGGCTTCATCCGCCCCTCGGCGTCGAGGCTGACGTCGCCGAAGGTGTCGAGGGCGAGTTCGAGGGTCATTGCGGGGCTCCGGTGTCTTCGCGCCGCTTCTAGCCGGAAGACCCGGCATGCGAAAGCGCGCCTAACGCACAGCCGCCGTGCGGGGCGAGGGGGATGGCGGCATCAGGACGCGGTTGAAGCGAAGTCAGCCGTTCTCGCGCAGGACGCCGCCCGCGAGGTAGAGCGAGCCGCAGATGAGGATGCGCGCCCCGGGATCCTTCGCGGCAATGCGGGTCACGGCGGCGAGGACGCTTTCGGCGGTCCCGGCCTCGATCCCGGCCTTCGCGGCGGCCGCCTGCGTCTCCTCGGCCGAAAGCGTGTTGGCCTCGCCGGGGATCGAGACGGCGGTCAGTGTCCTGGCCTGCGCCGCGACGGGGCGGAGGTAGCCGGCGATGTCCTTGGTGTTGAGCATCCCCAGCACCAGATGGGTGGGCTTCGGTGCCATCCGGGCGAGTGTCGACGCCACCGCCACGCCCCCGGCCGGGTTGTGCCCGCCGTCGAGCCAGAGCTCGCAGACGCCCGCCGCCTCGACCAGCGGCCCCTGCGTCAGGCGCTGCATGCGGGCGGGCCAGTATGCCTTGGTCACCGACGCCTCGCAGGCGGCCTCGGTGGCGCCGAGGTGGCGCAGCGCGGCGAGCGCGGCGCCGGCGTTGTCGATCTGGTGCGGCCCCGGCAGGTTCGGCAAGGGCAGGTCGAGAAGGCCCGTCTCGTCCTGGAAGATCAGCCGCCCGCGTTCCTCCCAGGCGGTCCAGTGCTGGCCGTGGACGAGAAGCGGGGCGACGAGCTTCGCGGCCTTCGCCTCGATCACCTCGAGCGCGGCGTCCTCCTGCGGGCCGACGACGCAGGGCACGCCGCGCTTGAGGATGCCGGCCTTCTCGCCGGCGATTTCCGGCAGGGTCTCGCCAAGGTACTGCTGGTGGTCGATGGAGACTGGCGTAATGACTGTCAGCCGGGGCTTTTCCACGACGTTGGTGGCGTCGAGCCGCCCGCCCAGCCCGACCTCGAGAAGCGTCCAGTCGGCCGCCGTCCGCGCGAATGCGAGGAGTGCGGCACAGGTCGTGATCTCGAAATAGGTGATCGGGATGCCCGCGTTTGCTTCTTCACATTCCTCGAGAATTTCCGAAAGGTAGTCTTCCGAGATCAGGTCCCCGGCAAGCCGGATGCGTTCGTGGAACCGCGCGAGGTGTGGCGAGGTATAGGCGTGAACCTTGTCCCCCATCGCCTCCAGCCCGGCGCGGATCATCGCCTGGGTCGAGCCCTTGCCGTTGGTGCCGGCGATGTGGATCACCGGCGGCAGCGTGCGTTCGGGGTGGCCGAGCGCGGCAAGAAGCCGCCACACGCGGTCGAGCGTGAGGTCGATGATCTTCGGATGCAACGCCATCATCCGGGCGAGGATCAGATCGGAACCCTCGGACATGCGGGACCTCATCGGGATCGCGGCGGGGCCTACTTCGCCTCGGCCTTCACGGCCTCGGGCTTCGGCAGGTCGCCCTTCACTGCCGGGGATTGCCGCGTCAGCATCCTGAGGATCGCGGTCAACTCGTCCTTCAGCGCCTTGCGGTGGGTCACGCGGTCGAGCATCCCGTGGTCGAGCAGGTATTCCGACCGCTGGAACCCCTCGGGCAGCTTCTCGCGGATCGTCTGTTCGATCACGCGCGCGCCCGCGAAGCCGATGAGCGCGTTGGGCTCGGCCAGTTGCACGTCGCCCAGCATCGCGTAGGAGGCCGTCACGCCCCCCGTGGTCGGATGCGTCAGCACGACGATGTAGGGCAGTCGCGCCTCCTTCAGCATCTGCACGGCAATGGTGGTGCGCGGCATCTGCATCAGGCCGAGGATGCCTTCCTGCATCCGCGCGCCGCCGGCGGCGGAGAAGAGGACGAAGGGCCGCTTCAGCTTCACCGCCCGTTCCGCCCCGGCGATGACGGCATTGCCCACATACATCGACATCGACCCGCCCATGAAGGCGAAGTCCTGCGCGGCGGCGACGATGGAAGTGCGATTCATCTCGCCCTCGGCGACCAGCATCGCCTCCTTCTCGCCGGTGGCCTTCTGCGCGGCCTTCAGGCGGTCGGGGTATTTCTTCTGGTCGCGGAAGTGCAGGGGGTCGGCGATGGGCTCGGGCACCTTCACCTCGGCGAAAACCCCGCCATCGAAGAGGGCCGCGAAGCGCTCGCGCGGGGTGATGGCCAGGTGATGGTCGCAGTTGGTGCAGACCTGCAGGTTGTCGGCGAGTTCCCGGTGAAACAGCATCGTCCCGCACTCCGGGCACTTGGTCCAGAGATTGTCGGGCACCTCGCGGCGCGAGAAGAGCGAGTTGATCGTCGGCCGGACGTAGTTGGTGATCCAGTTCATCGGTTCCTGCCCTCTGTCGCGGCGACCCCCCGGCGGCCTCAGCCTGCGGCGGATGCGCCCTGAGATAAGCCGGGGGCGGCGGAAATGCAATCAGACGCGCAGGGCGATGCGGGCGATGAGCCAGGAGATGAGCATGACCGCGAAATCGACGGCGAGCGCCGGGCCGATCATGCCGGGGTCGGCAAGGTCGATGGTGCGGGACCAGAGCGCGAGCCCGTCCAGCTCGCCCGCGATCCCGACGAGCAGCACGGCAGAGACATTGTTGGCGAAGTGGAGCCCGAGGGCGGCGCCGAGCGAGCCCGTCCGCGCGGTGAGGTCGGCCGCAAGGAGGCCGAAGACGCCCGCCCAGAGCGCCACGGCCCAGGCGTTCGCGCCATAGTCGGCGGGCAGGTAGTGGCCAAGGGCAAAGAGCGCCGAGGGAAGGCCCATCCAGACCAAGGGGCGGGCGAAGCGGGCGGCAAGCTGCTGCTGCAGGTAGCCGCGGAACAGGATCTCCTCGGCGCCCGTCTGGATGAGAAGACCCGGGAGCGCGAACGGGAGGTAGCCTAGGAAGGCGGCAAGGCTCAGTCCGGGCCGGATATCCGCGGAACCGAGCACGAGGGGTAGGAGCAGGACGTGCATGGCGATGACCGGGAGCGCGACGGTGCGGAAGTCGGCCAGCACGCGGCGCGGCGAGGGACCGAAGAGGGTGCCCGCGGCGCGCCCGTGGATGAGCCGCACCGCGACGATCGGCCCCGCGGCCATGCCGAGGAACGTCCAGAGGAGCAGGAGCATGACGCCCGGCGAGTCGCCCAGCGCCATCCGGTGCAGGAGCGCCGCGGCGATGAGCGGTCCGTAGGTCTGCGTCAGATAGGTGCCAAGGAGGAAGAGGAGGCCGAGATAGATCGCGCCGATCAGCGCGCCGGCCGGAAAGAGCCGCCAGAGTTCGCGCCTCCGCCGGGCAGGGGCGGCAAAGGCGTCGTGGGGGGCATAGGCGGGAACGGGGCGCGGGCTCATCGTGGCGCCGACGCTAGCCGTCCCGGGCGGGCGCGGCAATCCGGCCGATGCCGCCCGGATCGAGGCTTCGCGCGCTTGTGTCCCGCGCGCCCCTCGCCTATTGCAGGGCAATCCGGTTGACGCGAGGCACGCCCATGAAGAACCGCCACTTCGACAAGTCGAAACTGCCCAGCCGCCATGTGACCGAAGGCCCGGCCCGCGCGCCGCATCGGTCCTACTTCTACGCGATGGGGATTTCCGAGGAGGAGATCCATCAGCCGTGGGTTGGCGTGGCGACCTGCTGGAACGAGGCGGCGCCGTGCAACATCGCGCTGAACCGCCAGGCGCAGGCCGTGAAGCAGGGCGTGAAGGTCGGTGGCGGCACCCCGCGCGAGTTCACGACGATCACGGTGACGGACGGCATCGCCATGGGCCACGAGGGGATGCGATCGTCGCTCGCCTCGCGCGACGCGATCGCCGACACGGTCGAGCTGACGATGCGCGGGCATTGCTATGACGCGCTCGTGGGTCTTGCCGGCTGCGACAAGTCGCTGCCCGGGATGATGATGGCGATGGTGCGGCTCAACGTGCCGTCGGTCTTCATCTACGGGGGCTCGATCCTTCCCGGCCGGCTGAACGGCCAGGACGTGACCGTGCAGGACGTGTTCGAGGCCGTCGGCAAGCACCAGGCGGGCAACTACTCCGACGCGGAGCTTGCGGTCCTGGAGCGCGTCGCCTGCCCGAGCGCGGGCGCCTGCGGCGGCCAGTTCACCGCGAACACCATGGCCTGCGTCAGCGAGGCGATCGGACTCGCGCTTCTCAACTCCTCGGGCGCGCCTGCGCCCTACGAGAGCCGCGACGAATACGGCATGGCCTCGGGCGAGGCGGTGATGACGCTGATCGAGAAGAACATCCGCGCCCGCGACGTGGTGACGCGCAAGGCGCTGGAGAATGCCGCGCGCGTGGTCGCCTGCACCGGCGGCTCGACCAACGCGGGCCTGCACCTGCCCGCCATCGCGCATGAGGCGGGGATCGACTTCGACCTCTTCGACGTGACCGACATCTTCCACGACACGCCCTATTTCGTCGACCTGAAGCCGGGTGGCAAATATGTCGCCAAGGACCTTTACGAGGCGGGTGGCGTGCCGGTGGTGATGAAGGAGCTGAGAAAGAGCGGTCTGATCCACGAGGATTGCCTGACGGCCTCGGGCCGCACCATGGGTGAGGAGCTTGACCGCATCACGCGCGAGGCCGATGGCCGCGTGATCTACCCCGCCGCGAAGCCGATCACGCCCACCGGCGGGGTCGTCGGGCTCAAGGGCAACCTCGCCCCCGACGGAGCCATCGTGAAGGTGGCAGGCATGACGCCCGAGGAACAGGCCTTCACCGGCCCCGCCCGCGTCTTCGAATGCGAGGAGGACGCCTTCGAGGCGGTCAAGGCCCGCGCCTACAAGGAAGGCGAGGTGCTCGTCATCCGCAACGAAGGTCCGGCGGGCGGGCCGGGGATGCGCGAGATGCTGGCGACCACGGCGGCGCTGTCGGGTCAAGGCATGGGCAAGAAGGTGGCGCTGATCACCGACGGTCGCTTCTCGGGCGCGACGCGCGGTTTCTGCGTGGGCCATGTCGGCCCAGAGGCCGCGCATGGCGGGCCGATCGCGCTCTTGCGGGACGGCGACATGATCACGCTCAACGCCATTACCGGCGAATTGTCGGTCGCGCTCAGCGACGAGGAACTGGCGAAACGCAAGGGCGAATGGAAGGGTCCGCGGCCGACGCAGTATGCGACGGGCGCGCTCTGGAAATACGCCCGGCTCGTCGGCGGCGCCCGCCAGGGGGCCGTGACGCATCCGGGCGCCAAGGCCGAGCTGCATGTCTACATGGACCAGTAGGGCGGCCGCACTTCTCTCCGCGCTCGCGCTTTCGGCCTGTGTCGAGGGAATGTCGCCCACGGGCTCCGCCCCACGCGCCATCGCTCTTGCCGGCGGCGCGGTGACGGCCACCGGCCCCGCGGGCTACTGCGTCGACCGGGCGGCGAGCCGGGATGGCGCGGCGGGGTCCTTCGTCC
>NZ_WBUS01000153.1 GCF_008933605.1 Albidovulum sp.
CTCGGCCACGGCAAAGCCCATGTCGGCGAAGATCGCGGTGACTTCCTCGGTGACCTGGCTGACCGGATGGATCGTCCCCTGCCGCCGCGGCCGGCCCGGCAGCGTCACGTCCAGCCATTCCGCTTTCAGCCGCTCGTCGAGCGCCGCATCGGCCAGCGCCGCCTTCTTCGCCCTGAGCGCCGCGTCGATCTCGTCCTTCAGCCGGTTCAGCGCGGCACCGGCGGCCTGCCGCACCTCGGGCGCCATCTGGCCAAGCTCGCGCATCTTCAGGCTGATCTCGCCCTTCTTGCCGAGCGCCGCCAGCCGGATTTCCTCCAGCGAGGCCTCGTCGCCCGCCCCGGAAATCCCTTCCAGATACCTGCCCTTCAGCGCGTCCAATCCGTCCATCTGACCCTCCGGCCCGTTGCGGACCTTGTGCTATCCATGCCGCCCCGCCATTGCAAGGCGGCAAGAAAAAACCCCGCGGCGCCGTTCCGGCACTCGCGGGGTTCTCCTGTCCCTCGGAGAGAGGAATTACGCGAGCGCGGCCTTCGCCTTTCCGACGATGGCCTCGAACGCCGCCGGCTCATGCACGGCGAGGTCGGCGAGCACCTTGCGGTCCACCTCGATCCCCGCCTTGGCGAGCGCGTTGACGAAGCGCGAATAGGTCATCTCGGCATCGACGAGGCGGACGGCGGCGTTGATCCGCTGGATCCACAGCGCGCGGAAGTTGCGCTTGCGGGCCTTGCGGTCGCGCGTGGCGTACTGGTTGGCCTTGTCGACAGCCTGCGTGGCCGTGCGGAAGTTGGTCGAACGCGCGGCGTAGTAGCCTTTCGCCTTCTTGATGACCTTGCGGTGACGGGCGTGGGTGACGACGCCGGATTTGACGCGAGACATGGGACTGGCTCCTCAGCGGTCGTAGGGCATGTATTTCTTGACGATCTTCGCATCCGAGTCCGAGAGGAGCATCGTCCCCGTCGCCTTGCGGATGAAGTCGGTCGAGCGCTTGATCATGCCGTGACGCTTGCCGACGACCGCCGCCTTGACGCGGCCCGTGGCGGTCATCTTGAACCGCTTCTTGGCGGCCGATTTGGTCTTCATCTTGGGCATTTTCATCTCCTGGTCAGACGTGAATGCGCGACTCGGCAATGCCACTTGGCCGGCCCCGCAGGGTATTCGAGAGGCGCCCTATAGCCCCGCCGGGGGCACATGGCAAGGGGTGACGGCCGTATCCCTCGGCATCGCGGCGTTCCTGCCGCGAGGATCGGCCCCGGTCCGGCGCCGGAACGGCGGGCTGTCGCGGGGCCAGGTGCCGCCCGCCATGATCCGACTGCGGCACGGGTGTCGTTTTCAGACTAGCCGGACGCCCGCTCACGGCTTAAAGGACTCCCCGAGTCGTGGCGATGGCGTCGCCACAGGGCCCGAGGGCCCCTCGCTCGCGGAGATTTCCGCCGAAGTCCTGTACGCCGGGACCTTTCGGGGTCTCGCGCCACGGGCCAGACCCCATGAAGTGAGGTCTGACAATGACGGAACGTCCACAGCAGTACCGTTTCCACCAGGGTGACCGCGTCCTCCCGTTCGCCAAGTCGGAATACGAACAGCGCCTCGGCGGGTTGCGCGCGATCATGGATGCGCAGGGTGTCGACGCGGTCGTCTTCACCTCGATGCACAGCATCGCCTATTACTCGGGCTTCCTCTACTGCTCCTTCGGCCGGCCCTACGGCCTTGTCGTCACCGCCACCCAGGACGTGACGATCTCGGCCGGCATCGACGCGGCGCAGCCCTGGCGGCGCTGCCACGGCGACAACATCACCTACACCGACTGGCAGCGCGACAACTACTGGCGCGCGATCCTCTCGGTGACGGGCCCCGGCAAGGTCATCGGCTACGAGGCGGATCACCTGACGCTTCTGCAGTCGGAAAAGCTGAAGTCGTTCCTGACCCCGTCGAAAGTCGTCGACATCGCCCCCGCGACGATGAAGCAGCGGATGATGAAATCGCCCGCCGAGATCGCGATGATCCGCGCCGGCGCCAATACCGCCGACGTCGGCGGCTATGCCATCCGCGAGGCGGTGGCCGTCGGCGCGCGCGAGATCGACATCGCCATGGCCGGCCGCGACGCGATGGAGCGCGAGATCGCCCGCCGCTTCCCCGATGCCGAATACCGCGACACCTGGGTCTGGTTCCAGTCGGGCATCAACACCGACGGCGCCCACAACCCGGTCACCGCGCGCAAGCTCGAGGTCGGCGACATCCTCAGCCTCAACACCTTCCCGATGATCTCGGGCTACTACACGGCGCTGGAACGCACGATGTTCGTGCGCGAGGTGGACAATGCGAGCCTGAAGATCTGGGAAGCGAACGTGGCCGCCCATGAATACGGCATGAGCCTGCTGAAGCCGGGCGCGAAATGCTCGGACATCACCGCGAAGATCAACGAGTTCTTCGAGGAGCGTCAGCTGCTGCAGTACCGGACCTTCGGCTACGGCCATTCCTTCGGCGTGCTGTCGCACTACTACGGCCGCGAGGCGGGGCTGGAACTGCGCGAGGACATCGACACGGTTCTCGAGCCGGGGATGGTGATCTCGATGGAGCCGATGCTGACGATCCCGGACGGCAAGCCGGGCGCGGGCGGCTACCGCGAGCACGACATCCTCGTCATCACCGAGGACGGCAACGAGGACATCACCCACTATCCCTACGGGCCGGAGTTCAACGTGGTGGGCTGAGGCCCGCCGCCCTGAAGACCGCAACTGCGCCGGTACGCCTGTTTCGTGCGGCGCCGACATTCCCCACCCGGGCAGTCCCGGGTGGGGAAAAGCCGCTGATCCGGTGTGGTGTGACCCCTTCGCCCCGGCCGCCGAAAATCCTGCGCGCGGGGCCTTGACGCCCGGGCGCCGTCCGGGTGGACATGGGCGCCAGCGCCGGACAGGAACCGCCACGGAACGATTCCGTCGCGGCTTCGTTCGGTTGAAAGACAACAGAACGGATTGCATCCTGCCATGACCCTTCTTCCGGCCCTGTCCCGGCGCCTCCCGGTGGCCCGTGCCTTCGCCCTTCTCTCCGCACTCGCGCTCGCTGCCTGCGGCGCACCGGGCCAGGGCCCGGGCATCGACCCGGCGACGGGCGTCTCCTCCATCGCGCCCGCGCCGGAGGTTGTCGCGCGCTACCAGTCGGTGCAGGATGCCGACGTCACGATCCCGGCGGTCGAGCCGGGCTACCTGACCGGGCAGAACCCCCGGACCGAGGTCTACTACACCGGTCCCGATGCGCCGGGGACGATCGTCGTCGATCCGCATGCGCGTGTGCTCTACTACATTCTCGACGGCGGGCGGGCGATCCGCTACGGCATCGCGGTCGGGCGCGAGGGCTACGGCTTTTCCGGTGACGCGATCGTCGGGCGCAAGCGGGAATGGCCGAACTGGACGCCGACGAAGAACATGATCCGGCGCGACCCGGAAATCTACGGTCCGCTCGCCGGCGGCATGCCGGGCGGACTTGAAAATCCGCTCGGGGCGCGGGCGCTCTATCTCTACCGCGGCGGGCGCGACACCTATTACCGCATCCATGGCACGAACAACGCCTCGACGATCGGCCGGGCGACCTCGGCGGGCTGCATCCGGCTCTTCAACCAGGACATCCTCGACCTCTTCGCGCGGGTGGAGCCGGGGACGCATGTCCATGTCCGTTCGGCGGCGGAGTCCGCGATCGCCGAGGATCCGATGGTCGAGAACGCGCACGGGCTGATGGTGCCGCTCGCGTCCTTCCCCGAGGACGTGCAGGCGCAGATCCGGGCGGGCAACATTCCCTGGCCGAAGTTCGTGCCGCCGGTCGGCGTGGTCACGCCGCAGTCAGCCGTGACCGGAACCGCGGTCGCCGTCGATCCGGCGACGGGGTTGCCGCTCTCGGACGCCGCGGCGGTCGCTGACCCCAGCGGCGTCTTCACGCAGATCAACTGAACCGGATCAGAGGCGGATGACGTAGTCCTTCCGCGTCGTCTCGATCACCTCCCAGGTGCCGGTGAAGCCGGGACGGAGGATGAAACTGTCGCCGGGGCCGAGCGCATGCTTGGCCCCGCTTGCATCGGTGATGACCGAGCGGCCGGAGAGGATGCGGCAGTATTCCCATTCGTCATACGATATGCGCCACGTCCCGGGGGTGGATTCCCAGATGCCGCAATAGAGGCCGTCGCGTTCCTCCACGTTCCAGGTGGTGTGGACGGGATCGCCGGAGATGACCTTCTCGGGCGCGGGACGTTCGGTTTCCGGCGCGGCGGCGGCGGGGGTGAGGCGGAGGAAAAGGGGCATCGCGTCTCCTGAAGAACACACAGCCGCGACACCAGCCGCGGCTGCTGGGGTTGAACGTGCGTGCGGTCACTCGACCCAGTGCACCGCCGTCAGGTCGTTGGCCTGCGTCGGCGAGTTTTCCCAGAGACCCTCGATCCTGGCGTTTGCAACGCCGGTCTTGGCGAGCTGGAAGAGGTAGGCGTTGACGTAGTCCCCGGCGATCATCTCCTGCGCCGACTTCAGGATGGCGGAGCGTTCGGTGGTACCGGTGGTGACGCTGAGCTTGTCCATCAGCGCCACGAACTCGGGCTTGCCATACTGGAAGTAGTAGTCCGGCCTTGCATAGATGTTGATGTCGGCAGGCTCGGTGTGGCTGACGATGGTCAGATCGAAGTCGCGACCCTTGAAAACCTGTTCCAGCCACTGTGCCCATTCGACGTTGGTGATTTCCGTCTGGATGCCGACGGCGGCGAGTTGCGCGGCGATGATCTCGCCGCCGCGCCGGGCATAGGTGGGCGGCGGCAGCGCGAGGCGGAGCTTCAGGTCGCTCACGCCGGCCTCGGCCAGGAGCG
This sequence comes from Albidovulum sp., assembly GCF_008933605.1. Taxonomy (GTDB): domain Bacteria; phylum Pseudomonadota; class Alphaproteobacteria; order Rhodobacterales; family Rhodobacteraceae; genus Albidovulum. The sequence goes on from NZ_WBUS01000153.1 coordinate 4,838, forward strand.
CCTTCGACTTCGCGGGGTCGTAGGCGGAAAGGGCGGTCAGATCGACGTAGTCGGGATTGTGCGGTGCGAAATGGGTGCCGATGGGTGTGCCGTAGCCGAACATGGCGCCGTCGATGATTTCCTGCCGGTTGATGGCATGGGCGATGGCCTCGCGCACCTTCGCGTTGTCGAGGGCTGGCTGCTTGTTGTTCATGGCGAGGATGGTTTCGCCCTCGGTGGTCCCCACGATCACCTTGAAGCGCGGGTCGGCGGCAAGCTGGGCGAGCGTCTCGGGCGCGGGGTAGTTCGGAAAGGCGTCGACATCGCCCGCCATCATCGCCGCGAAGGCGGCGGTCGCGTCGGAGATGAAGCGGAACGTGGCCCTGGAGAGCGCCACGGGTTCGCCCCAGTAGGCGTCGTTGCGCTCGATCGTCACATGATCGCCCTGCACCCACTCGACGAAGCGGAAGGGGCCGGTGCCGACGGGCTTCGTCGCCTCCGTCGCGATCGATTCTGGCGCGACGATAACCGCGTCGCCCCAGGCCATGTTGAAGGGGAAGTTGCCATCGGGGGCCTTCAGCGTGACCTTCACCGTCAGCGGGTCCACCGCCTCGACCGTCTCGATGCCGGCGAAGAGCGCCTTCTGCGCGTTCGCGCTATCCTCGGCACGGGCACGGTCGAGCGAGAACTTCACATCCTCGGCGTCGAAGGTCGTGCCGTCGTGGAAGGTCACGCCTTCGTGGAGGTGGAACACGTAGGCCTTCGCCCCGTCCTCCACGTCCCAGCTTGCGGCGAGCGCCGGCCGGACGGAGCCGTCGGGCCCGATGCGGGTGAGGCCTTCGAAGATATTGGCATAGACCACCTCGTCGATCGCGGCGGCGGCCCCGGCGGTCGGGTCGAGGTTCGGCGGCTCCAGCACCATGCCGAGGGTGATCGTGTCCTGGGCCGCGAGCGCGGGGCCGGCGGCAAGGGCGAGGAGCGCAGCGGTCGTGGTGAGGCGGTGGAACATCTCTCGGTCTCCCGGTTCCGCCCGGGGTGCACCGGGCCATCGCCGGCATCTTTCGCCGGTTTCGCGCTCCGATCAAGCGGTTGGCTGGCACAGAGATCGCTGGCAACGATGCTGCAGTGCAGCTATGATGGTGCAACGACCCCGGGGGAGGATCGCAATGAGCGCGACGGTTGAGGGGAAGCGGCCGGTGCCGCCGGATATCCGGGCGCGGAAGGGCGGCGTGCCGCTCGTGATGCTCACCGCCTACACGACGCCGGTCGCGCGGCTGGTCGATCCGCATTGCGACATGGTCCTGGTGGGCGACAGCCTCGGCATGGTGCTGCACGGGCTCCCGTCCACGCTCGGCGTGACGATGGAAATGATGATCCTGCATGGCCAGGCGGTGGCACGGGGGCTCAGCCGCGCCATGCTGGTCGTGGACATGCCCTTCGGCGCCTACGAGGAGGGCCCCGCGCAGGCGTTCCGCAACGCGGCGCGGCTCATGGCGGAAACCGGGGCGGCGGCGGTGAAGCTCGAAGGCGGGGCGCATATGGCGGAGACCATCGCCTTCCTCGCGGCGCGCGGGGTGCCGGTGATGGCGCATGTCGGGCTGACGCCGCAGGCGGTGAACACCCTCGGCGGCTACCGGGTGCAGGGGCGCGGCGGCGACGCGGACCGCATCCGCGAGGACGCCGCCGCCGTGGCCGGAGCGGGGGCCTTCGCCGTCGTGCTCGAAAAGGTGCCCGACGCGCTCGCGGCCGAGATCACCCGCTCCCTGCCGATCCCGACCATCGGCATCGGCGCCTCGGCGGACTGTGACGGGCAGGTGCTGGTCGTGGATGACATGCTGGGGCTCTTCACCGCGTTCCGGCCGAAGTTCGTCAAGCGCTATGCCGAGCTCGGCGCCGAGGCCGACCGGGCGATCGCGGCCTATGCCGCCGAGGTCCGTGCGCGCCGCTTTCCGGCGCCCGAGCATGTCTTCGGCGCGGAACCCGGCCGATGACCGAAGTGATCCGCAGCGCGGGGGCGCTTCGCGACCGGGTGGGAACATGGAAGCGCTCGGGCATGCTCGTGGGCGTGGTGCCGACGATGGGGGCGCTGCATGACGGCCACCTGAGCCTTGCCCGCGCGGCGCGGGCGCAGTCCGACCGGGTGATCGTGACGATCTTCGTCAATCCGATGCAGTTCAACAATCCCGAGGACCTGACGAAGTATCCCCGGACCGAGGCGCAGGACCTCGCGCTTCTGGAGGCGGAGAAGGTCGACGTCCTCTTCGCGCCGGGGCCGGAGGAGGTCTATCCGGCGGGCTTCGCCACGAGGGTGTCGGTCGCGGGCATCTCGGAGCCGATGGAAGGGACATTCCGGCCCGGCCATTTCGACGGCGTGGCGACGGTGGTGACGAAGCTGTTCGAGATGACCCAGGCGGGGCGGGCGTTCTTCGGCGAGAAGGACTGGCAGCAGTTGCAGGTGGTTCAGCGTCTGGTGCGCGACCTCAACATGCCGGTCCGGGTCATCGGCTGCCCGACGATCCGGGAGCCCGACGGGCTGGCGATGTCGTCGCGCAACGTGCGTCTCACGGCGCCGGAGCGGGACGTGGCGCCGGCGCTCCACCGCGCGATGCAGGTGGCCGCGGCGGCGATCCGGACC
>NZ_WBUS01000154.1 GCF_008933605.1 Albidovulum sp.
GAGGAAGGCCGCGAAGGCCCGGCGGAGCGGCGCCGGGTCCATCGCATGGGCCAGCCGCACGCCCCAGGGCGCGGTGACGAGCGTCATGGCGACGATGACGACAAAGGCCGGCAGGTTCACCGATCCCAGTGTGTAGGGTGGCGCCGCGGCCGCCGGGGTCAGGAGCAGGCCGGTGACCGACGGCACGGCGATGATGACGCCGAAACCCGCCGCTGTCGCCACCGCGCGGTGGATCGGCACGCCGTAAAGGCTCATCAGCGGCACCCCGAAGGAACCGCCGCCGATCCCCATCAGGACGGAGAGAAACCCCACGAGCGGCGACAGCACCGCCCGCGTCGCCCCCACGGGCATCGCCGGCCCGAGCCGCCAGGTGGACCGGCCAAGCCCGAGGTAGAACGCGACGAGGAGCGCGAGCGTGCCGAAGATCGCCTGCAGCACGGGCGTCCTCAGGGATGCCACCACGAAGACGGCGGCCAGGGCGCCGAGGGCGATTCCGGGCGCCCAGCCGCGCAGTATCGTCCAGTCCACGGCACCCTTGCGGTTGTGGGCGAAGACCGAGCGCAGCGAGGTCACGACGATCGTCGCGAGCGAGGTGGCAAGGCAGACCTGCATCAGGTCCGGCCCCTCGAACCCGAGGCCGGCGAAGGCATAGTAGAAGGCCGGGACGAGGATGATCCCGCCTCCGACGCCCAGAAGGCCGGCGATCACGCCGGCGAAGGCGCCGATCGCCGCCAGAAGCGCGACCATCGGCAGAAGCTCTGACATGTCCGGCATCCGGCGCTCCGTTCCCCTCTGTCCGCGTCCTGCGGTTGAGCCCATAGCCCGCCCCGGCGGAAATGGCCAGAAGCCATGCGCGCCCCGGCAGCGCGGCCCGGCTCAGGCAGCGAGGCCGCGCAGCGGCGCGAGTGCGGCGTCGATGACCTCAAGCCCCGCGTCCGCCGCGTTCGCGCGGTCCGACAGGATTCGACGCCAGCTGCGGGCGCCGGGACAGCCGTGGAAGAGCCCGAGCATGTGGCGCGTGACCTGATGGAGCCGCCCGCCCGCCGCGAGGTGACGCGCGATGTAGGGCCGCATCCGCTCCACCACCTCGAGGCGGCCGGGGCCGGGCGCACCGCCGAACACCCGCCGGTCTGCATCGGCGAGGATGTCGTAGGGTTCGTGATAGGCCGCCCGCCCGACCATCACCCCGTCGAGCCCCGCGGCGAGGAACGCGGCGGCCTGATCGAGCGAGGTGATCCCGCCGTTGACCGAGATGCGAAGGTCCGGGAACGCGCGTTTCATCGCCAGGACCAGCGGGTAGTCGAGCGGCGGAACCTCGCGGTTCTCCTTCGGGCTCAGCCCCTGGAGCCAGGCCTTGCGGGCATGGATGGCGAAGCGCCGGACGCCGGCGGAGGCGACGGTTTCGAGGAAGGCCGGAAGCACCGCCTCGGGCACCTGCGCGTCGACGCCGATCCGGCACTTCACCGTTACCTCGACCGGCGCGGCCGCGATCATCGCCGCGACGCAGTCGGCCACGAGTGCCGGCCGCTCCATCAGCACCGCGCCGAAGCAGCCTGACTGCACCCGGTCCGAGGGGCAACCAACATTGAGATTGACCTCGTCATAGCCGTAGCCGGCGGCGATCCGCGTCGCCTCGGCCAGTTCCCCCGGGTCCGATCCGCCGAGCTGCAGCGCCACGGGATGCTCTGCCGCGTCGAACCCCAGCAAGCGGTCGCGATCGCCGTGGATCACCGCCGGGGCCGTCACCATCTCGGTGTAGAGCAGCGCCTCGCCGCTGATCTGGCGGTGAAGAACGCGGCAGTGCCGGTCCGTCCAGTCCATCATCGGGGCGACGGACAGGCGCGCTGCGTGCTCTGCGGTGGTGCCCGGCATTGGGCTGGCTTTCCTGCTGCGGGGTTCCGTCGCGGCCCGGGACCGGCACCCGGCCTGCCCCGGGGCTTCTAGCCGAAGCCGGAGCCAAGCGCCAGCCGCGCGGGTCAGGCCATCACCGCCCTGCGGTACATGTGCCAGGAGGCGTGGCCGAGAACCGGCAGCGCCACGAAGAGCCCGAGGAACCAGGGGAGCATTCCGACGAAGATGAGCACCGCGATCAGACCGCCCCAGGCGACCATCGGCACCGGACTTGCCAGCACCGTCCGGGTGGAGTGGATCATCGCGGTGACGAAGTCGACCTCTCTGTCGAGCAGGAGCGGGAGCCCGACCACCGTCGTGGCGAAGAGGACGCCCGCGAAGCCCGCGCCGACGAGGGTGCCGACGGCGAGCATCAGGGGGCCGTTGCCCTCGAGAAAGAGGCTTGCCATGTCGGAGGCCGGCCCGAAGGCCCTGAGCCCCATGAAGAGGGCGAAGAGCGCGTGGGCCACGAAGACCCAGAAGAGGAAGAGGACAATGATGACGGCGGCCATCGCCGGGATCTGCCGGTCCTTCTGGGCGAAGACGACGCCGAGGATCTCGGCCCACCGCAGGGGAATGCCCTTCTCGAGCCGGCGGCTCACCTCGTAGAGCCCGACGGCGGCGAAGGGGCCGAGAAGCGGAAAGCCCACGGCCACCGGCGCGAGCCACCATTGCTGGCCGGCCACGCCGTAGACCATCCAGAGCAGAAGCCCTCCGGCCACGTAGACGGCGCTGAAGAAGATGCCGTAGAGCGGCGCGCGCAGGAAGTCGCGCAAGCCCTTCCGCAGCACCTCGCCGATGTCGGAAAGCTCCACCTGCCGGATCTCCGGCAGCGGATCGGGCCCGCGATCGGTTGCGTCCATGGCGTCTCCCCTTGCGCTCGCAGGAAAAAGCTAGGACAGGCCCCCGGCTCGTGGCAAGAGCAGAGCTGTCCGGGTCCGGGCCCGGATCACGCCTCCGACTGCGCCTCGGCGCGGCTCTTGCCCTCGACCCCCATCGCCAGCGTCGCCGCCATGAAGCCGTCAAGATCGCCGTCGAGCACGCCCTGGGTGTCGCTGGTCTCGTACCCGGTGCGCAGGTCCTTCACCATCTGGTAGGGCTGGAGAACGTAGGAGCGGATCTGGTTGCCCCAGCCGGCGTCGCCCTTCGATTCATGCGCGGCGTTGATCGCAGCATTCCGCTTGTCGAGTTCCAGCTGATAAAGCCGCGAGCGCAGCGCGTTCATCGCGATCTCGCGGTTCTGGTGCTGCGACTTCATCGACGAGGTCACGACGATGTTGGTCGGCAGGTGGGTGATCCTGACCGCCGAGTCCGTCGTGTTCACGTGCTGCCCGCCCGCGCCCGAGGAGCGGTAGGTGTCGATGCGGATCTCGTTGTCGGGGATCACGATCTCGATGTTGTCATCCACCACGGGATAGACCCAGACCGAGGAGAAGGACGTGTGCCGCCGCGCGGCGCTGTCATAGGGCGAGATGCGCACAAGCCGGTGTACGCCCGATTCAGACTTCAGCCAGCCATAGGCGTTCGGCCCGGAAATCTTGTAGGCGGCCGAGCGGATGCCCGCCTCGTCGCCCGGCGTCTCGGACTGGAGCTCGACCTTGTAGCCCTTCTTCTCGGCCCAGCGGACATACATCCGCGCCAGCATCGAGGCCCAGTCGCAGCTTTCGGTGCCGCCGGCGCCCGCGTTGATCTCCAGGAACGTGTCGTTGCCGTCGGCCTCGCCGTCGAGCAGCGCCTCGAGTTCCTTGGCGGCGGCGAAATCCTTCAGCGACCGGAGCGAGGTCTCGGCCTCCGCGACGACCTCCCTGTCGTCCTCCATCTCGCCCAGTTCGATGAGGTCGACATTGTCCTTCAGATCGCGCTCGATCCGGCGGTAGGTCTCCACCTGGTCGAGAAGCATCTGGCGGTCGCGCATCAGCTTCTGGGCGCGCGCGGGGTCGGCCCAGAGGTCGCCGTCCTCGATCATCGCGTTCATCTCTTCCAGCCGATGCGGCGCCGTCTCCCAGTCCATACGCTGACCGAGGAGTTTCAGCGACTTCTCCACCGCCCCGACCACATTTTCCATCTCGGCGCGCATGGGCCGTCGTCCTTCCGTCAAAGTGCAGCGCACAGATAGTCCACCCGCCCCGGCCCGGCAAGGGCGGGGCGCCGGGCAGGCGCCGCGCGTCAGTAAAGACCGCCGGCCGAGAGCGTGCCGAAGTCGGCCTTCTTCGGGATGATCTTCGTCTTGCCGGTCGAGGTGGTGACGGTCGTGCCGCCGCCCTCGTCGCCGCCCAACTCGCCATAGGCGTAGAGCGGCAGGTTCTGGCCCATGGCAAACCCGCCATCGACCATCGCGCCGATCCCGAAGATCGGGATCTCGCCGTCGCGGAAGAATTCGGCCTGGACGAAGTCGCCGGTGACATCGTCGGGCAGGCGTTCGCCGGTGAAACGGTTGATCTTGATGAAATGGCCGCCGGCCGGAACCTTGAAATCGGTCCCGCCGTACTTTTCGACCGCCTGCTTCATGAAGGCATTGAACACCGGCACGCAGAGCGTGCCGCCATAGGCCCCCTGCCCCAGCGTCCGCGGCTGGTCGTAGCCCATGTAGCAGCCCGCGACTATATTGGAGGTGAAGCCGATGAACCAGACGTCCTTGGCGTCGTTCGTGGTCCCGGTCTTGCCCGCGACCGGCACCGGCAGGCGCACCCCCGAACCCGAGCCGCGCTGCACGACGCCCTGCAACATCGACGTCAACTGGTAGGCGGTGACCGGGTCCATCACCCGCTCGCGGTTCGAGGTGATCCGCGGTGCGGCGCCCGGATCGAGGCTCGCGAGCTTGCAGTCGACGCAGTCGCGCTGGTCGTGGCGGTAGATCGTGCGGCCCCAGCGGTCCTGCACCCGGTCGACGAGCGTCGGCTCCACCCGCTCGCCGCCGTTGGCGAACATCGCGTAGGCCGCCACCATCTTGAAGAGCGTCGTTTCCTGCGCGCCGAGCGCATTGGCGAGGAACGGATCGAGGTGGTCGTAGACGCCGAAGCGCTCGGCATAGCCGGCCACCGTCTCCATGCCGATCTCCTGCGCGACGCGCACCGTCATGAGGTTCCGCGACTGCTCGATGCCGGTCCTGAGGGGCGTCGGCCCGTAGAACTTGTTCGAGGCGTTCTTCGGCCGCCAGAGGCCCTGCGGCGTGTCCACCTCGATCGGCGCATCGACGACGATGGTGGCCGGCGAGAAGCCGCTGTCCAGTGCCGCGGCATAGACGAAGGGCTTGAACGACGAGCCAGGCTGGCGCTGGGCCTGGGTGACGCGGTTGAAGACCGAGGACTGGTAGGAAAAGCCGCCCTGCATGGCGATGACGCGGCCGGTGTTCACGTCCATCGCCAGGAAGCCGCCCTGCACTTCCGGCACCTGGCGGAGCGACCAGCGTTTGAACGACCCGTCCTCATTGGCAAGCGCGGCGACCAAGACCACATCGCCGACCGCGACGAGATCGCCCGCCGCCTTCGCCTTCGGCCCGAGCTTTCCGTCGGCGAGACGCTTGCGCGCCCAGGTCACGTCCTCGGCCGCAATCCAGTGGCCGTCCTCGTCATCCGACACGCCCTCGATCCCGATCCGCGCCGACGTGTCGCCGACCTCCAGCACCACCGCCGGCAGCCAGCCCGGCACGTCGCGCGGCACGTCCGTCTCGGCCAGCGCCGCGCGCCAGCTTTCCTCCGAGGCCAGCGCCTCCGCCGGCAGGCTCTGCCTGGTGCCGCGCCACACGCCCTGACGGCGATCGAAATCCTCGAGCGCCTCCTGCAACGCCTCGGCGGCGGCAAGCTGGATCTCCGGGTCCTCGGTCGCGCGGATCGCGAGGCCGCCGCCGAAGAATTCCTCCTCGCCGAAGCTGCGGGAAAGCTGGCGCCGGATCTCGTCGGTGAAGTAGTCGCGCGGCGGCAGCGAGCCCTTGAACGAGGGATAGTCGCCCCCCTGCACGGTCTTCAGCGGCGCCGCCGTGGCGGTGTCGAGCGTGGCCTTGTCGATGTATCCGTTCTGGAACATCTCGCGGAGCACGTAGTTGCGCCGCTCCACCGCCGCCTCGCGGTTCTTCACCGGATGGTAGCTGTAGGGCGCCTTCGGCAGCGCGGCGAGATAGGCGGCCTCCTCAGGCTGCAGTTCGGCCAGCGTCTTGTTGAAATAGGTCTGCGCCGCCGAGGCGACGCCGAACGAGAGGAAGCCGAGGTCGATCTCGTTGAGGTATAGCTCGAGGATCTTGTCGCGCGGCAGCGTGTTCACCAGCCGGTTGGCGAGCACAAGCTCCTTGATCTTCCGCTCGGCCGTCCGCTCGCCGCCGAGAAGGAAGTTCTTGGCGACCTGCTGCGGGATCGTCGAGGCGCCGCGGAGCGTCTGGCCGCGCGTGCGGATCGCGTCCCAGAGGGCCCCCGCCATGCCGCGGGTGTCAAAGCCCTGATGCGAATAGAAATTCTTGTCCTCGGCCGAGATGAAGGCCTGCTTCACCACGTCGGGGATCTCCTCCACCGGCGCAAAGATGCGCCGTTCGGTGGCGAATTCGTCCATCAGCCGGCCCTCGCCCGAATAGATGCGGCTGATCGTCTTCGGCGTGTAGCGGCTGAGATACTCGTGGTCCGGCAGGTCGCGCGAGTACATCCAGAAGATCGCCCCCACCGTCAGCGCGGCAAAGGCCAGGCCGGTGACGAGCCAGCTGAAGATGGCGCCGACGAAGGAAAAGACGAACCGGATCACGCGAGACTCCCGAGAGAACGCGGCGTCTATACAGTGCACGGCGGGGCGGGTCAAAACAACTCGGCTTGTGCGACCGGCCCCGGCGGATCGCCGCGTGCTACTGCCGCAGGAGCTTCGCCTCGGCCGCGTCGGCCTCGGCCCAGGCCGTCAGGGCGGCGAGGATCGCTTCCTGCATCATCGTGCGCCAGACCGGATCGGCGAGCCGCTTGCGGTCGGCCTCGGAGGACAGGAACCCGACCTCGAGCAGGATCGAGGGAATATCGGGCGACTTCAGCACCGAGAAGGCGGCCTGCTGGATCGGATGACGGTGCATCCGGCCGCCCTTCTCGCGGATTGCCGCCGCGAGCGCTGCCGCCAGCCGGTCGGCGCGCGGCTGCGTCTCGATCCGGGCCATGTCCATCATTACCTGGGCCACGAGGTCGTCCTGCGCGGAAAGGTCGACCCCGGCCAGAAGATCGGCCCGGTCGTGCCACTCGGCAAGCCGCGCCGAGGCCCCGTCGCTGGCCTCCTCGGCGAGGAGGAAGACGGTGGCGCCCGTCGCCTCGCCCTCTGCCAGCGCATCGGCATGGAGCGACAGGAACACGTCCGCGCGGGCGGCGCGGGCGACGCTGATCCGGGTTTCGAGGGGGACGAAGACATCCTCCTCCCGGGTCAGCACGACGGTCATCCCCGAGCGCCGCAACAGATCGGCAAGCTCGCGCGCGAAGCCGAGAATCACGTCCGCCTCCTGGAGGTCGCCCGCCTCGGCGCCAGGGTCGATGCCGCCATGGCCGGGGTCGATCACCACGACGAGCGGCGCCTCGCCGGTC
>NZ_WBUS01000299.1 GCF_008933605.1 Albidovulum sp.
GTGCCCGACACAATCGCCCCGGTGGCGGTCGCCGCGCGGCTGCGATAGGCAGACCGCCGAGGAGCGCGCCATGACCGATACCACTGAGACCCCGCCTCAGGGGGGCGACAGCCTGCCCGGCTTCGCCAATGCCCTTGGCGCCTATGTACTCTGGGGATTTCTGCCCTTCTATATGAAGGCGCTTGCGCATATCCCGCCCGTCGAGGTGATCGCCCACCGCGTCCTCTGGTCGGTCCCGGTCGCCGGCGCGGTGCTGATCGCCACCGGGCGCACGGCGGACCTGGCGCGGGCGGTGAGGACGCCGCGGATGGTCGCCATGGCGGCACTGACGGCGGCGCTGGTCTCCGCCAACTGGGGCATCTATGTCTGGGCCATCGGCTCGGGCCATGCCCTTGACGCGGCACTCGGCTACTACATCAACCCGCTCTTCTCGGTCCTCCTCGGTGCGATCTTCCTGCGCGAGAAGCTGTCGTCCGCGCAATGGGTGGCGATCGCGCTCGCCGTCCCGGCGGTCGCGATCCTGACCTGGGATGCCGGCCAGCTGCCGGTGGTCGCGCTCGCCCTGACGCTGACCTGGGGGCTTTATGCCTTCTTCAAGAAGTGGCTGCCGATCGGGCCCAACCAGGGCTTCATGCTCGAAGTCCTCCTGCTGACGCCCGTCGCGCTCGGCTATCTGGTCTGGCTTGAGCGCACCGGGCAGAGCCATTTCCTGCAGGGCGTTCCCTTCGACACGGCCATGCTCTTCGGCTGCGGCGTCGTGACGGCGGTTCCGCTCATCCTCTATGGCAACGGGGCGAAGCGGCTCAGGCTGACTACGATCGGCGTCCTTCAGTACGTCGTGCCGACAATGATCTTCCTCATCGCGGTCTTCGCCTTCGGGGAACGCTTCGGCCCGGCCCGCGCCCTGGCCTTTCCGCTGATCTGGGCCGCCTTGGTGATCTACACCGTCAGCATGTTCCGTCAGACCGGCCGCACCGGGCACTAGCCCGTCTCAGGCCGGGACACCTTGCGGGCGGCTGATCGAGCCCCCGCCCACGGCGGCAGAGACCCCCGTCGTACCGGGGCAGGAGGTGGGCAGGCCGCATGCCACCCGGACCGCGAGATAGGCGAAGGCCTGCGCTTCCAGCATGTCGCCGTCGAGGCCCACCGCCTCCACCGGTTCCACCGGGCAGTCGAGGAGGGCCGCGATCATCGCCATGAGCGTGGCGTTGTGCCGCCCGCCGCCGGTGACGAGGAGGCGCGAGACCGGCGCGGGAAAGTGCTCCGCCCCCTTTGCCACGGCGGCCGCGGCTGCGGCAGTGAGCGTCGCGGCGGCGTCGGCGTCGGAGAGGCCGGCCACCTCGTCGAGGAGGGAGGCGAAATCGTTCCGGTCGAGCGACTTCGGCGGCATCCGGAAGAAGTAGGGATGCCGCAGGAACCGCGCGACGACCCCGTCATCGGGATCGCCGGAGGCGGCGAGCGCTCCGCCTTCGTCGCGCTCGCGCCCGAGGCGCGCCCGCAG
>NZ_WBUS01000155.1 GCF_008933605.1 Albidovulum sp.
GAACAGGAGCCCGACCACGATCAGGTTTGCCACGCCCGCGGCAACCGCGACCGCGAAGGTGAGGTCGTAGGTGCCGGTCATGTCGAAGAAGACGCCGCCGACATACCCGCCGAGCCCGTGCCCGGCCCAGGCGAAGGCGAGGATGATGCCGGACGCACTCGCCCGGCGCGCGGCGGGGACCAAGGAGCGGATGGTCGTGAGGACCCCGGTCATCACGCCAGCGTAGCCAAAGCCATAGACCGGCGCGAAGATGTAGAAGAGGCTGAGATCGTCGATCCGGGTGAAGAAGAAGACCAGCGCCGTCTGCCAGGCCGAGGCAGCCAGATAGGCCTGAACGGCACCGACCGCGTCGGCGAGCCGCCCGAAGGCAACTCTTCCGGCTATTGCTGCCAGCATCATGACAAAGACGACGCTTCCCGCCTCGGGCGCCGGAATCCCGCAGCCCTGGACCAGCGGCACCAGATGCATCAACGGCACTGACATGAGGCTGCAACAGCAGAGGACGGCGAAGCTCATCAGGGCGACGATCCACCGGACCGGTATCGGCGGCTCGGTCTCGGCGACGTTCCCTCCAACAGTCAGACGGACGGGCGGCGGGACGCGAACGAGGAGCGCGAGCGGGACCAGCACCGCGAGCGAGACGAGGCCGAGCGCCAGAAGCGCCCCGCGCCAGCCCAGCGCCCCGATCAGGATCGCGTTGGCGAAGGGGATGCCCCCCTGCCCGATCGCCTGCCCGGCCGCGACCACGCCGATGGCAAGCCCCGCCCCTGTGCGGAACCAGGCGCCGACGAGCGCGAAGAGCGGTGCGAAGAGCGCACCGCCGCCAAAAGCGCCGGTGACGAAGAAGATGGCATAGAGCTGCCAGAGCTCCCGCGCTGCGGACGCCGCGATCATGCCGAGCGCCGTGACCGCCGCACCGACGAGAACCACCCGTCGTATGTCCAGCCGGTCCGCCGCAAAGCCCATGATGACCCCGCCAAGGGCGATACCCATGAGCCCCGCGGTATTGATGAAGGCAATCTCCCCCCTTCCCCAGCCGAACTCGTCCTCGAGCGGGGTGAAGAATGCGGAGAGTCCGTTGACGAGTTGCCCCATCGAGACGGCGAGCATCGCCGCGGCAATCGCCACGATGATCCAGCGATAGGGCGACGGGTTGTCTGGGGTCCGGGTCATCTTGGGTCCTTTCCGGGCGTGCGTCAGGCGGCTGCGGGTTTGCGGGGGTGTACCCAGCCCGGCAGGAAGCGACGCGCATTCGGGACGTCGACACTGACGGCACCGTGTCCGGACGCCGCCAGGCGTTTCTGCAGGGCACCGCTGTCGAAGGCGTCGAGCGTCTCGCTGGCGCCGCCGACGTAGTCGCCGGCGACGAAGATCTGCGGAATCGTCGCCGCACCCGTCCTCCGGGCGAGCGCCCGACGGACCTCGCCGCCCCAGTCGTTCTCCCGGTAATCGGGCCCATCGAGATCGACCGAGCGATAGGGAATGCCGGCCGCCGCGAAAAGCTTGCGGACGGACCAGGAAAATTCGCACCATTCGAGCGCGAACATCACCACCGGCCGGTCGCCGTCGGCGAGGATCTCGTCGACATGGCGGATCGCCTCAACGGAAGGTCCGGGCGCCGCGGCCGCCGCCACAGGCGGAACGGGCGCGGCGCCCGCATCGAAGCGAAAACGCGGCGTCGAGGCGGCGATGGCGCTTTCCTCCTCGTTCATCGCCTCGGCGATGTCGGAAAAGAGCGGCGTCGACAGATAACGCTCGCCGGTATCGGGCAACATCGCGAGAATGCGCGATCCGCCCGGCGCGCGCCGCGCGACCTCGAGCGCGGCGGCGAAGGTCGCGCCGCCGGAAACGCCGCAAAGGATACCCTCGTGCCGCGCAAGGGCGCGTGCGGCTTCAAGCGCCGCATCGCCCTGCACCGGCTGGATCTCGTCGATATGGCCGGCCTCGACGACGTCGGCCGCGAGCCGGGGAATGAAGTCGGGGGTCCAGCCCTGCATCAGGTGCGGGCGGAACGCCGGATGGCTTGTCGCGGGGCTGCCGTCCTCGGCAAAGACCTGCGCGATCCCCGAGCCGAGGAGCGGCGCGTTGTCCGGTTCGGCGGCAATGATCCGGGTCGCGGGGCTTTCGGCCTTCAGCACGCGGGCGACGCCCTTCATCGTTCCGCCGGTACCGAAGCCGGACACCCAGTAGTCAAGCGGCACGTCGGCGAACTCGTCGAGGATCTCTCGGGCGGTGGTGCGGGAATGGATGTCCGGCCCGGCCTCGTTCTCGAATTGCCGGGCGAGGAACCAGCCGTGCTTCTCCGCCAGTTCCCTGGCCTTGGCGAGCATGCCGGAACCCTTTTCCGAGGCGGGCGTCAGGATGACCCGCGCACCAAGGAAACGCATCAGCTTGCGCCGCTCGACCGAGAAGCTCTCGGCCATGGTCACGACGAGCGGATAGCCCTTGGCAGCACAGACCATGGCGAGGCCGATCCCGGTATTGCCGGAGGTCGCCTCGATCACCGTCTGGCCGGGCTTCAGGGTGCCGTCGCGTTCGGCCGCCTCGATGATGCCGAGGGCGAGCCGGTCCTTCACCGAACCCATCGGGTTGAACGCTTCGAGCTTCACGAAAAGTTCGACGCCGTCGGGCGCGAGCTTGTTGATCCGCACGATCGGCGTGTCGCCGATGGTGCCGAGGATGGACTGATGTACGTCGCTCATCTGGGGGTCCTTCAGATGCTGGGGAGAACGCCGCGAACCAGGCGCGCCGCGGCCGAAGTGCCGGCGTCCGCGGTCGGGTGTCTTGGATGGGCTTGCGTCGCGCCGCGTCGCGGCCAGCGGCAGTAGGGCCCGATGAACTCTGGCCTTGGCCGTGCGATCCGGGTGGTCGCGATGGTCGTGCGCTGCATTGGGGTCAACTCCTTCTGGCCGGCGCCGGGTTGACCCGGCGGCACCCGGCGTCCGGGTGTGGCGTCACCTTGCCGCCGTGCCGTTTCAGGGCGTTGTCGTCCGGGCCCGCCGCGCGTTTCAATTGTTTCAAGGCGCGCGGCCCACCCGGCACGCGAGGCGCCGTCATGCCGCGCGAACGAGCGCCCCGTTCCGGCCCGCGATCCAGTCCTGGTTGGTCTTCATCACCCGGTTGAGCGTGCGATGCAGGGTTTGGATTTCGTCCATCGACCAGTCGAGCGCCGCGATCCGGTCGGTCAGGTCGAAGAAGTCGGATGACAGCCGGTCGCGCAGGGCCGTGTATTCGGAGAGGTTGCCCATCGTGACCGCGTCGGCGAGGATCTCGGCGTCCCTCAGGGCGTCGGTGATGCCGTGGGCGGTAAGCGGATCCCGGAAGTAGCCGGCGTCGCCTACCAGGGCCCAGCCCTCCCCCGCCGATTGGCGCAGGTAACCGCGCGCCCCGCCGAAGGTGACCGGCGCTTCCGCCGGGGTCGCACCGTCGATCTCGGCCGCGAGCATCGGCAGGTGGCGCGCGATGAGCGCGCCCTGCGCCGCGGGGCCCGCCACCCGGGCGTCGGTCAGGACATCCGGCGGCACCGCCGCGAACACGCAGGAAAGTCCGTCGTTGGTCGGAATGATCCCGCCCGCGGCCCGCTGCGCGAAATGCCAGCGGTAGCCGCGGTCGGGAACGCCGTGCATGTAGCGGTAGATGCAACCTATGCTATAACGGGCCTGGCGGGTGACGGGCGCGGCGACGTGACGCGCGACCGCCGACGGCCGCCGGTCGGCGCCGATCACGATACCGGCGCGGACCTCCTCGAACGAGCCGCGCGCTGACCGGAGCCTGATGCCCCTCACACGCCCGGCCGCGTCGGCGACGAGCCCGGCGCAGCCGGTCGCGTACCGGAACTCCGCACCCGCGGCGCCCGCCGCTTCGGCGAGCGTCGCGTCGAGAAGCCGACGCCGCGGCGCGAAAAGCGCATCGACCCCATGTTCGGGTCTTATGTCGACGTCGACGACGGCGTGGCCGTCATAGATGAAGCTCGTGCGTCGGACGGGTGGGGTGCCGGCGCGGACGATCGCATCGAGCACTCCCCATTTCCCGAGCTGGATCACCGCACCGCGCATCAACGCATGGGTCGACATCGTGTCGCTGCCCGGCTGGTCGTGGTCGACGACGAGCACTTTCGCCCCGCGCGCCGCGAGAAGCATGGCGGTCGCCGCGCCGGCACAGCGTGCGCCGACGATCACGGCGTCGTAGGATTGCGTCTTGGGTCCAGTGGCCATGGGATGGTTCCTTCAGGCAACGCGCGTGGCGGCGGCATCGAGGTGGAGGGCGACGGCGGCAGCGATGGCCTCGGCATCGCGGCCGAGGCCGTGGATGAAGGCGGAACTGCGGTGCCGCATGAAGGGCAGGCCGAGCGTGAAGAGCCCGGCGACGGGGGTGAGCCCGCCGTCGCTGATGATCTCTCCGGCACCATCGACGGCCGGGACCCGCAGCCAGGGATAGGCGCGGGAATAGCCGGTCGCAAAGATCACGGCCCCGATCGCGCCGGAGGCGATCCCGTCCCCGGCGAAAGCCGCGACCGGCGGCATGCGGGCCTCCCACGCCTCGTCCTCGGTCGGGGCGGCGAGCCCCGTCACCTCGATGTGCCGGTCGGCCACCGTCAGGAGCTTTCGCCGCCGCACCTCGGCCGCCGCGCATTCCATGGCAAGGGAGGGTGCAAAGCGGATCCGGTCCCCGTCGGTGCCGATGGCGCGACCCGCGATGGCAACCCCCTCGGCGGCCAGCGTGGCAAGCCCGATATCGCTGTTGTCGGCGCTGCCCACGAGTTGCAGCGAGGGAAGCGCGACGGGGCGCGCGCCGCCACGGGCGCGGGGCTCGTAGAGAAACCCGCTGCGATGGAGCCAGTGGAACAGATCCCGTCCCCGATACCGGCGCGGGGCACGCACATGCCGACCGACCGACAGGACGACCTCCCGGCCGGCCGCCCTGAGGTCCGAGGCGATCTGGACCCCGGTTGCAGAAGCGCCGACGACGAGAACGCGCCCCGCCGGCAGATCCCCCGGCCCGCGGTACCGCGCTGGCGTGATCTGGTGCAGCCGGCCGGGCAGATCGCCGGACCAAGCCGGGACCGTCGCACGGTCGCAGGCGCCGGTCGCCACCACGACGGCACGACATTCCCAAGCGCCACGCGACGCGCGCACACGAAACCCCGACCCGCTCGCCGTTACCGAATGAACTGCGCAGCCGGTGACGACCGGCGCCACGATTTCCGCCCGATAGCGGTCGAGGAACGCGGCAAATGCGGCAGCCGGCATGAAGCCGTCAACGGCACCGTCAGGCGTGAGCCCGGGAAGGCCGTTCATCCAGTTGGGCGTCAGCAGCGTCAGCCCCGGCCAGCGTTCGGAATGCCAGCGTTCGCCGACCTCTCCCCGCTCGAGCACGACATGCTCGATGCCGCGAAGGCTCAGAGACCGGCTCGTCGCCAGACCCGCCGGCCCCGCTCCCACGACGATGACATCCGTGCGCGCCAACATGCATTCCACCTCGATTCGATTGGTCGGCCGCAATCTGGCGGGGTGGTGTTTCAGCCCCTCGACGGAAACCGGGCGATATCGTTTCAGTTGTTTCCTCAACGGCCTTGCACAAACGAAACGCCCGCAACCGTCAGGGTTGCGGGCGTAGATCCAAGCGCCGGGTTGGAAACGGTCAGGCCGCGATGTCCGCGGCGCGTTCCTCGTGCTCGTCATAGCGTTCGAACGGGACGAGGGAATTCTGCCGCCACCATCTGGCGGAAGCCTCGGCGTCGGCCTTGCGGGCGGCGCGGTCAAATCCGTGGCCGTAGCTTTTCGGCTGCTGGGTCTTGAAGAGGGATCTCATGGACGGTCCTTTCACTGGATCGAGGGGGACCGGCGGGCGGATGTGCCGCCCGCCGCCGCGTCAGCCGGCAATCGCCGCGATGGTGACGGGCACACCGTTGGTGAGCACGTCGAACACCGCTGAGCGCGCCACCGATTGCTGCACGATCTGTTCCAGCACTTCGTCCGGAGCGTCGCCCGTGATCCTGAAGGTCGCGCGCACGCCCGAGAACCCGTTGCGCACCGACTTGTCGAGCCCGAAGATGCCGTTGAGGTTGATGTCGCCTTCGATCGTCGTTTCGACGGAATGGAGCTTCACCTGGCGGATCGACGCGATGTTGCCGATGCCGGCGGTGATGCAGGCCGACAGGCCGGCGAGCAGCATCTCGACCGGGGTCACGCCGTTGTCGGTGCCGCAGAGCACCTCGGTGTGGTCCCCCTCGATCGTATGCTTCTGGCGGTGCGCCTGCTCGGCCATGGCGCCGTAGTAGTCGGAGAATGCGATCCGCGAATGCGTGCCCGAAAGCCATTCGCCCTTCGCGCGGAAGGTGAACCGGGCGATGTCGGGCTGCTGGCCGACGACGCCGAGCGTGGCGACAAGCGTCGGCACGTCGACGCCGTTGATGGCGGCCTTGGCGGGCTTTTCCAGAGTTGCGGTGGTCATGTCAGTGTCCTTTCCCGTGGAACGTTGCGCGGACGACCGTCGTCCGATGGAAGCTCACCTAGCCGGGCCCGGTTTCACCGGAATTTCGCGCAATGTTTCAATGGCTTCGATGGACAGGGCGGCCGGAACGCAGAAAGCGCCGCGACAGGGCGCGGCGCTTCCTTCCTCATTTCCCGACGCGGGCATCGGCGCAGCCCGCGCCATCGCCCGCTTTTGGCGGCCCCGTCAGGCGGGGTCGTAGACGTAGCCGATGCCGCGCACCGTGCGGATCACCTCGGGCTTCTTCGGGTTCACTTCGATCTTCTTCCTGATCCGCGAGATGCGGATGTCGATCGACCGGTCGAACGGATCCCAGGAGCGGTCGTGCGCCCCCTCGAGGATCTGGTCGCGGTTCAGCACCCGGCCGCGGTTCATCGCGAAGAGCTTGAGCAACTGGTACTCCATCGCCGTCAGCGGGATTTCGGCTCCGTCGGCATCGCTCAGCCTTGCCGAGTCGATGTGGAGCCACGCCTTGCCGAAGGGGAACCGCGGGCTTTCGGGCGGCGCCCCCGCGGCGGCAGGCGCGGTCACGCCCGCGGCGATGCAGGCCATCAGGCCGCGGACCAGCCACTCCGCTCCGGCGATCGCGTCGTCGGGGCGCGCGCCCATCGGCACCGCATCGCTGCGGTAGCCGGACACGGGCGCTGGGGATGGGCGCGCGCGCGCTGGAGGGCGTGCCCGGCTGGTTGCTTCCCTGGCCGCGCGCTGCGGCCGGAAAGCCGGGTCCGGTCCGACGGCGCCGACGATCATCGACAGAAGCGCCGAAAGGTCCACGGCCGGGGCGGGCACCGCGCTGGTGCGGTCGAAGGAGGAAGGAAGGGCCGTCATGGGGTCTCTCCTTGGTTGTCGCGTTTCATCTTGTTCGAGACGGGCTGCGGG
>NZ_WBUS01000156.1 GCF_008933605.1 Albidovulum sp.
TCCGCGCCCTGCCCGAGGCTGCGGGACGGCTGGTCGTCACGCCCGGCGTCCGGCCGGCCGGTGCCGCGCCTGGTGACCAGAAGCGCATCGCAACGCCGGCGCAGGCCGTCGCCTCCGGCGCGGACCATGTGGTCGTCGGCCGCCCGGTCTGGGCCGCCGACGACCCGGCCGCCGCAGTCGATGCGATCCTCGCGGAACTCGCCTCCCCGCAGGCGAAACGGCCGAACGGCTGACGCCAGGTTCGGCAAGGCCCCGGGACCTCTGCCGGCACGGTGCGCAACCGATCCGGAAGCGCCATGACGCCCCCTTCCCCCTGCAAGTGTTCCGGGCGGCCTCTCCTGCCTCGCGATCCGCCTGACGCCGGTCTGGTCGGCACGGCCCGTGCCTTGGGTGCCCCGCGGAACTCCTGCCTCGGCGACGCGCACTGATGCGTCCATCGGACAAGGGCTGATCCGCCAGGCCGACGGCTCAGGGTCGGGATGCGCGGGCCGCGTCCTCCGACACCGCCAGCGTCAACGGCTGCGGCGGCAGGCCGGCCGTCGGGCCGGCCGAGAGCACGCCAGCTGCCGATCGGTGGTCCGCCTCGCCCGCTCCAAGCAATCCGATCGCAATGGAAAGAACCGCGACCGCACCGACGACCACGACGGCGAGGCTGCCGATCCTGCCGATATGGCGCCCGGGGGATGCGCGATCCGCCGCATCGCGGGTGGCCGGACCATACAGATACTGCTCGTAATCCATCTTATTCCCGATGCTCTGCCCGAGTGGCGGCACCATCGGCGTTTCGGCCGCAGGTTTCCATAAGCGGAAATCCACTCGGCCGAGGTCGGCCGAATCGCACCGCCACCGGTCGCACGTTCTTGCCGACGCCGGCCAGCCGCCGAGGATTGCCGGCGTCTGTTGCAGAAATGCTCAGAATGTCGGCGGGGTGCAGGCCGAAACGATGACGCAGATCTCCGGACCGGGATTGCGGAAACGGTGCGGCGTGCGGCTGTTGAAGAGGTAGCCGTCGCCCGCGACCAGTAGCTGCGTCTCCTCGCCCACCGTGACGAGGATCTGGCCCGCGATCACCACGCCGGCCTCCTCGGCATCGTGACTGTAGAGATCGGGACCGGTGTCGGCCCCGGCCGCATAGGTTTCGTGCAGCATCTGGATCGCACTCGCGCCCGGCCGGCCGATCTGGCGGAAGACGACGCCGCCGCCCACCTCGCCGAGCTTGGCCGCGGGCGTGATCTCGCGGAACTCAGCATGCCGGAAATGCCACTTCGCGCCCACATCGGCCGCCCCCGCGAAGAAATCGCCGAGCGAGATGTCGAGACCGGTCAGGATCTTCTTCAGCGTGGCGACCGAGGGACTCGTCCGGTTCTGCTCGATCATCGAGATCATGCCGCTCGTCACGCCGGTCAGCGCCGCAAGCTGGCGCTGCGACAGCCGCCGCCTTTCGCGCTCTTCCTTCAGCCGCGCGCCGGTATCGAAATCCATGCCAAGCCTCCGCCAGCGCCTCTGCGTCCCGGATAGTGTTAAATTTATTGTGCGGCAACTCGCAATATTGATCGACGTGAGCGGAAGGAGTAATGGTGCCGCCACAACGTCCGAGGAGAGACCGATGCTGAACGCCGAGATCGAGACCCGCCGCCAGGCCGCCATGTCGCGCGGCGTGGGCGTGATGACCCAGATCTATGTCGACAAGGCAGAAAATGCCGAGCTTTGGGACAAGGAAGGGAACCGCTATATCGACTTCGCCGCCGGCATCGCCGTGGTCAATACCGGCCACCGGCACCCGAAGGTCATCGCCGCGGTCAAGGACCAGCTCGACCACTTCACGCACACCTGCCACCAGGTCGTGCCGTATGAAAACTATGTGCGCCTCGCCGAACGGCTTGCTGCCATCGCTCCGATCAAGGGCGAGAAGAAGGCGATCTTCGTGACCACCGGCGCCGAAGCGGTGGAGAACGCCGTCAAGATCGCCCGCGCCGCCACGGGGCGCCAGGCCGTGATCGCCTTTTCCGGCGCCTTCCACGGCCGGACCTTCATGGGCATGGCGCTGACTGGCAAGGTCGTGCCCTACAAGGTCGGCTTCGGCGCGATGCCGAACGATGTCTTCCACGTCCCCTTCCCGGTGCCGCTGCACGGCGTTTCGGTGCAGCAGTCGCTCGACACGCTGAACTACCTCTTCAAGGCCGATGTGGACCCCAAGCGCGTCGCCGCGATCATCCTTGAGCCGGTGCAGGGCGAGGGCGGCTTCTACGAGGCGCCGCGGGAGTTCTTCAAGGCGCTGCGGGCAATCTGCGACGAGCACGGCATCCTTCTCATCGCCGACGAGGTGCAGACCGGCTTCGCCCGCACCGGCAAGATGTTCGCGATGGAACACCATGACGTGCAGCCCGACCTGATGACCATGGCCAAGGCGCTGGCCGGGGGCTTCCCGCTCGCGGCCGTCGTCGGCCGCGCCGAGGTGATGGACGCGCCGGCGCCGGGCGGTCTCGGCGGCACCTATGGCGGCTCGCCCATGGGGATCGCGGCGGCCCATGCCGTGCTCGACGTGATCGAGGAAGAAAGGCTCTGCGACCGCGCCAACCAGCTTGGCTCGCGGCTGAAGCAGCATCTGGAAAGCCTGCGCCCGGACGTTCCCGAGATCGTGGACATCCGCGGGCCGGGCTTCATGAACGCGGTCGAGTTCAACGACGCAAAGACCGGCAAGCCCTCCGCCGAGTTCGCGGGCAAGGTGCGGACGGAGGCGTTGAGGCGCGGGCTGATCCTGCTGACCTGCGGCGTCCATGGCAACGTGATCCGCTTCCTGTCGCCGATCACCATCCAGGACGAGGTGTTCACCGAGGCGCTCGGCAAGCTCGAGGACTCGATCCGCGCCGCCCGCGTGGCATGAAGGCGGCGAACTGGCTGAACGGCCGTCCTTCGGGGCGGCCGTTTGCGTTTGCGCAGGGTGGGCGAAGAGCGACTCGCCACAGGAACAAAACGTGAATATGATCGCATTCCCTTTCGGAATCGCCCATGTTCATCGAACTCTCTGCCACCTCGAACTTCACCTTCCTCACCGGCGCCTCGCATCCGGAGGAGATGATGGCGCAGGCGGCCGCCTTCGGGCAGGAGGCGCTGGCCATCGCCGATCTGAACTCAGTCGCCGGGATCGTCCGCGCCCATGTCGCGGCGCGCGAGACAAGGCGCAAGACCGGCGCGGCGCCCCGGCTTATCCCGGCGGCGCTGATCCGGCTGACCGACGGGTTCGAGGCAACGGCGCTGCCGCGCGACCGGGCAGGCTGGGGGCGGCTCTGCCGGCTGATCTCGGCCGGGCGGCTCCGGGCACCGAAGGGAGAGTGCCATCTGGGCTTCGACGACCTCCTGGCCTGGTCCGAGGGGATCACCCTTCTCCTCCATCCGCCGGGGGAAACGGTGCCGGACGGATGGATGGCACGGGCGCGACAATTGGCCTGCCGCGCCGGAGCGGACACCGCGCTGCTGATGGCGCCCCGCTACGACGGCGGCGATGCGGCACGATTCGATCGTCTCGATGCGCTGGCCGACCGGCTGGGCCTGCCCACCGTCGCCTCGGGGCGGCCCCTGCTCCATTCCGCGTCACGCCGCCGCCTCGCCGATGTGCTGACCGCGATCCGCATCGGCCTGCGGGTGGACGAACTGGGCCGCGCGGCGCTGACCCACGCCGAACAGAGGCTGAGGACAGAGGCCGGGATGCTCAGGCTCTTCGCCCGGCACGAGGCCGCCGTGCACCGGTCGGGAGAGATTGCCGGCCGGCTTTCCTTCTCGCTCGACGCGCTGCGCTACGAATACCCCGCCGAGGTGGCGGCGGGCGAGGCGCCCTCCGCCCGGCTCGCCCGGCTGACCTGGGAGGGCTTGAAATGGCGCTATCCGATGGGCGTGCCGGACCGGGTGCGCGGGATGGCCGAACATGAACTCGCGCTGATCGCTCGATTGAAGTATGAGCCCTACTTCCTCACCGTCCGCGATGTCGTTGCCTTCGCCCGCGAACAGGGCATCCTCTGCCAGGGCCGGGGATCGGCCGCGAATTCCGTCGTCTGCTATGCGCTTGGCGTGACCTCGGTCAGCCCCGAGGTGGGCACGATGGTCTTCGAGCGTTTCGTCTCCGAGGCACGGGACGAACCCCCCGACATCGACGTCGATTTCGAGCACGAGCGGCGCGAGGAGGTGATCCAGCACATCTACGAGAAATACGGCCGCCACCGCGCCGGGCTTTGCGCCACGGTGATCCACTACCGCGGCAAGCGCGCCGCGCGCGAGGTGGGCAAGGCGATGGGGCTTTCGGAAGACACGCTATCGGCCATGTCCTCCCAGATCTGGGGCTGGGGCGGCGACGGGATCACGCCCGAACGGCTGCGCGAGATCGGGCTCGACCCCACCGACAGGCGGCTCGCACAGGCGCTCGACCTGATGGCCGAGATTCAGGGCTTTCCCCGGCATCTCAGCCAGCATGTCGGCGGGTTCATCATGACGGAAGGGCGGCTCGACGAGCTGGTGCCGGTCGAGAACGCGACGATGGAGGGACGCACCGTCATCCCCTGGGACAAGGACGACATCGACGCCTTGGGCATCCTCAAGGTGGACGTGCTCGCGCTCGGGATGCTGACCTGCATCCGCAAGGCCTTCGACCTGGTGGCGAAGCATCACAAGACGCCGCTGACGCTCGCCACGCTGCCGCCCGAGGACGGGCGCGTCTACGACATGCTCTCGGCCGCCGATTCCATCGGCGTCTTCCAGGTGGAAAGCCGGGCGCAGATGAACTTCCTGCCCAGGATGAAGCCCAAGTGCTTCTACGACCTCGTCATCCAGGTGGCGATCATCCGCCCCGGCCCGATCCAGGGCGACATGGTGCACCCCTTCATCCGCCGGCGGAACGGACTCGAGGAGGTAAGTTTCCCGTCGGATGCGCTTGGTGCGGTTCTCGGCAAGACGCTGGGTGTACCGCTCTTCCAGGAACAGGCGATGCAGATCGCCATCATCGGCGCGGGATTCAGCCCCGACGAGGCGGATCGACTGCGCCGCTCGCTCGCGACCTTCAAGAAGCATGGGAACGTCAGCGATTTCCGCGACCGCTTCATGGCCGGCATGGCCGCGAACGGCTATGACGCGGACTTCGCGGCGCGCTGCTTTTCCCAGATCGAAGGCTTCGGCAGCTACGGCTTTCCCGAAAGCCACGCGGCGAGTTTCGCGCTTCTGGTCTATGCCTCGGCCTGGCTGAAACGCCACCACCCCGGCATCTTCGCCTGCGCGCTTCTCAATTCGCAGCCGATGGGCTTCTACGCCCCCGCCCAGATCGTGCGCGATGCCCGCGCGCATGGGGTGGAGGTGCTGCCTGTCTGCGTCAACGCGAGTCTGTGGGACAACCGGATGGAAGACCGTCCGGGCGGGGCTCTCGCGCTTCGCCTCGGTTTTCGCCAGATCCGCGGCGTGGCCGAGGAGGAGGCGGAATGGATCGCGGCGGCGCGCGGCAATGGCTACCGCGCGCTGGAGGATGTCTGGCGCCGCGCCGGGGTGGCGCCGGGAACGCTGGTGAAACTGGCCGAGGCCGATGCCTTCGCCGCCCTGGGGCTCGCACGCCGCGACGCGCTCTGGGCCGCCCGCGCCGTGACGGGGCCAAAGCCCCTGCCGCTTTTCGCCAGCGATCTCGACGGCGAGGGGATCGTGGAACCCGCCGTCACCTTCGCCGCGATGAGCGAGGGCGAGGAGGTGGTGGAGGATTACGCCGCGCTGCGCCTCACGCTTCGCAGCCACCCGATGGCGCTCCTGCGCGCCCGGCTGACACCCGGCTGGGCTACCGCCCTCACCCGCCCGGGCTGTCTGGCGCAAGGCGAAAGGGCCGGTGCCAGCGCCCTGCACCGGGCGGAAGTCACCTGAGCCGGCGCAGGATGTCGAGGCTCGCGTAGCCGTCGGGGATAAGACCCGATGCCCGCTGGAAGGCGCGGACAGCCGCGATCGTATTGGGTCCGATCCGGCCATCGACGCCGCCCGTGTCGAAACCGGCTTTTGTCAGCCGTTCCTGCAACTCGCGGCGTTCGGCCGCCAGAAGCGCCCGGTCCTGGCGCGGCCAGGCGGCGCGGATCGGCGGCCCACCCGCGATCCGGTCGGCAAGATGGCCAACGGCGATCACATAGGCGTCGGCCGTGTTGTACTTCTCGATCGCGTGGAAGTTCGCGAAGATCATGAAGGCCGCGCCCCCCGCGCCTGCGGGCAGAAGGATCGACGCCGGCCCGTGGTCGCCGATCTCGCGGCCTTCCGCGCTGCGGACGCCCAGCGCCGCCCACGCAGCGGCGCTTTTCTTCACCCGCTCCCCCGTCTGGCCGAAGTCGAACCCCTCGGGCAGGGTCACCTCCACCCCCCAGGGCGCGCCCTTCTGCCAGCCCGATCGGGAAAGATAGGCCGCCGTCGAAGCAAGCGCATCAGCCGGATCGTCCGACCAGATGTCGCGCCGCCCGTCGCCGGTGAAATCAACCGCGAAGGAAAGATAGGAGGTCGGGATGAACTGGGTGTGGCCCATCGCCCCCGCCCAGCTTCCGGTCATCCGGACCGGCGCAACGTCGCCCGCCTCGATGATCTCCAACGCCGCGAGGAGCTGGCCTTCGAAGAAGTCGCCCCGCCGCCCGTCATAGGCGAGCGTCGCCAGCGCCTCGATCAGGGGCGTGTTACCCCGGTTCGCGCCGTAGGAGCTTTCGAGCCCCCAGATGGCCACGACCACCTCCTTCTCAACGCCGAACTCCACCTCGATCCGGTCGAGGAGATCGCGGTGCGCGTCGAGCGCCGCCCGCCCGTTCGCCACACGGATGTCCGACACCGCGCTGTCGAGATAGTCCCAGATCGCCTTGGTGAACTCGCTCTGGTTGCGGTCCTTCTCGATGACGCCGGTGTTGTATTCGACGCCGCGGAAGGCCGCGTCCAGAGTTTCGGGCGAAATCCCCCGGGCAACCGCGCGGGCCCGGAAGCCTTCGATCCAGCGGCCGAAGCCAAGGTTCACGGTGGCGGGATGGGTCGTCTCGGGGCCGCTCATCGCCGTCTCCTGCCGGTCGGCTGGCGCCGGGGCTGTTCCGGCATCCGCCAGAGCGGGGCCCAGACTCCAGATTGCCACCGCCACGCCTGCAAGTTTCATGTGCCACCTGCCCTGCCGTTTTTCGTTTGGCCGGAGTGTAGCGTGAGGCCGCGCTTCGTGAAAGCCGCCGGCAGATCGCGCCCTCAGCGGCGGCGCGTGACCTTGCGCCCCGACTTCGCCGCCCTCGGGGCGGCCCGACCCGACCGCCGCGTCGAGGGC
>NZ_WBUS01000157.1 GCF_008933605.1 Albidovulum sp.
CGTCGCGGTGGCGCACGCGCTCGTCGCGCTCGCCGCCGGCCTGCGCATTCGTGCCGTCCTCCGCGCGGCGGCGGAGCGGCGGCGTGCGCGGATGGTCAATGTCGCGCTGATCCGGTCCGCGCTCATGCTTTTTCCCGGCGGGAGACGGCCGGCGGCACGGCGGGGCATCGCCGCCATCCTCGCCGTCATCGCGCTGGCGCTCTTCCTGGCGCCGGGCCGTCGCCCGGAGGGGCAGGGCGAGAAGCCGGAAGGCTAGGGCGTCGCCGGGGCGGGTCGCGCGGGGGCCGCCGCCCGCCGGTACGAGTCCTCGGCACGACTCCTTCGGAGCGGGAGGAAACGCGACGAGTGTCGCTCCATCATGGCGGCGCCAAACAAAAAAGATTTTTCCAGGGCAAAATGTGTATTGCATCGGCAAAGCATTTCGGCTGAATTCCGCTCCAGGACGGAGCTCTCAAGGATAGCGATGGCACGCAAACCGGCAGGCGCGGCAATCGCACTCGGTCAGCGCATTCGCAGGCGGCGGCAGTTCATGGCCATGACCTTGCAGGAGCTGAGCAACGCATGTGGTGTCTCGGTGGGCTATCTCAGCCAGGTTGAACGTGACAACGCGGTGCCGACGCTCGGCACCCTGGCCGAGATCGCCGCCGCGCTCGACGTCGGGATCGACCATTTCATCGCCACGCCGCGGCAGGCCGACAGCGTGACCCGCGCCGGCGAGCGGCAGCGCTTTTCGCTCTCGGGCTCCTCGATCGTCTACGAGCAGATCGGGGCCGAGTTTCCCGGCCACGAGCTGACCTCCTTCGTCCTCAACGTCCCGCCCGGCTACAGTTCCGAAACCGTCCAGCATTCCGGCGAGGAACTGGTCTTCGTGCTGGAGGGGGAGATCATCCAGGTTGTCGACGGCGAGCAGTTCCGCCTGCGCGCCGGGGACAGCATCCACTACTTCGGCCGCACTCCGCATTCCTGGTCGAACCCGGGAAGCCGGATGGCCCGGCTGCTATGGACCGGCAAGATGCTGCACGGCGCGACGCCGTCGGCCTATGTTCCGCGGAAGACCAAGCCTGCGACACGGCAGGACCGCGACTCTGCGGTCGCGTCAGAGGGCGCGACCGACACCACTGCCGACTGAAACGGCAGACAACTTCCAAACCCAAAGGGAGAACGAACCTTGAAACAGTTTCTCGTATTCGCTTCGGCGCTGGCGCTGAGCGCCGCCATGGCGGAGGCCAAGACCTTCGTCTATTGCTCGGAAGCCTCGCCCGAGGGCTTCGATCCCGCGCCCTACACGGCCGGCGGCACCTTCGATGCCTCGGCGCATCCGATCTACAACCGCCTGACCGAGTTCAAGAAAGGCACGACCGAGGTCGAGCCGGGCCTGGCCGAGAGCTGGGAAGTGTCGGAGGACGGCACCGAGTACACCTTCCACCTGCGCAAGGGCGTGAAGTGGCATTCGAACGAGAAGTTCACGCCCACCCGCGATTTCAACGCGGATGACGTGATCTTCTCCTACGAGCGTCAGGGCAAGGCCGACAACCCGTGGCACCAGTACATCGCGGGCATCACCTACGAATACTACACCGCGATGGACATGCCGAACCTGGTCAAGTCGATCGAGAAGATCGACGACTACACGGTCAAGTTCACGCTGAACCAGCCCGAGGCACCCTTCCTCGCCAACATCGCCATGCCCTTCGCCTCCATCGTGTCGAAGGAATATGCCGATGCGCTCGACGCGGCGGGCACGCGCGAGGACCTCAACAACATGCCGGTCGGCACCGGCCCGTTCAAGTTCGTGGCCTATCAGAAGGACGCGGTGATCCGCTACCAGAAGAACCCCGACTACTGGGGAACCGCACCCCTGATCGACGATCTCGTCTTCGCGATCACGCCCGACGCGGCCGTGCGCCTGCAGAAGCTGAAGGCCGGCGAATGCCACCTGATGCCCTACCCGGCCCCGGCCGACATCGAGGCGATCAAGGCCGACCCGAACCTGAAGCTCGACGAGCAGGCGGGCCTGAACGTTGGCTACCTGGCCTACAACACGACGATGGCGCCCTTCGACAACCCGGCGGTCCGCAAGGCGCTGAACATGGCGATCAACAAGCAGGCCATCGTCGACGCGGTCTTCCAGGGCCATGCCGAACCGGCGAAGAACCCGATCCCGCCGACAATGTGGTCCTACAACGACGCGATCCAGGACGATCCCTACGATCCGGAAGCGGCCAAGAAGATGCTCGAGGAAGCGGGCGTCACGGATCTCTCGATGAAGATCTGGGCGATGCCGGTGCAGCGGCCCTACATGCCGAACGCGCGGCGCACGGCCGAACTGATGCAGGAAGACCTGTCGAAGGTCGGCGTCTCGGTCGAGATCGTCTCCTACGAATGGGGCGAGTACCTGCAGAAGTCGATGGAGGCCGGCCGCGACGGCGCGGTGATCCTCGGCTGGACCGGTGACAACGGCGACCCCGACAACTTCCTGTCGGTGCTCCTGTCCTGCGACTCGGCCAAGGAGGGCGGGGCCAACCGCGCCTTCTGGTGCAACGAGGACTTCTCGAAGCTCCTGAAGGATGCCAAGGTCACGGCCGATCCGGCGGTGCGGACCAAGCTCTACGAAGATGCGCAGGTCATCTTCAAGGAGCAGGCGCCCTGGTTCACCATCGCGCATTCGACCCAGTATGTGCCGATGTCGAACAAGGTCTCCGGCTTCGTGATGAGCCCGCTCGGCGACTTCACCTTCGAGACCGTGGACATCGCCGAGTAATCGGTCCATCCAGATGCGAAACCGGACGCGCGGGGGACAGAGGTTCCCCGCGCGTTCTGCAAGGGAGCCGGTGCATGGTCCGCTTCATCCTCTCCAAGCTTCTCTACCTGGTGCCGACCTTCCTCGGCATCACCATCATCGCCTTCAGCTTCGTGCGCATCCTTCCCGGCGACCCGGTGCTCCTGATGGCCGGCGAACGCGGCGTGACGCCGGAGCGGCACGCGGAGCTTTCCGCGCAGCTCGGCTACGACAAGCCGGTGGTGATGCAGTATTTCGATTTCCTCGGCCGGCTGATGCAGGGCGATTTCGGCAGTTCCCTGGTGACGAAGAAGCCTGTCCTGGCCGAGTTCCTGACGCTCTTCCCCGCGACGGTCGAGCTTGGCCTCTGCGCCATCATCATCGCCACGCTGATCGGCGTGCCGGTGGGGGTGCTGGCCGCGATCCGGCGCGGCAGCTGGTTCGACCAGGTCTCGATGACGGCGGCGCTCGTCGGCTTCTCGATGCCGATCTTCTGGTGGGGCCTTCTGCTCATCATCCTCTTCTCGGGCATCCTCGGCTGGACCCCGGTATCGGGGCGCATCAGCCTGCTCTACTTCTTCCCGAACGTGACCGGCTTCATGCTCATCGACAGCATCCTGTCGGGACAGAAGGGCGCGTTCGGCTCGGCGCTGTCGCACCTCATCCTGCCGTCCATCGTGCTCGCCACGATCCCGCTCGCCGTCATCGCGCGGCAGACGCGGTCGGCCATGCTGGAGGTGATGGGCGAGGACTACGTCCGCACCGCGCGCGCCAAGGGGATGCCGCCCTTCCGGGTGATCGGCATCCACGCGCTCCGGAACGCGATGATCCCGGTCGTCACCACGATCGGGCTGCAGATCGGCGTGCTCATGGCCGGTGCGATCCTGACCGAGACCATTTTCTCCTGGCCGGGCATCGGCAAGTGGATGATCGATTCAATCTCGCGGCGCGACTACCCGGTGGTGCAGTCCGGGCTCCTGCTGATCGCGGCGCTGGTGATGGTCGTCAACCTCATCGTCGATCTCACCTATGGCCTCATCAACCCGAGGATCCGCGTGAAATGAGCGAAACAGCCAACATCGCCGCGCCGGTCCGGCTCTCGGACGCCGCCATCCGCCGCCGGATGCTGGCGGAGTTCTGGTTCTACTTCAGCCAGAACCGCGGCGCCGTCGTCGGGCTCGCGGTCTTCGCACTTCTGGTGCTCGTCGCGGTCTTCGCGCCGCTCCTCGCGCCGCACGATCCGACCGCCCAGTACCGCGACGCCCTGCTGGTGCCGCCGGCCTGGCAGGAGGGCGGGCGCGAGGGCTTCCTGCTCGGCACCGACGCTGTCGGCCGCGACATCCTCTCGCGGCTCGTCTTCGGGGCGCAGTACTCGCTCTTCATCGGCATCGTCGTCGTCTCCATCGCGCTCGTCGGCGGCATCGTCATCGGGCTGCTCGCCGGGTTCTTCGGCGGCTGGGTCGATACGGTCATCATGCGGGTGATGGACGTGATCCTGGCCTTCCCCTCGCTCCTCCTCGCGCTCGTCCTCGTCGCCGTGCTGGGGCCGGGGCTCACCAACGCGATGATCGCCATCGCCATCGTCTACCAGCCGCATTTCGCGCGGCTGACGCGGGCGGCGGTCATGTCCGAGATGAAGCGCGAATATGTCACCGCGGCGCGGGTAGCCGGCGCGGGCAACCTCCGCCTGATGTTCAGGACCATCCTGCCCAACTGCCTCGCGCCGCTCATCGTGCAGGCGACGCTCTCCTTCTCCTCCGCCGTGCTCGATTCGGCGGCGCTCGGCTTTCTCGGCATGGGGGCACAGCCGCCCGCGCCGGAATGGGGCACGATGCTGGCCGAGGCGCGGGAGTTCATCCTGCGCGCCTGGTGGGTGGTCACGCTGCCGGGGCTGGCGATCCTCGTCTCGGTGCTGGCGATCAACCTCATGGGCGACGGTCTGCGCGACGCGCTCGACCCCAAGCTGAAGCGGAGCTGAGACCATGGCGCTGCTCACCATTCGGAACCTCAAGGTCACCTTTGCCACCGCTACCGGCGGCTTCACCGCCGTCGACGGGATCGACGTCCACGTGGACCGCGGCGAGGTGCTGGCCATTGTCGGCGAGTCGGGCTCGGGCAAGTCGGTGTCGATGCTGGCGGTGATGGGGCTTCTGCCCGACACCGCCAGCGTCACCGCCGACGAGATGACCTATGACGGCCGCGACATCCTCGCCATGTCGTCGGCAGAGCGGCGGCGGCTGATCGGGCGCGAGATCACGATGATCTTCCAGGAGCCCATCGCCTCGCTGAACCCGTCGTTCACCGTCGGCTTCCAGATCGAGGAGGTGCTGCGGCTGAACCTCGGCCTCTCGCGTCGGGCGGCGCGGGACCGTGCGCTGGAGCTGTTCCGCGCGGTCGGCATCCCGGAGCCCGAGGTCAAGATCGACGCCTATCCGCACCAGATGTCGGGCGGGCAATGCCAGCGCGTGATGATCGCCATGGCCATCGCCTCCAACCCGAGGCTTCTCATCGCCGACGAGCCGACGACCGCGCTGGACGTGACGATCCAGAAGCAGATCCTCGACCTCCTGATGACCTTGCAGGAGGACTACGGGATGGCGCTCATCCTCATCACCCACGACATGGGAGTGGTGGCCGAGACGGCCGACCGCGTGGTGGTGCAGTACAAGGGCCGCAAGATGGAGGAAGCCGACGTGCTTTCGCTCTTCGAGGCGCCGCAGCATCCCTATACCCGCGCCCTTCTCTCGGCGCTGCCGGAACATGCGACGGGCGACCGGCTACCCACCGTGTCCGACTACTTCCAGCAGGAGGCCGCGCGATGAACGGCACCACCTCCGCCCCTGTCGTCGAGGGGCGCGCCATCGTCCAGGATTATCACGTGCCGGGCAGCATGTTCGCGCGCGCCACGAACGTGCGGGCGCTGAAGGGCATCGACTTCCGGGTTGAGAAGGGCCGGACGCTCGCCATCGTGGGCGAAAGCGGGTCGGGAAAGTCGACGCTGGCGCGGATCATCGCGCTGATCGATGCGCCGACGGAGGGCGAGCTGCTGATCGAGGGCCAACCCGTCGACATCCGCCGCAAGCGGCCGGGTCCGGCGCTGCGGTCGAAGGTGCAGATGGTGTTCCAGAACCCCTACGGCAGTCTCAACCCGCGCCAGAAGGTCGGCGACGTGCTGATGGAGCCCCTTGTCATCAATACCGACGTGCCCGCCGCCGAGCGGCGGGAGCGGGCCGAGGCGATGCTGAGCAAGGTCGGGCTCCAGCCCGAGCACTTCAACCGCTATCCGCACATGTTCTCGGGCGGTCAGCGCCAGCGGATCGCCATCGCCCGGGCGCTGATGCTCAATCCCTCGCTCCTGGTGCTGGACGAACCGGTCTCGGCGCTCGACCTGTCGGTGCAGGCGCAGGTGCTGAACCTGCTCGCCGATCTTCAGGACGAGTTCGAGCTGACCTATGTCTTCGTCAGCCACGACCTTTCAGTGGTGCGCTATATCGCCGACGAGGTCATGGTGATCTCGAAGGGCGAGGCGGTCGAGCAGGGGAGCCGCGAGGCGGTCTTCGCCAACCCGAGCCACCCCTACACGCAGTCGCTCTTCGCGGCGACGCCGGTGACCGATGTCGAGGCGATCCGCGCGCGGGTGGCGCGGCGCCGGGCGGCGCGCGCGCTTCAGCCGGCATGACAGCAACTCTCCCGGGGGCAGGGCAGATGGACTACGACAAGGCTCTGGCCGGTCTTTCCAAGGTGGAGGCGCCGGCAATCACCCCGTCGGAACTGGCCGGACGGATCGACACGCTCCGGGCCGCGATGCGGGCCGGCGGGATTGCCTGGACCTGGCTCGATGCGACCTCCTCGCTCGCCTATTACACAGGGCTGGCGCTGAAACCCTCCGAGCGGCTCCACGGTGCCCTCGTCGGGTCGGACGGCACGCTCCTCTATGTGACGCCCAACTTCGAACGCCCGAAGCTCGAGACGATGATCCGCCTTCCCGGCGAAATCGCCGTCTGGGAGGAGGACGCGGACCCCTTCGCGCTGATCGCCGGGCGCGCGCGGGGCAGGATCGCGCTCGACCCGGCCATGGCCTTCGGCTTCGCCGCCCGGATCATGGCCGTACCGGAGCTTCAGGCCGTTCCGGCCGGAGCGATGATCGCGGCGCAGCGCCGGATCAAGTCTGCCACGGAAGTCGCCATCATCCGGACCGCGATGGAGGCGAGCCACCGGGTCCAGAAGGCGGTCCACGCCGGCCTGCGGCCGGGCATCTCCGCCCGCGAGGTCGGCGATTTCGTCAATGTGGCACATCTTGCGCTTGGGCTTTCGCCGGTCTTCGTCGCGGTCCAGTTCGGCGAGGCCACCGCCTATCCGCACGGTGTGCCCTACACGCAGACCCTGGCGGAGGGCGACATGGTGCTGGTCGACCTCGGCGGCACGCTCCACGACTATCACTCCGACATCACGCGGACCTATGTCTACGGCCGGCCGACCGCGCGCCAGCGCCACCTCTGG
>NZ_WBUS01000004.1 GCF_008933605.1 Albidovulum sp.
AGATGTGGCACGGACGGGCGACGGTTGCAAACCGGTGGACAACGGCAATGTTCCGTGGCGATTGCACAACTCAAGGGTGAATCACGCGATGGAAACACACCGTTTGCTGGCAGGCGGCCGAATCCGCGGTTAGCGTCACGCGCATGTCATGCTACGCTCCGACGGTCACTCGGGACTCGACTGATGGGGGCCATCATGACCGCACGTACGCACTTCCCTCTCACCCGCCGGGGTTTCCTCGCCGGGGGCGCCGCCGGAGCTTCCTTGATCGCACTGCACCCCTACTCCGCCTTCGCCGCCGCCAACCAGGCGCATCTGAGGATCATGGAGACGACGGACCTGCACGTTCACGTCTTTCCCTACGACTACTACGCGGACAAGCCCGTGGACACCGTGGGCCTGTCGCGGACCGCGAGCCTCATCGAGGCGGTGCGCGCCGAGGCGACAAACGCGATGCTGGTCGACAACGGCGACTTCCTCCAGGGCAACCCGATGGGCGACTACATCGCCTACGAACGGGGCATGAAGGACGGCGACATGCATCCCGTCATCGCCGCCATGAACACGATCGGCTTCGATGCCTCGACCCTCGGCAACCACGAATTCAACTACGGGCTCGATTTCCTGATGAAGTCGCTCGAGGGCGCGAACTTCCCCATCGTGTCCGCCAATGTCGTCAAGACGATGGGCGCCTCGCCACGCGAGGACGAGACGCTGATCAAACCGTACATCATCCTCGACCGCGAGGTGACCGACGGCGCGGGCGAGAAGCACCCGATCCGCGTCGGCCTCATCGGATTCGTCCCGCCGCAGATCATGAACTGGGACCGCAAGCACCTGGAAGGCAAGGTCCAGACCCGCGACATCGTGGCGACCGCGCAATCCTGGGTGCCGCAGATGCTGGAAGAGGGCTGCGACATCATCGTGGCGCTCAGCCATTCCGGCATCGGCCCGGCCGAGCACGCCGAGGGGATGGAGAACGCCTCCACCCCGCTGGCCCGGGTGGACGGCATCGACGCGCTGATGACCGGTCACAGCCATCTCGTCTTCCCATCCTCCACTTTCGACGGCTTCGCCGAGGTGGACGTGGCCACCGGCACCATCTCGGGCAAGCCCGCCGTCATGGGCGGCTTCTGGGGCTCGCACATGGGGCTCATCGACCTTCTCCTCGAACGCGACGGCAACCGCTGGAAGGTCATATCCTCGACCTCCGAGGCACGGCCGATCTCGCAGCGCAACGAAGACCGTTCGATCACCGCGCTGGTCGAGGACGTGCCCGGCGTGATTGCCTCGGTGCAGAAGGAACATGACGAGACGCTCGCCTATGTCCGCCGCGCCGTCGGCAAGACCTCGGCGCCGCTCTATTCCTATTTCGCGCTGGTGGCCGACGATCCGTCCGTGCAGATCGTCAGCCAGGCGCAGACCTGGTATATCGCCGAGATGCTGAAGCGCACCGAGTACGAAGCCCTGCCGCTGCTTTCCGCCGCCGCGCCCTTCAAGGCCGGCGGGCGCGGGGGGCCTGACTACTACACCGACGTGGCGCCGGGCGACGTGGCGATCAAGAACGTGGCCGACCTCTACCTCTACCCCAACACGATCCGCGCGGTGAAGGTGACGGGGCAGCAGCTCAAGGACTGGCTTGAACGCTCCGCCGGCATGTTCAACCAGGTGGAGCCGGGGAAGGCCGACCAGGTCCTCCTCAACCCCGACTTCCCGAGCTACAACTTCGACGTCATCGACGGCGTGACCTACGAGATCGACCTCAGCCAGCCGTCGAAATACGGGCCGAAGGGTGAGGATCTGAACCCCGACGCCAGCCGCATCGTCAACCTGATGCACCAGGGTCAGCCCGTCGATCCGGCGGCCGAATTCGTCATCGCGACGAACAACTACCGCGCCGGCGGCGGCGGCGACTTCCCCGGCGCCAAGGGCGACACGATCATCTTCGAGGGGCCCGACACCAACCGCGACATCATCGTCCGCTTCATCGTCGAAGAGGGCACGATCAATCCCACCGCCGACGGCAACTGGCGCTTCAAGGCCCTGCCCGGGACGAGCGTTCTGTTCGACACCGGGCCGAAGGCGGTCGACCATCTTGCCGACCTGACGACGCTTGCGATCGAGCCGGCGGGCGACGGCCCGGACGGATTCGCCCGGTTCCGCATCACGCTCTGACCGGCGCGCGTGTCTTGCCGGGGGAGGGGCTCGACAGGCCCCGCCACCTCGCGGCATAAGACCTGCGACAACGGCAGGAGCGCGCGATGCGGGTCATCCTCTGGGCAATCCTTCTGGCGCTGCTCCTCGGCGTTGCGGCCTGGCTCACCCGGCCGGGCCTTGGCGATTTCGACGCGATGCTCCGCGAGACGATCCAGACCAGGATCGCCACGACCGATGTGGACGCGGGCGGCGATGCCTTCGCCACGGTCGCGCTCATCGGCTGCAAGCTGAAGCCGTCGACGTGCTTCGATGTCGTGCGCCAAGGCCTCGAGGTGACCGAGGAAGACCGCACCCTCTTCGCCCGCTTCCATGTCACCGGCTTCGGCCGGCAAACGACCTGCACCGGTGCCTTCACGAAGATCTGGTGCGAAGGCAACCTGTTCCGGTGACCGACCCCGCGGTCGCCGCGTCCGCACTGCAGATCACGCCGCGGCTGAGGTCGCGCCGCGCCGGGAACGGTTCTCTCGGCATGCGGAGATCCGGGGGCGATGGCGCCGTATCGACGGCAGGACGCAGGCCTACGGGCGCGACGGCTTGGCGGGGGTCCGACCGAAGGTACCGCGCCCATCCGTCGATCAGGGATCCGGATGCTCCGGGCGTGCCGCCGCGAGGAAGCCCTTGAGGAGAGACGACCTGTTCTTCCTGCGCCAGACCAGGATGGTCTGGCTGCGGAAGGCGGGATGGCTGATCGGGCGCACCGCGACGTTCCGGCCGAGATAGCCGATCAGGCTTTCCGGGTAGATCGTGACGCCGAGGCCAGCAGCCACGAGGCCAATCAATGCCAGCGTGTTCGACGCCTCCAGCGTCGGGCGCAGTTCGACGCCTTCGGCAGCGAACATGTCATTCAGGCGCCAGCGGAACTCGGCCCATTCCCGGACATCTCCGAGAATCATCGGCTGATCGCGGAAATCGCCGGGGACGAGCGTCGATTTCCTGCGAAGGGGGTGATCCAGAGGCGTAACGGCATAGAGCATCTCGGACGACAGCAGCGCGCTGTCAAAGTCCGGATGATCGAAGGGCCCGATCATGAAACCGAGGTCGATCTCGTCGTTGGCGAGCGCCAGTTTCTGGCCCTGCGTGCGGATGTACTGAAGCTTCACCTCGACGTGCGGATGTTCCTTGCGGAAGCGCGACACAATGCGCGGCATCTGCTCGGTTGCGGCAAAAGCCATGTAGGCCACGCGCAGCACCCCGGCCTTGCCCTCGGCCACGCGGCGCGCATTTTCCACCGTGTCGCGATAGTGCTGCATCAAGTGGGCGTTGTCCTCGTAGAAGGCCCGCCCGGCCGGTGTCAGCACGACTTCGCGCGTGGTGCGGTCCAGCAGGCGGAACCCGACATGGTGCTCCAGCTTCTGGATGCGGCGCGTCAGGGCGGACTGGTCGAGGTTCAGCCGTTCGGCGCTGCGGCGAAAGTTCAGTTGCTCGGCCAGGACGAGGAAGGATTGCACGAGGTCTATTCCCAGCGTCGCCGTCATCCCGAGACCCTCCCTCGAAAGCGATGCGTTCCGTGCATCAATACACGTCGACTCTGCAATTCACCAGCGGCACTCCACCTTCGCATAATGGTTTCCGGGCGATGTTCGATGCTCCCTGAAACGAGAACGTCGCATCCAGAAACTTCCCGATCCGGGGCCCGAGGCGGCCAGGCGGGACCTTCGAGGAGAATGAAATGAGCGACGTTGACGCAAAGGAACTGGACCGGCTGCTTCAGCAGGCCTTCGATACGGCCAGCAAACTCTACCAGGCGCGCGGCTTCCAGCGCCGCGTGGGCTTCGGCAAGCGGCCAGCGCTGGTGAGCGTGGACCTGGCCAATGCCTGGACCCGCCCCGGCAACCCCTTCACCTGCGACCAGGAGAAGATGGACAACGAGATCATCCCCGGCATGCAGAAGCTCCTCAAGGCCTTCCGCGCCGCCGGGCTGCCGGTCGTCCACGTGACCACGGCCTACGAGATCACCGACCGCAACGCGCCCTTCACCGACATGGGCCTGTGGCACAACAAGATCCCGGTCGACGTGGTGAACCTCGCCGACAAGGACCTCTGGGCGATTGACAGCCGCATCGCGCCGGTCGAGGGCGAATACACGCTGCTGAAGAAGCGGGCCTCGTCGTTCCACGGGACGGAGCTTGCGGGCATCCTGCGCGCCAACAACGTCGACACCATCCTCGTGACCGGCGTCACCGCCTGCGCCTGCGTCCGCCAGACCATCTGCGACGGCATCGCCGACGGCTTCCGCACCATCGCGGTGAAGGAATGCATCGGCGACCGCGTGCCGGGCGCCGTCGCGTGGAACCTTTTCGACATCGACGCGAAGTTCGGCGACGTCCACACCGCGGACGAGTGCGTGGCCTACATCAACGGGCTCGCCGGGCAGAAGCATGCGGCCGAATGAAGGCTTGAATCCGGTGACCGCCGGGTCAAGCATGGCCCGGCGGTTTACCCTGGACAACGACAACAGACCAACAGGAGACTCAACGATGAACCGCCATCTTCTTCTGACCGCGCTCGGCCTCGGCCTTGCCGCCGGTCCCGCTGCCGCCGAAATCCAGCCGCACCAGTTCAAGGTGATCGGCACCTGGGGCAACCTTGCATCGTGGAACGACCTCGAGAAACCGTTCTGGGCGGAAACCCTTCCTGCCGCCACCAACGGCGCCCTCACGGCCGAGGCGATCCCGATCACCGAGGCGGGCCTGAAGGGCGGCGAAGTCATGCGCCTGCTCAGCCAGGGCGTGTTCGAGGTGGCTCACGGCCTCGGGTCCTACGTGGCGGCCGAGAACCCGGCCATCGAGGGCACCGACCTGTCGTCGATCGCGCCCGACTTCGCCACCATGCGCGCCATCGCAGAGGCCTACCAGCCCACCATGGACCGCACCTTCCGCAATACCTACGGCGCGACGATCCTGTCGCTGCATCCCTGGCCTGCGAGCATGATCTACTGCACCAAGCCGATCGCCGGCATCGCCGACCTGAAGGACCGCAAGGTCCGCGTGCACTCGGCCACGCTGGGCGATTTCGTCGAAGGCGCCGGCGGCGTTGCCGTTACCATTCCCTTCGCCGAAGTGGTCCCCGCACTGGAGAAGGGCGTCGCCGACTGCGCCATCACCGACCCGATGAGCGCCTACAACGCCAAGTGGCACGAGGTCATCACCGACGTCTTCGCCCTGCGCGTCGGCTACTCGATCACCTTCACCGCGATCAACACCCAGCTCTGGGAAAGCCTGCCGCAGGAAACCCGCGACGCGATGACGGCCGAGATCGCGAAGATGGAAGACAAGGCCTGGGCCGACGCCGAGACAAAGGAAAAGGTGGGCGTGGCCTGCCTCACCGGCGGCGAATGCCCGCTGGGCGAAGCCGGAAAGGCCGTGCTGCACGAACCGGCCGAGGCTGACATCGCCGCCCGCCAGGTGATCCTGGACGGGTTCGTGCTGAAACGCTGGGGCGAGCGCTGCGGGATCGACTGCGCCGCCGAGTGGAACGCCAGCGCGGGCAGCGCCGCCGGTCTCGCGGTTCCCACCAACTGACCACCGCACGGCGCCGGGCATGCCCCGGCGCCTTTCCTTTCGGCCCTTCCCGTCGGAGACCCGGTCCATGCTCGACAGCCTCCTCCACTCCGCACTCCGCCTGTCGCGAACCGCCGTAAGGATTGGCGGCGCGATGATCCTGTTCTCGGCGCTGATGGTCTGCGCCGATGTGTTGTCCCGGCGCCTGCTCGGCGTGACGATGAGCGGGTCGGATGAAATCTCCGGCTATCTCTTCGGCGTCGCGACGGCCCTGTCTTTGCCCTACGCGCTGCTGCACCGCGCCAATGTCCGCATCGACGCGGCCTATGTCCTGATGCCGGCGAAGGTCCGCTACGCGCTGGACCTGATGGGCCTCGCGCTGTTGACCGTATTCGCCGGTTTCGTGACCTGGCGCGCCGCGCTGGCGGTGCAGGTCACCTGGGTAAACGGCTCGCGCGCGATCACGCCGTTGCAGACGCCGCTGATCCTGCCGCAGTCAGCCTGGCTCATGGGCTGGCTTCTGCTCTGCCTTTGCCTCCTGCTGGTGCTGGCGGCCATGATCGCCGCCGGCATGAAGGGCGATCTCGCGCGTGCCGACCGGATCGGCGGCATTCCCTCCGTTGAGGAAGAGATCGAAGAGGAAACCGCGGGCGTGCTGCCGCACCACACCATGAAGGAAGTGTAAGATGCTGGGTTCCGCCGTCTCCATCCTGTTCGTTCTGGTCGGCCTTGCCGTCCCGATCGCCGCTGTCCTGGGTATCCTGGCCCTGGTCCTGGCAGAGATCTATTCGCCCATGCCGCTTTACCGGGCGCTGGGCGACATCTACTGGACGAACAGCACCGACTTCATCCTCGTCGCCATTCCGCTGTTCATCCTGATGGGCGAAATCCTTCTCCGCTCCGGCATCGCCGAGCGGATGTACGCGGCCCTG
Source organism: Albidovulum sp. (assembly GCF_008933605.1). GTDB lineage: Bacteria > Pseudomonadota > Alphaproteobacteria > Rhodobacterales > Rhodobacteraceae > Albidovulum. Next base: position 6,650 of record NZ_WBUS01000004.1, read on the forward strand.
TCGCACTGGCTGTCCTGGCTGCCAGGCGGTCTGATGCACTCCAACATCGGCGCCTGCACGCTCTTTGCCGCCACCTCGGGATCGTCCATCGCCACGGCGGCGACGGTCGGCACGGTGGCCATCCCGCAGGCCCGCAAGGGCGGCTACAACGAGCGGCTGTTCATGGGCACGCTGGCGGCGGGAGGCACACTGGGAATCCTCATCCCGCCCTCGATCAACATGATCGTCTATGGCCTTCTGACCAATACCTCGGTGCCCAAGCTCTATCTCGCCGGGTTCGTGCCGGGCCTGATGCTCGCCGGTCTGTTCATGGTCACCGTTCTCATCGCCTGCCTCTTCCGCCCGGGCTGGGGCGGCCGCCCGGCCTCGACCGGCTGGGGCGCCCGCCTGTCCAGCCTGCCGGACCTGATCCCGCCCATGCTGATCTTTCTCGCCGTGGTCGGTTCGATCTACGCCGGTCTGGCCACCCCGACCGAGGCCGCGTCGCTGGGTGTCGCCGCCGCACTGCTTCTGGCTGCGGTGAACCGCCGGCTCTCGGTGGAGATGCTGATGCAGTGCCTCGAAGGCACCATGCGCACCACGGCCATGGTGATGATGATCGTGCTGGCGGCGATGTTCCTGAACTTCGTGCTTTCGATCATCGGCCTGACGCAGCTTCTGACCGACGCGATCCTCGGCCTCGGCCTCTCGCCGCTGCAAACGATGACGGTGATCGTGCTGGGCTTCCTGGTCCTGGGCTGCTTCATGGAAGCCTTCTCGCTGCTCCTCATCGCCACGCCGCTGGTGGCGCCGATCGTGTCCAGCCTGGGCTACGATCTGGTGTGGTTCGGCATCCTGATGATGCTCCTGCTTGAGACGGCGCTCATCACGCCGCCGATCGGGGTCAACCTCTACGTCATCCAGGGCGTGCGCGGGCGCGGACCGATGAACGACGTCATCATCGGCGCGCTGCCGTTCGTCGTGGCGATGCTGGTGATGATCGTGCTTCTGATCGTCTGGCCCGAGATCGCCCTCTGGATGCCGACGACCTTCGGGTAAGCGCATGACACGGCCCCTCGGCAACCCGCTGCGCGGCGGAACACCGAGGGGATGATACAGGCAAGCCGCAAATGACCCAGCCCTGTCCGGGTCATCTTGCTTTGGTGGCCCTTGCCGGTGGCGACCGTTGTCAGGCAGGGCCGGTCCGCCGGACGGCGCAAGAGACGCGGGGGGACAGGCCGTTGGTGCCTGCCTCGGGAACCGGTCCGGCCGCGCCGCAGGTCTTGACTTCCCCCCGCCTACCCGCCGGCCCCCAGTGTCAGCGACAGGAAGCTGCGGAAGACCTGGGCGGGCGCGGAGAGCGGACGGTCACGGGACCAGGTCAGGCCCACATCCATCGACGGAACCGGCTCGACCGTGGTGCGCTGTTCGATCCGCTGCCCTTCCAGCGACCACGGCCGGTAGACCATGTCCGAAAGTATCGTCACCCCCATTCCGGCGGCCACCATCGAGCGGACTGCCTCGACCGAGGATGTGGAGAAGACGACGTTCGGCGCCAGCCCGTGGGCGTCCCAGTAGCGGCCGGCGGTGCGGCTCGCCTCGTCCACGGTCAGCATGACGTAGGGCTCGCGCGCGATGTCGCTTAGCGGGACACCCGGCGCGGCAAGCAGGGGGTGATCGGAGGGCAGCCAGAGCCGCCGGCGCGAGCGGAACAGGGTTTCGGCGTCAAGGTCCTCGTGGTTGGCAAGGTTCGACGTCAGCATGACGGCCAGGTCGAGTCCCCCGTCGACGAGGGCATTCTCGATCGCGGCGCGGGGCAGTTCGGTCAGTTCCAGCGTGACGCCGGGATAGCCGCGGCGGAAGGCGGCATAGTGGCGGGACATGAAATAGCCCGCCACCGTGTAGGTCACCCCCAGGCGAAGGCGCCCGATGATGCGCGTCTCCTCGCCCAACGGGCTGCGGGTGGCGTCTTCCACGGCGGCCATGATGCCACGCGCGCGGGCCAGGAAGCGCGCGCCCTCGGGGGTTACGGATACCCCTTGGGCGCTGCGGGACAGGAGCTTCACCCCCAGCGTCGACTCGAGCCCCTGGATGCCGGCGGTCACGGCGGATTGCGAGATGTTCATCTCCATCGCCGCATGGCTGATCTGCCCGGTCTCGGCCGCGGCGATGAAATAGCGCAGTTGCTTGAGCGTCAGCGACATGAGGGCACCTTATCAAATTTCTCGATATCGTCTTGCAGAATTTCGTATTTGCCAATGATGGCCGACTCGGGCCAGCTTCGTTCCAACTCGAAAACACTGCTGGGGAGGGGTAATGCCTGTCACGGTCAACTGTGACATGGGGGAAAGCTTTGGCCTTTATCGCATGGGCGATGACGCCGGGCTGATGCCCTTGATCCATATCGCCAACGTGGCCTGCGGCTTCCATGCCAGCGACTTCGACCACATGCGCGCCACCGTGCGGCTTGCCAAGCGGCACGGGGTGAAGGTCGGCGCGCATCCGTCCCTGCCCGACCTGCAGGGCTTCGGCCGGCGCGAGATGAAGATGGGCCGCGAGGAGATGGCGAACTGCCTGATCTACCAGATCGGCGCGCTCTGCGGCTTCCTCAAGGCCGAGGGGATGGAGCTGAACCACATCAAGCCGCACGGGTCGCTCTACGGGATGGCGGCGCGGCAGGAAGACATCGCGCACGCGGTCTGCGACGCGGCGGACGTGTTCCGGGTGCCGCTTCTGGGAATGACCGGCACGCTGCACGAGAAGGTCTATCCGGCGCGCGGGCACGACTTCGTCGCCGAGTTCTACGCCGATCTCGAATACACCCCCGACGGCAGCCTGATCGTCACGCGCGAACATGACGCCAAGGATCCTGCCCTGATGGCCGCGCGCTGCCTGCGCGCAATCACCGAAGGCAAGGGCACGGCGATCGACGGCTCCGACATTCCCGTCCGCTGCGACAGCATCTGCATCCATTCCGACACGCCGAACGCCATCGACATCGCCCGCGCGGTGCGGGCGGCGGTGCAGCCCTACACGATCTGAGAGGTTCCTCCATGGCTCAGTTGCTTTCCCCCCTTCCCGGCACGTTCTACCGCGCCTCTGCCCCCGACAAGCCGCCGTTCAAGGCCGATGGCGACGCCGTCGCCGTGGGCGACGTGATCGGGCTGATCGAGGTGATGAAGTCGTTCCATGAGGTGAGGGCGGATGTCGCGGGCACCAGCATCCGCTTCGTTGCCGAGAATGAAGAGCCCGTGATGGCGGGCGCGGTTCTGGCCGAGGTCGGCTGATGCTGAGGAAGCTTCTGGTCGCCAACCGGGGTGAGATTGCCGTGCGGGTGATCCGCGCAGCGAAGGACCTCGGGATTGCGACCGTGGCCGTCCATTCGGACGCCGATCGCGAGTCCCTGCACGTCCAGATCGCGGACGAGGCCGTGAACATCGGCCCTCCGGCGGCGAAGAAGTCCTACCTGAATGTCGCCGCGATCCTGGCGGCGGCCGAGGCGACCGGGGCGGACAGCATTCACCCCGGCTATGGCTTCCTGGCCGAGAATGCGGGCTTCGCCGACGCCTGCGTGGCGGCGGGGATCGCCTTCGTCGGCCCGTCGGCCGAGGCGATCCGCACCATGGGCGACAAGGTCGCCGCCCGGTCGGCCGCCCACGCGGCGGGAGTGCCGGTGGTGCCGGGCAGCATGGGCCGGGTGGCGGATATCGAGGAAGCGCGGCACATCCTGATGGACACAGGGTTCCCGGTGATGATCAAGGCCGCCGCCGGCGGGGGCGGCCGGGGCATCCGGATCGCGAATGACCTGGCCGAGTTCGAGGCCGCCTTCCCGCAGGCCGCGGCGGAGGCGCTGGCCGCCTTCGGCGACGGCGGGCTCTACATGGAAAAGGTGGTGACGAAGGCCCGCCACATCGAAGTGCAGGTGCTGGGCGACGGCACCAACGCGGTGCATTGCTGGGAGCGGGAATGTTCGCTTCAGCGGCGGCGGCAGAAGGTCTGGGAAGAGGCGCCGTCGCGCGCGCTCTCGGACCGGGTGCGGGACGAGCTTTGCGCCAGCGCGGTCCGTCTGGCCCGGGCGGTGGGCTATTCCGGCGCCGGCACCATCGAATACCTCTACGACGACGAGGCCGACCGCTTCCACTTCATCGAGATGAACACCCGCATCCAGGTCGAGCATCCGGTGACCGAGATGATCACCGGGATCGACCTGGTGGCCGAGGGTCTGCGCATCGCGGGGGGTGAACCCCTGCGCCTGCAACAGCGCGAGATCGTCGCGCGCGGCCATGCCATCGAGGTGCGGCTCAATGCCGAGGACCCGTCGCGCGACTTCGCCCCCTTCCCGGGCACCGTCAGCGCGCTCAGGGTTCCGGGAGGGCCGGGGGTGCGGTTCGAGTCCATGCTCTACGCCGGATATACCGTGCCGCCGTTCTATGACTCGCTTCTGGCCAAGCTGGTGGTGCATGGCGAGACGCGCGAGGCCGCGATCACGCGGCTGGTCAGGGCCCTGGGCGAGACCCGGATCGAGGGCCTGCGCACCACGAAACCCCTCTTCCTCGCGCTCGCCGGTGATCCGGCGGTGCAGGCCAATGCCGTTCACACCCGCTGGCTGGAAGGCTGGCTGGAAACTCATTCCGCCCGGCTGGTGCCGGACCTCGAACCATAGGAGGGACCATGTCGATCCGATTCACCTTCGGGGGCGACGAGCATATCTTCGGGGAGGTCTCCGAGGATATGTCGCTCGAGTCTTTCTTCACCTCGCTCAGCATGACCAATGCCGTGCGCGAGGCGGGGATCAGGGGCGTGACCGAGATCTGCCCGGCGAACGCCAGCTTCCAGATCAAGTTCGACCCGGACGCGATCAGGCCGGACGACCTCTTGAAGGAGTTGAAGGGCATGGAGGCCGCGGCGGCGAAATCCGACGCGATCCTGAAGACCCGGATCATGGAAATCCCCGTGTTCTACCAGGACCCCTGGACGCAGGAGACGCTGATGCGCTTTCGCGAGCGGCACCAGGACCCGACGAAGACCGACCTTGAATATGCCGCAGAGGTGAACGGCCTCGGCACGGTCGAGAACTTCATCAAGGCACATTCGAGCCAGCCCTGGTTCGTCTCGATGGTCGGCTTCGTGGCGGGGCTGCCGTTCCTCTACCAGATGGTGGAGCGCAAGCGGCAGTTGCAGGTGCCGAAATACCTGCGCCCGCGCACCGACACGCCGAAGCTGACCATCGGGCATGGCGGCTGCTTTTCCTGCATCTACTCGGTACGGGGCGCGGGCGGCTACCAGATGTTCGGCATCACGCCGATGCCGATCTACGACCCGAACCAGCAGGTCAGCTACCTGCAAGACGAGATGTGCCTCTTCCGGCCCGGCGACATCGTGAAGTGGAAGCCGATCGGCCGCGACCAGTACGACGCGACGATCGAGGCGGTGGAGGCGAACCGCTTCGAGCCGGTGATCCGGCCTGCGACCTTCAGCCTGACCGATTTCAACAGGGACATGGCCGGCACCAATGCCAAGCTGATGGAGGCGCTCAATGGCCGTTAAGGTGATCTCCCCGGGCCTGTCCACCACCGTGCAGGACCTAGGCCGCCCCGGTTACTACCATCTTGGCATCCCGATTTCAGGCGGCATGGACCGCTTCTCGCTCCGCGCGGCCAACATGCTCGTCGGCAACGACGAGGGCGCGGCGGTGCTGGAGGCCGTGTTCCTGGGGCCGGAGCTGGAATTCACGGCGCCCGCGACCGTCGCCGTCACCGGCGGTGACCTGCCGCCGAAGCTGAACGGCGCGGATCGCCAGGGATGGGAGGCCTTCCCGGTCAAGGCGGGGGACCGGCTGTCGTTCGGCTTCCTGAAATCCGGCGCGCGGGCCTATATAGCGGTCTCGGGCGGGATCGACGTTCCGATGACGCTCGGGTCGCGGTCCACCTACACGCTTGGCGCACTGGGCGGCCACGAAGGGCGCGCGCTGAAGGCGGGAGACGAGTTGCCGGTCGGCGATGGTGCGGGCGGCAAGGGCGCGATTCCGGCCGGGCTGCGGCGGATGCCGGCAAGCCCGGCCGAGCTCAGGATGCTGCCGGGGCTCTACTGGCACCGGATCACGGCGGAATCGGGCAAACGGTTCTTCGCCGACACCTGGAAGGTTGCACCCGAGGCGGACCGGATCGGCTACCGTTTCCGGGGCGGCACGGCGCTGGACTTCGTTCCGCGCGAGCAGCCCTTCGGCGCGGGGTCGAACCCGTCGAACATCGTCGATGCCTGCTACCCCTATGGCTCCGTCCAGGTTCCCGGCGGGACGGAGCCCATCGTGCTGCATCGCGACGCGGTCTCGGGCGGGGGCTACATGATGCTCGGCTGCGTGATCAGCGCCGACATGGACCTGATCGGACAGCTACAGCCGCATGCGCCCGCCCGGTTCGTCGAGGTGACGATGGATCAGGCGCTGGCCGCCCGCCATGACCGGCAGGCGGCCATCCAGCGCGTCCGCGACCACCTGGGGCGGTAGGGTGACCGGGGCGCAGCAGGCAAGGGGAGGGCCGCATCCCGGCACCGGCCCCGCGCCTGTCGTCCCGGGGTCAGCCGCGGCCCCTTGCCTCTTTCGGGGGCACTCCGAAACGGGCGCGGAAGGCGCGGGAAAACTGTGCCTGGTCGGTGAAGCCGCGGGCATAGGCGATCTCGCCGATACCGCGCCGGTCGGCCGGGTTGGTCAGATCCTCCATCGCCGCCTGCAGGCGGGTGTCGCGGATCCACTGGCCGAGCGTCGTGTTCGTGTCGCGCAGAAGCTCGTGCAGGTAGCGCACCGAGATGCCGCAGCCCGCCGCCACTTCCTCGGGGCCAAGGTCGGGGTCGTCGATGTTGCGGCGAACGAAGGCTTCGATCCGCGCCAGGTGGGCCGTGCGCACCGTCGAGCTGCCCGAGGTCAGCACCCGTTCGTCGGACTGGATGGCGAGAGCGAGCAGATCCACCAGTTGCCGGCCGACGATGGTGCGGGTTTCCTCGGTCATCGCGTCGTAGCGCTGCGGGATCAGGTGGACCATATCGACGAAGAGACCGTTCGCCCCGTTGGTCGCGTCGAATTGCAGCGAGCAGAAGCGGTCGGGCGCGCGAATCCGGCCGCCCAGCAGATCCTTGCCGAGCTTCATCACCCAGAGGTCGGCCGGCTCGCCGTGGGAAAACTCGTAGGGCTCGTGGCTGCGTTCGATGAAGAAGGCGCCGGGGTTCGCCCTCACCTCCTTGCCGCACTGGGAAAAACGCACCTCGGCTTTCGCCGGCAGGGTGACGAGGAACTCCTCTGGCCCGGGCTCGCGGAAATGCTTGGGCAGCCGGCGGTACATCAGCGCCTCGGAGGTCAGCCGCGACAGCGAGACACCGCCAAGGTCCCAGCTGGTGAGTTCTCCATCGAAGGCCTCGGGACGGGCAAAGGTCAGGTCCAGCGGAAAGTAGGCCCTGGCGATGGTTTCATGCCAGTGGCGGCTGCGGACAGCCTGATCCACCCCGCGGGTCGTGATGGTGGTCTTCATCGGGTCCTCCCCCCTTGCCCGCATCAGGCCATGCGCGAACCCACCTGTAAAGTGGCCTGTCGGCCCGCGGCCGCGGGATGCGCGGAAACGCAAGAACGCGTGCACGCGCTGCAAAGACGTCCCCGGCCCGGCGCCGCTAGCGTCCTGTCATCAACGGCGCAACAGACGCCGCGCGACAGGGATGGAAGGCGATTCGCCCGGGTCCGGGACCCGGACGGCCACCCGTTGCGCGGCCCCAGAGTGAGGGCTTCGTGATGGCCGAAAAGCCAAGGAAAAAGCTGGATGTCGATCCGATCACCCTTTCGGTGGTCCGCGGCATCCTGGAGACGACGCAGCGCGAAATGACGCTGTCGCTGGAAAAGACCGCCCGCTCCAGCGTGTTCAACCTGGCGCATGACTATTCGACGGCGCTCTTCAACCACCGGCCGGAGATGATCCTGCAGGGCCAGGACATTCCGATCCACCTCGGCTCGCTGATCCCGGCAATGAAGGTCGTGGCGAAGTACTTCGAGGGCGACATCCACGAAGGCGACCTCATCATCCACAACGACCCGGCCTGGGGCGGCAGCCATGCCATCGACACCTGCTTCTACCGGCCGGTCTTCTGGAAGGGGAAACTGAAGTACTGGACCGTCTGCAAGGGCCACCTGACCGACGTGGGCGGGCCGGTGCCTGCCGGCTACAACCCGAACGCCCGGGAAATCTATGCCGAATGCCTGCGCATTCCGCCGGTCAAGGTCTGGGACCGGGGCCAGCCGCGCAAGGATGTGCTGAACTTCATCCTGACCAACATGCGCGCCCGGCGCGATCAGGAGGGCGACTTCAACGCCCTGATCGGCGCCTGCCAGGTGGGTGAACGCGCGCTTCTGGCGATGCTGGAGAAATACGGCGAGGAGCAGGTGGACGCCTGCATCGACATGCTTCTCGACATGGCCGAGAAGCAGATGCGCGGCCTGATCGCCGCGGTGCCGGACGGGACCTACGAGGGCTCGGCGATCCTCGAGGACGCGGGCCACGGCTTCGGCGATTTCGAGATCAAGGCCAAGGTCACGATCAAGGGCGACAGCTGCCACATCGCGATCTCCTCGCCGCCGCAGATCCCCTATTTCATCAACAGCTACGAGGGGAACAGCCACTCCGGCGTCTACCTGGGCCTGATGATGTTCGCCCAGTTGCCGCCGCCCTACAATGAAGGGCTTTATCGCTGCGTCACGGTGGATTTCGGGCCGAAGGGCACGATCTGCAACGCGCAGGAACCGGCGCCGCACATGAACTGCACCACGACGCCGATGGAGACGCTGACCGACGCGGTGCGGCTTGCGTTCGAAAAGGCGGTGCCGTCCAAGGTCAGCGCATCCTGGGGCCATGCGAACGGCCTGAACATCGCGGGCTGGGACAAGCGGCACGACGAGGAATACGTGACGATGGTGCTGGCCACCATCATCTCGGGCGCGGGCGCGACGCCCAGCCAGGATGGCTGGCACGCCTGCGGGCCGGAGTGCTGCTTCGGCGCGCTGACGAGCGGCGACGTGGAACTCTTGGAGTACAGCTACCCCATCATCATCCATCGCTATTCGCTGATGACCGACAGTGGCGGCGCGGGGAAATTCCGCGGCGGCAGCGGCACCGCCTGGGAAGTCGAGCCCCTCAACGACGACATGACCTTCATCACCTTCGGCGAGGGCCGCCGCATCCCGGCGGTGGGCGCGGCCGGGGCGGCCAGCACGATGATCGACACCAAGGTCGGGCGGCTGGAACTGGTGGAAGGCAAGACCAAGGAGACGATCCGCGAGAACGTCATCAAGATCATCAAGCCCGGCGACCGCATCACCAACATGAACCCCGGCGGCGGCGGCTATGGCGACCCGATGGACCGGGCTGTGGAAAAGGTCATCTGGGATGTGAAGAACGGGCTCGTCTCGGTCAACGGCGCGAAGGAGGATTACGGCGTCATCATCACCGACCCTGCCACGCTGAGCGTGGACATGAAGGCAACCGAAGCCCTGCGCGCGAAGCGTCGCGCCGTGGCCGCGAAGTGAGGGGGATGAGACGATGAAATCCGATTACAGACTGGGGATCGACGCGGGCGGCACCTTCACCGACTTCGTGCTGGCCGACAAGTCCGGGCAGGTCCGACTCTTCAAGGCGTTGAGCACGCCGCAGGATCCGACGCTCGCGATCCGGAACGGCCTCGCGCTGATCTCCGAGGAGCTTGGGGTTCCGGCGGAAACCGTGGTGTCGAACTGCGACCTCTGCATCAACGGCACCACGGTGGGCCTGAACGCGCTGATCCAGCTGAAGGGGGCGAAGACCGGCCTCATCTGCACCGCCGGACACGAGGATTCGCTCGAGATCCGCCTCGGCCACAAGGAAGACGGCTACCGCTACGACCCGGAATACCCGCCCGCAACCATGCTGGTGCCGCGTTTCCTGCGGCAGGGCGTGCGGGAGCGGGTGCTGTCGGATGGCAGCGTGCGCGAGGCGCTGAACGAGGCGGACGTGCGGGCGGCCTGCGAACTGTTCAAGGCCGAAGGTGTGGAGACGGTGGCGATCAGCTTCGTCTGGTCGGTGCTGAACCCCGCGCACGAGGCCCGTGCAGCGGAAATCGTGCGCGAGATGATGCCGAGCGTAGTCCTGACCGTGGGGAGCGAGCTCTACCCGCAGGTGAGGGAATACACCCGCACCTCCACTGCCGTGGTGAACGCCTACCTCGCGCCGATCATGAAGCGCTACGTCGACGCGGTGGATGCCTATTTCCGCAGCCTCGGGGCCAAGCAGCCGGTGCGCTACTACCAGTCGAACGGCGGGCTTGCCATCGGTCAGGCGATGACCGACCGCAGCGTCTATGCCATCAACTCGGGTCCTGCCTCGGCCCCCGCCGCCGGGCAGTATGTCTGCGAGCCCTTCGGCAAGAAGGACGTGATCACCGTCGACATGGGCGGCACCTCCTTCGACATCACGCTGACGAAGGACGGCTCCACCAACATCAACAAGAACATCGATTTCCTGCGCTACCGCATCGGCGTGCCGATGATCCAGGTGGAAACCCTCGGCGCGGGTGGCGGCTCGATCGGCTGGATCGACGAGATGGGGCTGATGCAGATGGGCCCGCAATCGGCCGGCTCCGACCCCGGGCCGGCCTGCTATGGCCAGGGGGGCAAGCTGCCGACGGTGTCGGACGCGAACCTCGTCCTTGGCTACCTGAACCCCGACGGGCTCGTCGGCGGGCGGCTGCCGCTCGATGCCGCGAAGGCGCATCAGGCGATCAAGTCCAACCTCGCCGACCCGCTGAAGATGAGCGTTGAGCGCGCCGCCTACGGCATGTTCACCATCGTCAACGCCAACATGGTGAATGGCATCCGCCGCGTCACCGTCGAACGCGGCTATGACCCGCGCGACTTCGTCCTGGTCGGCGCGGGGGGCGCGACGGCGGCGCATATCACCGCGCTCGCCGAGGCGATGGGGATCGACACCATCGTCCTGCCGAAACTCGCCTCGGGCCTCTGCGCCTTCGGCCAGATCATCTCGGACGTGAAATACAACTACATGGCCACCGCGCCCCTGCGGCTGGACAACGACGCGGCTTATGCCCGGATCGACGAACTCTTCGGCCAGATCGAAGCGCAGGGCATCGGACATCTGAAGTCTGATGGCTTCAAGGGCAAGGACATCGTCATCAAGCGCAGCCTCGACATGCGCTACGTCGGCCAGGTCCACGAATGCACGGTGGAAATCGGCACCTTCAAGGTGGACGCCAAGTCGATCGGCAAGGTCAAGGACGCCTTCCACAAGCGTCACAAGGAACTCTACACCTATGCCGAGCCGGCCTCGACCGTTGAAGTGGTGAACATCGAAAGCACGCTTTATGGCGTGGTCGACAAGCCCGCCCGCATGGCGATCGGCAGGGGCGCAAGCCCGGCGAAGGCGCTGAAGGGTTACCGCGACGCGGTGTTCAGCGCCGACGGCAAGCGGGTGAAGACGCCGATCTACGACGGCACCCCGCTGGGCGTCGGCGCCACGATCAAGGGGCCGGCGGTGATCGAGGAGGTCACCACCACCATCGTGATTGAGCCGGGCTGGACCGCGAAGCTGGATGCCAGCGGCTCCTACCTCATCACCCGTGACCGGAAAGGAGCGAGATGAGCGAACTCAGCGCAGACAAGGTATCGGTCGCATTTGCCGGGCTGAAGGCGCTGTCGGGCGTTGACCTGACCGTCGCCTCCGGCCAGATCGTCGGGCTGATCGGCCCGAACGGAGCGGGCAAGACCACCCTTGTCAATGTGCTGACCGGGTTTCAGGCCGCAACCGAAGGCTCTGTCCGGCTGGACGGGCAGGGCCTTTCGGGCCTGAGGCCGCACGAGGTGCGCCGCCGGGGCATCGCCCGCACCTTCCAGGGCGGGCGGCTCTTCCGTGACCTTCCCGTCATCGACAACCTCGAAGTCACCGGCGTCGGCCTTGGCCAGTCGCGCAAGGCCGCGATCGCCGAGGCCGAGGCGATGCTCGACTGGGTCGGCATCGCGCCGCTGGCGAACCGCATCGCGGGCACCCTGCCCTACACGGATGAACGCCGCGTCGCCATCGGCCGGGCGCTGATGGGCAGGCCGGCCTTCCTGCTTCTCGACGAACCCGCCGCCGGGATGAGCGCGCAGGAGGCGGCCGAGCTTTCCGCCCTGATCCGCCGCATCGCGGAAGAACTGGGCTGCGGCGTCCTTCTGATCGAACACAACGTCGGGCTGGTGCTCGGCCTCTGCGACCACATCGTCGTGCTCGATTCCGGCGCCGTCATCGAGACCGGCCCGCCGGCGGCCATCCGCGACAGCGAAAGGGTGCGCCACGCCTACATGGGCACCGCGGCGGAGACCGACCTTCCCGTGCTGGAGGTGGAGGCATGAGCCTTCTGGCGCTCTCCAACGTCTCGGTCCGCTATGGCCGCCTGACCGCCGTCCGCGGCGTGACCTTCACCCTCGCCGAGGGCGAGATCCTGTTCATCACCGGGCCGAACGGGGCCGGCAAATCCTCGCTCCTGCGCGCCATCGCCGGGGTCGCGCCGCCCGCCGGAGGCCGGGTCGACTTCGCCGACCACGACATCACCGGCCAGGCGCCGGAGGATATCGCTCGGTTGGGCCTTTCGATGGTGCCCGAGGGGCGGGACGTATTCGGCAGCCTGACCATCGAGGAAAACCTGATGGTGGGGACGGGGATGCATTCGGCGACGCGGGGCTGGAAGGCCCGGGCGGCGAGCGAGCTGGAGGCGGTCTATGCCACCTTCCCGATCCTGAAGGAACGCCGCCACACCCAGGCCGGGCTCCTGTCGGGCGGCCAGCAGCAGATGCTGGTCATCGGCCGGGCGCTGATGACGACGCCGCGGCTGGTGGCCATCGACGAGCCCTCGCTCGGCTTGGCGCCGAACATCACTGACCAGGTTTACGAACGCCTCATCGCGCTCAGGGCCGAACGCAAGCTGACGCTCCTGATCGTCGAGCAATCCTCGACCCGGGCGATGATGGTGGGCGGGCGGATGATGCTCATGCGCGGGGGCGAGATCGTGCTGGACGGCGACGCGCGCGCGCTCGGGCAAAGCGAGGCGATGCAGGCCGCCTATTTCGGATACGGAGAGCATTGATGGGATCGCTTCTCCAGATTGTCTTCGACGCGCTGTCGCTGGGGTCGCTCTATGCCCTGGGAGCGCTGGGGATCGCGCTGATCTTCGGGGTGATGCGGCTGGTGAACTTCGCCCATGGCGACGTGATCGCCGCCTGCGTCTTCGCGCTGCTCTGGCCTTCGGTCGATGCGGTGGCCATCGTCTTCGCCGGCAACCTGCCGTGGTTCCTGCTGATCCCCTTCGTGCTGGCCGTCGGCGCGGGCCTTTCGGTGCTGTCGGAACTGGTGGTGTTCCGCCGCTTCCGGCGGGCGAATCCCGCCACTATGATGATCGCCTCCTTCGGCCTTGGCTTCGTGATCCGCTACTTCCTGCTGATGCTGTTTTCCAGCCGCCCGAAGAGCATTTCCCTGCTGCCGACACTCTCGCAGCCCGTCGAGATCCTCGGTGCGCGCATTCCGCTGCTGCAGCTCATCACCATCCTCGTCACCGTCGCCGTGCTTTTCGGCCTGACGGCCTTCCTGCGCCGGACGCGGTTCGGGCTCGAGATGCGAGCGGCGGCAGAGAACTTCACCATGGCGCGGATGCTGGGGGTGCGGGCGAACCGGGTGATCATGGGGGCCTTCGCCCTCTCGGGGGCGCTCGCGGCGGCGATCGCGCTGATCCTCGGGTCGCAGACCGGGACGGCGAACATCATGATGGGGGCGAATGTGATGCTGATGGCCTTCATCGCCACCGTGATCGGCGGCATGGGAAGCCTTGCCGGCGCCGTGCTCGCCGGGTTCCTGCTGGGCACGGTGGCGACCGTGATGCAGGTGATCCTGCCGCCCGACGCCCGCGCCTTCCGCGATGCCTTCGTCTACGGCGCGGTCATCCTCGTGCTGATCTTCCGCCCGCAGGGCCTCCTTTCCGCCCGCGGCACCAAGGAGCGTGTCTGAGATGTCCCGCTCCCCCCTCCGCCGTTCGCTTGCCACGCCGGTCCTCCTCGGCCTCATCCTCGTGGCCTTCGCGCTCGTCGCCTGGGCCGTGGGGTCGAAGCCCTTCAACCAGACGATCATCGACATCTTCCTGAAGGTGATCTTCGCCGTCGGCCTCTGGGTCTTCATCGGCAACTCGGGCGTCATCAGCTTCGGCCACATCGCCTTTGCCTGCCTTGGCGGCTATGTCGCCGCCTGGACCACGATCAAGCCGATGATGAAGGGCATCTCGATGCCGGGGCTGCCCGACTGGCTCATGCAGACGGAAATCCCCTACTGGGCCGCCGCCGCCGTCGGAGCGGGCTGGGCCGCGGTCTGGGCGCTGATCTTTGGCGCCGTCCTGATGCGGCTGTCGGGCATCGCCGCCTCGATCGCCACCTTCGCGATGCTGGCCATGGTGAACTCGATCTACTCGAACTGGGACAGCGTGACGGCGGCCACGTCCTCGGTCGTGGGCATTCCCATCGTCCGCTCGGTCTGGCCCTATCTGATCGCCGCGATCCTCGCCGTCGTCCTCGGCTGGGCCTATGGCATCTCGCGCCACGGCCTCGCGCTGCGCGCGGCGCGCGACGAACCCACGGCCGCCGCCGCCAGCGGGGTGAACATTCCCCGGATGCGGCTCATCGCCTTCGTCGTCTCGGGCGCGATCATGGGGATGGGGGGCGCGCTTTACGCGCATTCGATCGGCATCGTCACGCCCGACACCTTCTACCTCGGCCTCACCTTCATCACACTGTCCATGCTCGTCGTCGGCGGCATGGGCTCGCTTTCGGGCGCCGTCCTGGGCGTGCTCTTCCTCTCCTCGCTGATCCAGGGCCTGCGCTGGCTCGAGGCCGGGGTGCAGGTCGGGACCAGCACCTTCGCCCTTCCCGGCGGGGTGCAGGAAATTGCCCTCGGCGCAGTGATGATCCTCATCCTCATGTTCCGGCCCGCCGGGATCATGGGCAACCGCGAACTGACCCTGCCGCGCGCGGGATCGGACACCCCGGGCCGGAGCGGCCCCACCAACTGAGCAACTGCTGACCAACAAGGAGTGAACGCAATGAAAAGACTTCTGATCGCGCTGGCCGCCACCACCTGCCTTACCGCGCCGGCGCTGGCCGACGACGACCGCATCGTCGTCGGCTTCGCCACCGCCGAGACCGGCTTCATGCAGGCCTATGACAAGCCCGCCCAGGACGCGGCGATGATCCGCATCAAGGAGATCAACGACGCCGGCGGCCTCTTGGGCAAGCAGATCGAGGTGGTGAACGCCGACACCAAGACCGACCGCGCCGAGGGCGCCAAGGCGGGCCTCTCGGTCATCGACGCGGGCGCCGACATGGTCGTCGTCTCCTGCGACTACGACTTCGGCTCCCCGGCTGCGCTCGCCGCCGAAAGCTCGGGCCTGGTGTCGTTCTTCCTCTGCGCGGAATCGATCAAGGCCGGCATCCAGGGCGTCGGGCCGAACAGCTTCTCGGCCTCGGTCCTCGCCGCCGTGCAGGGTGCGACCATGGCCGAGTGGGCCTACACCAAGAAGGAAGCCCGCAGCTTCTACCGCCTGCTCGACACCTGGACCGAATACAACAAGGGCATCTGCGACGGCTTCGACTGGATGCTGCCGCAACTGGCCGACGCGAGCCTTGTGGGCGAGGACACGTTCCTGAACGAAGACGCCTCGATCGCCGCGCAGATCACGCGCATCAAGTCGCTGCCGGAGGAGCCCGACGCGATCATGCTGTGCACGATGATGCCGGGCGCGGTTTCGGCCATCAAGCAGATCCGCGCCGCCGGGATCAACTCGATGATCCTGAACGGCTCCGGCGTCGACGGCAGCTACTGGCTCAGCGCCGTGCCGGACCTGTCGAACTTCTTCGTCCCGGTGCAAGGGTCCATCTACGGCGATGACCCGAACCCGGAAGTGACTGCCTTCAATGCCAAGTACAAGGACGCGACGGGCGGCGATCCCAGCACGCAGTACGTCTACCCCGGCTACGTGATGATCGACGTCTGGGCCAAGGCGGTGGAACGGGCCGGGACGACGGAGACCAGCGCCGTGGTGGCCGAACTGGAGAAGATGAGCGGCGAGCCGACGCTTTTCGGACCGCGCACCTTCACCAGCGAAATCCACCACCAGAACCAGGCGCGCTACCTGATCGTCGAGACCGACGCCGGCAAGCCCGGCGTGGTGGACGAGTGGACGATCTCGAAACCGATTCCGGTCGCCGACCTGATGAAATAGGCGTCGTGATCAACCGGTCGACCCTCCGCTTCGGGGAGGGCCGACCCTTTTCCCGAAAGCCGCCTCAGCAAGGCCGCAAGGCGGGCCGCAAACGGTCTGCGCGCTGCCCGGCGTGCCGCCAAGTGAACCATCAGATGCCGGCGGTCGCGCCCCTTGGAAGAATGCTCCGAAGGCACCCGCCGCATGGCGACCAGCAAGTCCAGGTTTGCGGTCTGCATTTTCGCTCGCGCTCCGGTTCTGTCGAATTCCTTGCAATAATGCCCGGAGATGTCCGAGAATGCTTCTCAACTCGCGTGCCAATCTTTAAGCCAGACTTTCACATGCAACCCGTCGACTGGCGCGATCTGCCGCCCCTGCGCGCCTTCGAGGCCGCGGCGCGCCTCGGTTCGTTTTCCGGGGCGGCGCGTTCGCTCAACGTCACGCCCCCTGCGGTGGCACAGCAGGTGCGCGGCCTGGAACGGCATCTCGGTCTGCGCCTTGTCGCGGATGCCAGCCGCAAGCTGCGTCTGACCGACGAGGGCGACCGCCTTGCCGCGACGTTGAATTCCGCCTTCGCAGGCGTCGCCATGGCGATCGCGTCCAGCCGCAAGGCCGACCAGCGCCGCGGGTTGCGCATCACCCTGACGACAGGCTTCGCCCACAGCGTCGTCATACCTGCCCTGCCCGAATTCTGGGCCACCCATCCCGACATTCCGGTCTCGCTCGAGCCCGAGACGCGGCTGGCCGACCTGGCCACCGAGGGTTTCGACCTCGGCATCCGCACCGGCGCCGGCAACTGGCCTGACCTGCGTGCGGAGATGCTGTGCACCAGCCGCATGGTGCTGGTCGGCGCGCCGGCGCTTCTGCACCGGGGGCGGCCGCTGGCCGAGTTGCCCTGGATCCTGAACAGCGCCTACCGCGACGAAACCGTCTGGCTGGCCGGGCACGGCATTGACCCCGACCGCGTCAAGGTGATCGAATTCGAGAATGCCGCGCTGGCTTGCGCTGCGGCCGAGCAGGGGCTTGGCCTCCAGTTCGGCGCGGACATCATCGTCCGCAAGGCGGTCGAGGCCGGCCGCCTGCGCGTCCTTCCCGGCTGGGACGACCTTCCGCAAACCACCTACTGGGCGGTGATGCCGCCGGGGGGCTTGCGCGCCCCGGCGGCCATCTTCCTCGACTGGCTGCGCAAGCGCCTTCCAAAGGAGACCCTCGCATGACCACCGTCACCATCCGCCCGCTGCGCGCCACGGACGAGACCGACTGGCGCCGGCTCTGGACGGGGTATCTGGACTACTACCAAACCCGCGTGCCGGAGGCCGTCTACGCCAGCACCTTTGCCCGGCTTCTGGGCGATGATCCGCAGGATTTCAACGGCTTGATCGCCACCGTCGACGGGCAGGCCATGGGCCTGACGCATTACCTCTTCCACCGCCATTGCTGGAAGATCGAGAACGTCTGCTACCTGCAGGACCTCTATGTCGACCCCGCCGCCCGCGGCACCGGGCTCGGCCGTCGGCTGATCGAGGCCGTTTATGCCGCGGCGGATGCAAACGGCACCCCCGCGGTCTACTGGCTGACGCAGGAGTTCAACACGGCGGGTCGAAGGCTCTATGACCGCATCGGCAAGTTGACGCCCTTCATCCGCTACAACCGCTAGCCGCGCGCCTTGCGGTAGCTGTCCTTGAGCGCGATGAGGTCGCCCTCGAAGGCAAAGACATCGCAGCCCCGGACGTCGACCCTGCGCCCGTCGTGCGCCGTCCCGAGGAAGCGCCAGGTCGACAGGCCGGTGCCGCCAGCCACCATGTGAGTGCCCTCGGTCCAGGCGGCCTCAGGAAAGGTGTCGAAGATCGCGGCATAGGCGGCCCGCACGGCCGCGCGGCCGCGGTGAAGGGCGCCCTCGGCATCGGGCCCCGCCGCGGACTGGAAGGCGCAGTCCTCTGACATGCAGGCCATCAGCGCGTCCAGGTCGCGCGCGTTGAAGGCCGCCATCAGCGCCTCCATCGTTGCGCGACGGCGCAGCGCCGTGACGTCGTCGACCACCTCGACCTCGAGGAAGGCCAGGGGCTCGGCGTCCGAGCCATTGGTCACATTGTGTTCGACCCCTTCGCGCCGCGAATAGGGCACCCCCCGGACGAGCCGCGCCTCGGCCTCATGACCGCCGGGCAGGTCAAGCTTCAGCGTCCCGTCGGTCAGCGGCACGATGACGTAGTCGTGCCCGTGCCGGTGCCAGCCAGTCTCCGCCCCGGGCGCGAAACGCCATTCCGTTACCTTGAATCGTTCGTCATCGACATGGACGACAGGCCTTGCACTCTGCGGCATGACTGGACCCCTTCCCGAGCCGCGGGGCGGACCCCGGGCAGCCGGAACGGCCGACCGGACAAGACCGCACGCGCGATGCGAATCCTAGCGGTTTCAGGGATCACGTCCATACCGATCCTGCCCTTGAGCCGGGAACAGCGACCCCCGCCGCGGCTGCGGTCCGGGGACCGGGGCAAACGACGGGTGGTGACGGGTGGACGCGGCCCGTTCGCATCCCTACCTTAGCCCGAGCCCCGAATCCGAGCGCGCCATGACCGAGACCCAAGGGACCCGCTACCAGGTCCTCGCCCGCAAGTACCGGCCCGAAACCTTTGCCGACCTCGTCGGGCAGGACGCGATGGTGCGCACGCTGAAGAACGCCTTCGCCGCCGACCGCATCGCGCAGGCCTTCATCATGACCGGCATCCGCGGGACCGGGAAGACCACGACGGCGCGGATCATCGCCAAGGGCATGAACTGCATCGGCCCCGACGGCACCGGCGGCCCGACGACGGATCCCTGCGGTACGTGCGAACATTGCGTGGCAATCATGGAGGGCCGCCACGTCGACGTGATGGAGATGGACGCGGCCAGCCGGACAGGGGTCGGCGATATCCGCGAGATCATTGAATCCGTTCACTATCGCGCCGCCTCGGCACGCTACAAGATCTACATCATCGACGAAGTCCACATGCTCTCCACGAACGCGTTCAACGCGCTCCTGAAGACGCTGGAGGAGCCGCCCGCGCATGTGAAGTTCATCTTCGCCACGACCGAGATCCGCAAGGTTCCGGTCACCGTCCTCAGCCGCTGCCAGCGCTTCGACCTGAGGCGGATCGAGCCCGAGGTGATGATGGCGCTTCTGCGGAAGATCGCCACGGCGGAGGGCGCTCAGATCACCGACGACGCGCTCGCGTTCATCACGCGCGCGGCCGAAGGGTCTGCCCGCGACGCGACCTCGCTCCTCGACCAGGCGATCAGCCATGGCGCGGGAGAGACGACCGCCGACCAGGTCCGCGCCATGCTCGGGCTTGCCGACCGCGGCCGGGTCATGGACCTCTTCGACCTGATCCTGAAGGGCGATGCGGCCGGGGCACTGACCGAACTTGGCGCGCAGTATTCCGGCGGCGCCGACCCGATGGCCGTCTTGCGCGACCTTGCCGAGATCACCCATTGGGTCAGCGTCATCAAGATCACGCCGGAGGCGGCCGACGATCCCACCGTCGCACCCGACGAACGCACGCGGGGGCAGGCCATGGCCGCCGCGCTGCCGATGCGCGTGCTGACCCGGATGTGGCAAATGCTGCTGAAGTCGCTCGAGGAAGTGGCGGCCGCGCCGAATGCGATGATGGCCGCCGAGATGGCGGTGATCCGCATGACGCATGTGGCCGACCTGCCTGACCCCGAGCAGCTGCTGCGCCGGATTGCCGAAGGCCCCGGGTCGGCCGCGCCGGCCGGTCGCGCCCCCGCGCCAGCAAGCCAGGCCACCAACGCCGTGCCGCGCGCCGAGGTGAATGTCGCGCCGTCAGGGTCTGGCGCTGCGACCGCATTGGCCCGGGCACCCGAAGTGGCGCTGGCCCGCTACGCGAGCTTCCCCGCGGTGGTGGAACTGATCCGCGCCAACCGCGACGTGAAGCTGCTTCTGGAGGTGGAAAACCACCTCCGCCTCGTCCACTACGCGCCGGGCCGGATCGAGTTCGAGCCCACCGCCGATGCCCCCCGCGACCTTGCCGCGACGCTGGCGGCGCGGTTGCAGGGCTGGACCGGTGTGCGCTGGGGCGTCTCGGTCGTGTCGGGCGGCGGCGCGCCGACCCTCGCCGCGTTGCGCGACGCCAAGACACTGGCGGCAAAGGAAAAAGCCCGCGAAAATCCACTGGTCCAGGCGGTCTTCGCCGCCTTCCCCGAGGCGCGGATCGTGGACGTGAGAACCCCGGCGGAGGTTCTCGCGGCCGCCGGAGCCGAGGCTTTGCCCGAGGCCGAGGACGACGCCGGCTCCGACTGGGACCCCTTCGAGAAAGAGTGAGGACGAGAAGATGCTGAAAGGACTGGGCGGCCTCGGTGACATGGCCAAGATGATGAAGGCCGCGCAGGAGATGCAGGCCAAGATGACGGCGCTCACCGAGGAGATGGACCGGATCACCGTCACCGGCGAAAGCGGCGCGGGGCTGGTCAAGGCCGTCTGCACGGCGAAGGGAGAGCTCAAGTCGCTCGACATCGACCCGTCGATCTTCCAGCCCTCCGAGAAGGAGGTGGTGGAAGACCTGATCCTCGCCGCGATCAAGGACGCGCAGAAGCGCGCGCAGGACCGGCTGCAGGAGGAGCAGAAGCGGATGATGCAGGACCTCGGCCTGCCCGCCGACGTGAAGCTGCCGTTCTGAGGCCGTCCGTGAGCGAGGCCACCCGCGACATCGAGGCGCTGATCGAGCTGATGGCCCGGCTGCCGGGCCTCGGGCCGCGGTCGGCGCGAAGGGCCGTCCTCCACCTGATCAAGAAGCGCGGGCAGGTGATGGCCCCGCTTGCCCAGGCGATGGCACAGGTTGCGGCAACGGCCCGCGAATGCGCAACCTGTGGTAATATCGGCACCGCCGACATCTGCGACATCTGCCGTGACGAGCGCCGCGCGACGGGCGAGATCTGCGTGGTGGAGGACGTGGCCGACCTCTGGGCGATGGAGCGCGGCCACGCCTTCAAGGGCCGCTACCACGTCCTCGGCGGCACGCTTTCTGCGCTCGACGCGGTGGGGCCGGAGGAATTGCGGATCCCGCGCCTTCTCGCCCGCGTGCGCGACGAGGGCATCCGTGAAGTGATCCTCGCGCTGAACGCCACGGTGGATGGCCAGACGACGGCGCATTACATCGCCGAGACGCTGGAAGGGACGGGTGTCGCCGTCACCTCGCTGGCCCAGGGCGTGCCGATCGGGGGGGAACTCGACTACCTCGACGACGGGACGATCCAGGCGGCGCTCAGGGCGCGGAAGCGGGTCTAGGAGCGTCGGAACGGCGTCCCGCATCCGTCGGGTTCGCGTCGGTTTTCCGTCCCGACAGGGCGCGCGGGCGGGAAACGCCGCGTCAATCCGCTTCCGCGAGGATGGTTCGGCCCGCGTTCAGGACCCCGCCATGCCCAGACAGACGCCGCGCCCCACCCGGGCCGAAAAGGACCGCCTCGCCGCCTACCACGAGCTTGCCGAGACCATGCGGGGTCTGGAGGAGGACCTGCGCTGGGGGCTGAGGGACTCGCTCAGGCTGCCCCGGGAATGGCTGGAGATCGCCACCGACCCCGCCGTGCCGGGAAAGGCGAAGGTGACGCGGCGGCTCGATGAGGACGTGCTGCGGTTCTTCCGGGCGATGGGCACGGGATACCTGACCCGGATCAACGCGGTCCTCAGGACCTTCATGCTCGCCCGGCTGGCGGGCCTCGTCGGCGGCCCGGAGCACGTCGGCTATGCGCCGACGGCGGAGGAGGAGGGCCGCGCGCTGCGCCGCGAGCTGCTCGACCACGCGGTGAGGGTGGCCGCGGCGCGGGAGACGGCTGAGGGAGAGGCAGAGGCGCGGGCGAAGCTCGCCGGGCTGAGGGCGCTCAGGGACGCGCGGGTCGGGCGGTAGGGCGGGATTCTGCGCCGCCTCAGCCCGGATGGTGGGGTGGACCCCATCCTGCGTCCGCTGCAAGCGTGGGCGACCGCCGGCAGCCGGTTCCCAGAGTTCGCTTCCGAACACCACGCGTTCAGGTCGGGCGGGTCAGGAGGGGCGCTCATCCCGGCGCCGGCGCCACGCGCAGGGCCCCCGTCACCCGCCGGACGAGCCCCGCCATCCCCAGCACCCAAGCGGTGAGCGCGACGAAGACCAGCACCCTGGGGATCGGGTCGAGGAAGCCGTAGGCCATCGCGCGGTCGAACTGGTAGGTGCTGGTGGTGTACATCCCCAGCGGGAAGACCATGCCCCAGACCGCCGGTTCATAGGTGAAGCGGTCGCGCATCCAGAGGTAGCGCCAGGTCATGAGCGCGAAGAGAAACGGGATCCACCAGCTCGCCACCGCCCAGAAGAAGAAGGTGAAGCCGCGCAGGAAGGGCAGCAGCGGGCCGACAAGCGACCAGGTCTCGCCGCGCAGGATCAGGATCGAGCCGGCGAGCGCGGTGATCGCCACCGCCCCCATGTTGATCCAGTAGGGCGGGCTGAAGTCCTGGCGGCTCATCGGCACGAAGGTCAGGCGGTAGAAGATGAGCGGGATGATCGCGAGATAGAGCATGCAGCCGATCAGGAACATCGCGATGACCTGGAACTGGATCGCCTCAGACGGGGCCGATCCGACGTCGATCACCCCGCGCAGCACCACCACCGATTGGGTCGAGACGGCGGCGATCAGCCAGGCGCCGTTGATGCCGCGCGCCAGCGTCGGCTTGCGCGCCCGCACGGTCACGGCGGTGAAGAACGTGTACATGATCCCGAACCACAGGATCAGTCCAAGCCACCACAGCACCGTGCCGACGCCCGTGGCGCCGATCACCACCACGTTCTGCGTGCCCAGAACGCAGGTGCCCGCGACGATGGTGAAGAAGCCGGGCGCGCGTTGATGGTCGAAGATGTCGCGCATCAGCTGCGCGCGAAACCGCAGGGCCCGCAGGATCGTCAGCCCCCAGAGCACCGGCCAGGCGATCCAGTTGACCCCGATCAGCGCCAGTGCGACCGGACGCAGCCCCATGAAATGGCAGGCGATGGAGACGACCCCGGTCGCCATCACCAGCGCGAAATAGCCCGGAAAGAGCGACGCCGCGCCATCGAGAAGAAGCCGCTTCAGGCCCGCAGGCTCCGAACTCGGGTCCGGCTTGCGCGCTTCACCCGTGCGCATAGCGCATCCCAAGTTCGATCTGGAGGAAGAAAAGCACGAAGGCCGTGTTCAACCCCCAGGCGACGGTCAACCACCGTGCCAGAGTGCCCCAGAAGACATTGGCGTTCGGCGCGCAGCGCCAGATCGCGACCAGAATGAAGACTGTATAGGCCGCCGAGATCAGGATCAGCACTTGCTGAAAGGCCAGTTGCCCGGCATCGAGCGCGGTGCCGTGCAGGATGACGAGCACCATGCTCGTCGCGACGCCATATCCCCAGAAGACGACCGGCAGGGCCATTTCCCCCTGCCATGCGCGCAGTTCGGGCGCGAAGAACAATGCGAACAGCGATTTCCCGGACTCGCCCTTGGTCATGGCCGCCCCTTTCGGTGCGAGTTTGATCCAGTGCGCGGGGATTTGAAAGACGGTCCAGTGTCAGGTCTGGACCCTGACGGCGGGACCCGGGGCGTTGCCTCCGCCGGGGCGGCGGGCGCGCTGGCGAGGGCGAATGCCGGTCCCGAACACATGCCGGCCTATCGGGCGACGATCCGGCCGAGGTGCCTGCACCGGTGTGGGCCTGACGCCACCTGACCCGCCTCTGGCGCAAGATCGGGGGTCCCGGCCGCCGCCGGTGATCCGGACGGTCAGCAGGCGGCCGCGTCCAGGCCGGCAACGGACAGCGCCCAGCCTTCGAGTGTCGGAAGATCGGGCGCAAGCTCGACGGCCGCGCCGCCGGAGAATGCCTCGAACGCGGCGCGGTTCAGCGCGTTGAGGCCCACCAGGACTGGCACATCGGCGGCGACCGCCGCGGCGATCACGTCGCGGAAACCACGGCCTTCGGCCTCGTGCTTCCCGAACTTGTTGACGATCAGCAGATCGGTGCCCGACGACAACCGCGCCGCGACCAGCCCCACGGCGGTCTCCAATGCGCCTGCGTCGAGGCGGCAGCCGCGTGCCTCCGGGCCCCGATCCTGGCTGATGCGCAGGACAGGGCCGTCGGGCAGCACCCGCACATCCATGTCGCAGGGGCGCGCGTCGTCGCGTTCGGTGTTGATCTGGACGGTGCCGCAGCAACTCAGGCCGCGGGCGGCAAGCCCCGTTGCCAGTCGCTGCAGCACGAGATCGATGTCTCCGCGCCCCGGCGCCATCGTGAAGGCGAGTTTCATGTGCTGTCTCCTCGGGATCGGCAGAAGGGCTGGAATTCGACCAGCGATCGGGACGGGCTGACGTGTTCCGCGATGCGCGAAAGAGCCTCGCCGATGCTGGTCAGTGCCGTCGGTTCGTCATGCCCGCCGCATCCGCAGCGAGGCGATGAAACAGCCCGATGAAGCGTCACAGTGCACGCTCCATTTCGCTGTTGGCTGCCAGAAAATGGCCCGGGCCGATGCTGCAGTCGAGGTTGCGCAGAAGCCCGTCCTTCAACCCGTAGATCAGGCCGTGCACCCGGATGTCGGCGCGCCGTAGCCACGCCCGCTGCAGGATCGGGGTCTCGCACACGCGCCGCACGCTCTCCGCCACATTGAGTTCGGCCAGCCGGTCGCGCTGCGCCTCGAGATCCCGTTCCCGCCCCAGATCGACCGAGTAGCTGCGCGCGAGACGGCGGATGGGCTCCAGCCAGTGGTCGGCCAGTCCGTGCGGCAGGTCCTCGGTCGCCGCCTTCACCCCGCCGCAGCCGTAGTGGCCGCAGACGATGATCTCGCGCACCTTCAGGGCCTCGACCGCGAACTCGAGCGCCGAGAGAAGGTTCATGTCGGTCGAATGCACCACATTGGCCACGTTGCGATGCACGAAGACCTCGCCCGGATCGAGGCCGGCAACGACATTGGCCGGCACGCGACTGTCGGAACATCCGATCCAGAAGAACTCCGGCGACTGCTGTCCGGCCAGCCGGGCGAAATATCCTGGGTCTTCGCTCTGCCGCGTGGTCGACCAGGCGGCGTTGCGTTCAAGAAGGTCTTTCAGCATGGCGTGCTCCCGGCGGAAAATCGAGGCCGCGACGCCGTGTCATCGCGGTGCGAAGCATTTCGCTGTCCTGTTCGGTGAGACGCAGACGGGCGAAGCGGAGAAGGATGGCATTCTCGAGGATCAGATGACGCCTGGCGTGATCGGCATAGCGGCGAAGCTCGGCGCAGGCTGCGGGCTCGATCCCGGATGTTGCGTTGCCCAATATCGCCGTCACGCGCGGCGTATCGAAATCCGCGTGCCGGTGGTCACTGCGCAGCTTCTCGAGCAGGCGGTCTATTTCGTCCTCCTCGGTGCAGCGCCCCTGCAGGAGCGGGAACAGATCCGTCTCCTCGTCTTCGAGATGGACCGGGAGTTCATCCGAGAGGAAGGCCATGACGGACGTGGCCTCGGCGGCCGAAGCACGGCCGAGGTCGGCAATCCGGTCCAGGATGGCGCAAGCCTCGCGCTCGCGCAGGTGCACGGCATGCAGGTAGTCGATCGGCCGGCCAAGCAGGGCCGGATCGATCGGCGTCAGACCGAGCGGACCCCGCGTCTGATCTGTCTCTTGCACGGCATGCCCTTTCGCAGGCTTCAGATCGGCGCGAGGCTTGCGCCGGTGATCGTCGCCCGTTCGGCGAGGTCGTTCACGAAGTCTCGCGACGCACGCGCCCAGGCGGACTTTTCCAGCGCCTGCGCGATCTTCGGCCGGACCGTCTCGTAGGGCAGCACCTGCCCCGGCGCGATGGCGTTCAGCCGGATGATGTGCCAGCCGTGCCGCGAGAGAACGGGCGCGGGGCTGATGCCGCCCTCGGGCAGGGAGCGCAGAGCCGCCTCGAACTCGGGCACGGTGTCGCCGGGGCCGAGCTGGCCCAGATGGCCGCCGGATGCCTTGGAGCCGCAGTCGCTTTCACGGGCGGCGGCGGCAAAGCCCTTGGCGTCACCCTCAAGCCGCGCCAGCAGGGCGACGGCCCGCGCCTCGGCGGAAGCGCGCTCCGCCTCGTCGCGCGGGTCGCAGGCGCAGAGAATGTGCGAGACGTCCCAGAGCGGCGAGGAGCGGTAGCGTCCGGGGTCCTTTTCCCATTCCGCGCGCACCGCGTCCTCGCCGACGGGCGCGATTGCCAGCGCCTCGTCGAGAAGGGCGCGGATCAGGGCTTCGTCCTCGGTCTCGAAGCGGCCCGGCGCCTGTTCGAGCGGGTCGGGCGCCAGCCCGCGCCGCTTCGCCTCTTGCAGCAGCAAAGCGCGGATCGCCAGCGCCTGCGCCGCCTTGCGCCAGGCGATGCCGGGCTTGTCCTTCGGCGCGCTGTGGTTCTGCGCCTCGGCGGCGATCGCCGCCGAGGGGATGGTTTCGCCGTTGACGACGACTTCGGGGAAGAGCGCCGCGTTCATCCGGGTCACTCCGCCGCGGTCGAGGCCGGGCCGCGCCGGCCCTGCTTTGCGTCATAGGCGCCGCGGCGGTCCGCCAGCGACCGTTGCCGCCGCGACCGCACCAGCTGGTAGCCGGGCCGCAGGAACAGATAGCGCACCGGCGCGAAGAAGCCGGAAAGGACATGCGCCAGGCGGGTGAAGGGGAAGATCAGGAAGATCGTGAGACCCAGGAACAGGTGCAGCTTGAACACCAGGGCCGCGTCGGCGATCTGGTCCGCCGCCCCGGCCTGGAAGGTGAAGATCATCTGCGCCCAGGTCATGAACTTGGTCATCTCATGCCCGTCCAGATGCTGCAACGACACGAAGATCGTGCCAATCCCCAGCACAAGTTGCGCAAGCAGCAAGGCCAGGATGGCGATGTCGGCAAAGCTCGAGGTCGCGCGGATCCGCGGATCGGTCCAGCGGCGGTGGAACAGCATGCCCCCGCCGATTAGCGCCATCACGCCGGCCACGCCACCCGCGATCACCGCCAGAAGCTGCTTCGCGCCATGGCTGATTCCGAGGGCATCGAAGACCGCGATCGGGGTCAGAAGACCGATCAGGTGGCCGAAGAAGATCACCAGAACGCCGACATGGAACAGCACCGATCCGACGATCAGCTGCCGCCGCCGCAGAAGCTGGCTCGAGGATGTCTTCCAGGTGAACGGGTCGCGGTCGTATCGGGCGATGGACCCGATCAACAGGACGGAAAGGGCGATGTAGGGGTAGGTTCCAAAAAGGAAGTCGTGCATTCTCCGTCTCCTCTCATTCCGCGGCGTGCCGCGCCGCGTGCGCAGGCGTGACAGGAACATCCATGGTGGCCAGCAGGTCGCGGACCTTCGGGCAGCCGGCATTCGGATCGGGGCCGAAGGTGACTTCGGTTTCCTCCCAGACGGCGTCGAGCGCCGCCAGGTCGGTCGGGTCATCGTCCGGCTGGGCCAGCATGTCGGCCACCGCCTCGGTGTCCGCCTGCGCGCCGGCAAGCTGGAAGAGCGCGGCGAACGCTGCGGCATATCCGCTGTCGCGCCGGACGAGCCGGGCACCGAGGGCCTCAAGGATATGCGCCGCGTCCGCAAGGGTTTCCCGTGCCTCGGACGCGGGGCGCGAGGCGAGGAATTCCAGCAGCACCGGCAAGTGGTCGGGCAGTTCCGTGGTGGCGGGCTCGAACCCGCCGCCCCGGTAGGTCTCGATCAGGCTGACCATCGCGCCGCCCCGGTCCCGGCTTTCGCCATGGACATGCTCGAACAGGTTCAGCGACAGCGTGCGCGAGCGGTCGAAGAGCATGACATAGCTCTCCTGAACGTCGAAGAGGTCGCCCTGCCCCAGACCATCGGCAAGCCGCTGCAACGCGGCCCGCGTGTCCGGCGCGATGCGGTGATCGGCGCCCAGAACGGCCCCGATCTCCGGCATCGCGCCCTGAAGCTCGGCCGAGGGATAGCTCAGGATCAGCGACAGCGCCTTGAGTGTGCGGTCCATCATCAGAACGTCTCCTGCGGCAGGGCAAAGGTCTTCTTCTTGCCCCCGAAGAGGGTGGTCTTGCCGGACGAGCCGGACGAACAGCCGTTGCCGTCGGTAAAGCCGCAGCCGCCGCGGATGTCGGCGCCTGTCTCGTTCTGTTCGCGGTGCGCCGTCGGGATGGCGAAGCGGTCCTCGTAGTCGGCGATGGCCATGATCTTGTACATGTCCTCGATCATCCGGCCCGACATGCCGACGCGGGCGGCGATGCCCTCGTCGCGCACGCCGTCCACGCTCAGCGCCCGCATGTAGAGCCGCATGGCCGACATGCGTTCGAGCGCGTGCACGATCGGTTCCTCGTCCCCCGCCGTCAGCATGTTGGCGAGGTATTTCACCGGGATGCGCAAGCTGCGCACGTCGGGCATCTGGTCGCTCATCGCGATCTGGCCGGCCTGCGCCGCGTTCTGGATCGGCGACAGCGGCGGGATGTACCAGACCATCGGCAGGGTGCGGTATTCCGGGTGCAGCGGGAAGGCGACCTTCCAGTCCATCGCCATCTTCCACACAGGGCTGACCTTGGCGGCCTCGATCCAGTCCTCGGGCACGCCGTCGCGGCGGGCGGCGGCGATCACCTCGGGGTCGTTGGGATCGAGGAACACGTCGAGCTGCGCGCCATAGAGGTCGGTCTCGCGCTCCGCGCTGGCGGCCGCCTGGATCTTGTCGGCGTCATAGAGGATCACGCCCAGATAGCGGATGCGGCCGACACAGGTTTCCGAGCAGACCGTGGGCTGGCCGCTCTCGATCCGCGGGTAGCAGAAGGTGCATTTCTCGGATTTGCCGGTGTCCCAGTTGTAATAGACCTTCTTGTAGGGGCAGCCCGAGATGCACATCCGCCAGCCGCGGCATTTTTCCTGGTCGATCAGGACGATGCCGTCCTCCTCGCGCTTGTAGATCGCGCCCGAGGGGCAGGAGGCGGAGCAGGTCGGGTTCAGGCAGTGCTCGCAGAGGCGCGGCAGATACATCATGAAGGTGTTTTCGTATTCACCGTAGATCTGCTTCTGCACGTTCTCGAAGTTGTAGTCCTGCGAGCGCTTGGCGAACTCGCCGCCGAGGATCTCTTCCCAGTTCGGACCCTTCTCGATCTTTTCCATCCGCTCGCCGGTGATCTTGGACCGGGGGCGCGCGGTCGGGAACGCCGTCATGTCGGGCGCCGATTTCAGGTGGTCGTAGTCGAAATCGAACGGCTCGTAGTAGTCGTCGATCTCGGGCATGGCGGGGTTGGCGAAGATGTTCGCCAGGATCCGCCACTTGGCCCCCTGCTTGGGTTGCAGCTTGCCGCTGGCCGAGCGCACCCAGCCGCCGTTCCAGCGTTTCTGGTTTTCCCAGTCGGTGGGATAGCCGGTGCCGGGCTTGGTCTCGACGTTGTTGAACCAGGCGTATTCCACGCCGTCGCGGCTGGTCCAGACGTTCTTGCAGGTGACCGAGCAGGTATGACACCCGATGCACTTGTCCAGGTTCAGGACCTTGCCGATTTGTGCGCGAACTCTCATTCCGCGGCCTCCACTTTGCGGGTTGCGGGCTGATCCAGCCAGTCAATCTTCTTCATCTTGCGGACGATCACGAATTCGTCGCGGTTGCTGCCCACGGTGCCGTAGTAGTTGAAGCCGTAGGACAGCTGCGCATAGCCGCCGATCATGTGCGTGGGTTTCAGCGTGGCGCGGGTGACCGAGTTGTGGATGCCGCCGCGATTGCCGGTCTTTTCCGAACCGGGCGTGTTCACGATCTTTTCCTGCGCGTGATACATGAAGAGCGTGCCCTGCTTGATCCGCTGGGACACCACCACCCGCGCGGTCAGCGCGCCGTTCACGTTGTAGGCCTCGACCCAGTCGTTATCGACGAGCCCCGCCTTCTTCGCGTCCACCTCGGACATCCAGACGACCGGCCCGCCGCGGTTCAGCGTCAGCATCAGGAGGTTGTCGGTATAGGTGGAGTGGATGCCCCATTTCTGGTGGGGCGTGATGAAGTTCAGCACGACATGCGGGCTGCCCTCGGCCGCGTCGTTGTTGACGGCCGCGGTGATGGTCTTCAGGTCCACCGGCGGGCGGTAGCTGACGAAGCCCTCGCCGAAGGCGCGCATCCATTCGTGATCCTGGTAAAGCTGCTGGCGCCCGGTGAGCGTCCGCCACGGGATCAGTTCGTGAACGTTGGTATAGCCCGCGTTGTAGCAGACCTCCTCGCTCTCGATCCCGGACCAGGTGGGCGACGAGATGATCTTGCGCGGCTGCGCGGCGATGTCGCGGAAGCGGATCTTGGTGTGATGCGCGCCCTCGGCCAGGTGGGCGTGGTGGCGGCCGGTGGGTTTCTCCAGCTCTTCCCATGCCTTGACGGCCACCTCGCCGTTGGTTTCGGGGGCCAGCATCAGGATCATCTCGGCCGCGTCGATGGCAGTGTCGAGCTTCGCCTGGCCCTTCGATACGCCCTCATCCGGCACGACGCCGTTCAGATCGCGCAGGTGCTTCACCTCGGTCTTGGTGTCCCAGTTGATCCCCTTGCCGCCGTTGCCGAGCTTCTCCAGGAGCGGCCCGACCGAGGTGAACTTCTTGTAGAGGTTGGGATAATCCCGCTCGACCGCGATGTAGTTCGGCGCGGTCTTGCCCGGGATCAGGTCGCATTCGCCCTTCTTCCAGTCCCTGACATGGGCCTGCGCCAGTTCGGCGGCTGTGTCGTGCAGGAGCGGAAGCTGGACGATGTCGGTCTCGACCCCCAGCACCTCGGGCGCGATTTCGCTGAACTTCTTGGCGATCGCCTTGAAGATCTCCCAGTCGGATTTCGACTCGTAGGCCGGGTCCACGGCCGCCTGAAGCGGGTGGATGAACGGGTGCATGTCCGAGGTGTTCAGGTCGTCCTTTTCATACCAGCTCGCCGTCGGCAGCACGATGTCGGAATAGACCGCCGTCGTGGACATGCGGAAGTCGATGCAGACCAGCAGGTCGAGCTTGCCCTTGGGCGCCTCGTCGTGCCAGACGGCTTCCTTCGGCTTTGCACGCCCTTCCGCGCCGAGGTCCTTGCCCATCACGCCGTGCTGCGTGCCGAGCAGGTGCTTGAGGAAGTATTCATGCCCCTTGCCGGAAGAACCGAGCAGGTTCGACCGCCAGACGAAGAGGTTGCGCGGCCAGTTTTCCGGGGCGTCCGGGTCCTGGCAGGACATTTCCAGATCGCCGGATTTCAGCTGTTCGGCGACGTAGTCCTTGATCTCCTTGCCGGCCCTCTTCGCCGCCTTTGCCACCTCCAGCGGGTTGGTCTTCAGTTGCGGGGCCGAGGGTAGCCAGCCCATCCGTTCGGCGCGGATGTTGTAGTCGATGATGCTGATGTCCCAGTCGCCCGCGGGGGCCGTCGGCGAGAGGATCTCGCCCGCGCGCAGGGTCTCGTAGCGCCACTGGTCGGTATGGGCGTACCAGGCGCTGGTCGAGTTCATGTGCCGCGGCGGACGGTTCCAGTCGAGCGCGAAAGCGAGCGGCGTCCAGCCGGTCTGCGGGCGCAGCTTTTCCTGACCGACATAGTGCGACCAGCCGCCGCCTTCCTGTCCGATGCAGCCGCACATCACCAGCATGTTGATGATGCCGCGGTAGTTCATGTCCATGTGGTACCAGTGGTTCAGACCGGCCCCGAGGATGACCATGGACTTGCCATGGGTCTTCTCGGCGTTCGAGGCGAACTCGCGGGCCACGGCAATGATCTTCTCGCGCGCGACGCCGGTGATCTTCTCGGCCCAGGCCGGGGTGTAGGGCATGTCGTCGTCGAACTTCTTCGACACCCAGTCACCGCCCAGACCCCGGTCGAGCCCGTAGTTGGCGCAGAAGAGGTCGAACACCGTGGCGACGAGCACTTCCTTGCCATCGGCCAGCTTGACGCGCCGCGCGGGAACGTTCCGGGTCAGCACCTCCGGGGCATCGCATGTCACGAAGTTTTCGCTCGCCGCGCCCCCGAAATAGGGGAAATCGACCCCCACGACCTGATCGTGGTGATCGTCGAGGATCTGGGTCAGGCGCAGGCTGACCTCGGCCTTGCCCGCCTTCTGTTCAAGATTCCACTTGCCCTCTTCGCCCCAGCGGAACCCGATCGAGCCGTTGGGTGCCACGATCTTGCCCGACGCGTCATCGTAGGCGACCGTTTTCCAGTCGGGATTGTTGGTCTCGCCCAGATGGCCCGCGAGATCGTCGGCCCGCAGCATGCGGCCGGGCACGAGATGGCCGTCCTTCTCGTCGAGGACAACCAGCATCGGCATGTCGGTGTATTTGCGGGCGTAATCCTCGAAATATTCGGCCTGCCGGTCGAGGTGGTATTCGCGCAGGATGACATGGCCCATGGCCATCGCCAGCGCCGCGTCGGTGCCGGCCTGCGGGTTCAGCCAGATGTCGCCGAACTTGGCCGCCTCGGAATAGTCGGGGCTGACGACGGCCGACTTGGTGCCGCGATAGCGGACCTCGGTATAGAAATGCGCGTCGGGCGTGCGCGTCTGCGGCACGTTCGAGCCCCAGAGCATCAGGAAGCCAGCGTTGTACCAGTCGGCCGATTCCGGCACGTCGGTCTGTTCGCCCCAGGTCTGGGGCGAGGCGGGCGGCAGGTCGCAATACCAGTCGTAGAACGACATGCAGGTACCGCCGAGCAGGCTCAGGTAGCGCGTTCCGGCGGCATAGCTGACCATCGACATGGCCGGGATCGGCGAGAAGCCGAACACCCGGTCGGGGCCGTAGGTCTTGGTGGTGTAGGCGTTGGCCGCGGCGACGATCTCGGTCGCCTCGTCCCAGCTGGCGCGCACGAAGCCGCCCTTGCCGCGCGTCTGGTTGATCGCATTGCGCAGGGCCGGATCGTTCTGGATGGCGGCCCAGGCGGCCACCGGCGTCTTCGTCTCGCGCATCTTGCGCCAGGCGCGCATCAGGGCGCCCCGGATCAGCGGGTTCTTCACCCGGTTCGCGGAATAGAGATACCAGCTGTAGGAGGCGCCCCGCGCGCAGCCGCGCGGCTCATGGTTGGGCAGGCCCGCACGGGTGCGGGGATAGTCGGTCTGCTGCGTCTCCCAGGTAACGATCCCCGACTTCACGTAGATCTTCCACGAGCACGACCCGGTGCAGTTCACCCCGTGCGTCGAGCGCACGATCTTGTCGTGCCGCCAGCGGTTCCGGTAGGTGTCCTCCCAGTCGCGGTTCTCGCGGGTGGTCTGGCCCCAACCGTCCGAAAATTGCTCCAGCTCCTTGCTCTGGAAGAAGTTCAGTCTGTCGAGCAGATGGCTCATCTGGGTTTCCTTTCGGTTGTCAGGGTTCGGGCGACGGCCTGCGTCGCCCGGAAGTTCGGTCAGGTCACCGGGCGGGTTGGGTTGCGGCTTCGGCCTTGGCCCGGCCGCGCTCGATGGCGTGGAGCAATCCGCCCGGCCGCGTGTAGACGGCCCAGGTGATGGCAAGGCAGAGCACGTAGAAGCCGAGGAACAGCCACAGCGCGCCGATCGGGCTGCCGGTCACGGCGATGGACGAGCCGTAGGCCTTGGGGATGAAGAAGCCGCCATAGGCCCCGATGGCGCTGGTGAAGGCGATGATCCCGCTCGATTCCATGGCGATCTGCCGCGCCCGGTCGGTACCGGTAAGTTTCGGCATCAGGCGTGGGACTTCGCGGCCCATGATCACGGGGATCATCTGGAAGGTCGAGGCATTGCCGACCCCGGTGAAGAAGAACAGCGCCATGAAGCCCGCGAAGAACCCGGCGAAGCTGCCCGCCTGGAGCGAGAAGATCACCGCCAGCACCGAGGCGATCATGCCCGCGAAGACCCAGAAGGTGACCCGTCCGCCGCCAAAGCGGTCCGCGACCCAGCCCGTGCCCGCGCGGCTCAGCGCGCCGACCAGGGGGCCGAGGAAGACGTATTGCAGGGCGTTCACATCGGGGAAGGCGATCTTCGACAGAAGCGGGAAGCCCGCCGAGTAGCCGATGAAGCTGCCGAAGGTGCCGATATAGAGAACACACATCAGCCAGTTGTGCGTGCGGCTGAAGATCACCGACTGCTGGGCAAAGCTGGCCTTGGTGTCGGCGATGTCATTCATGCCCACCCAGGCCGCGATCGTGGACGCCAGGATGAACGGCACCCAAATGAAGCCCGCGTTCTGCATCCAGAGCTGGCCGCCGTCCGACAGCTGCTGCGGGGCGCCGCCCATGGCGCCGAAGACGCCCATGGTGATGACGACCGGCACGAGGAACTGCATGACGCTGACGCCGAGGTTGCCAAGGCCCGCGTTCAGCGCCAGCGCGTGGCCCTTCTCGGCCTTGGGGAAGAAGTAGCCGATATTAGCCATGGACGAGGCGAAGTTGGCCCCGCCCAGACCGCAGAGCAGCGCGAGTGTCAGGAAGATGAAGTAGGGTGTCTCGGGATTCTGCACGGCAGAGCCGATGCCGATGGCCGGCAGCAGAAGCGAGACGGTCGAGAGTGTCGTCCAGAGGCGCCCGCCGAAGATCGGCACCATGAAGCCGTAGAAGATGCGCAGCGTCGCGCCTGACAGGGCCGGCAGGGCGGCGAGCCAGAAGAGCTGGTCCGGATTGAAGTCGAACCCGATGGCAGGCAGACGCGCCACGACCATCGACCAGACCATCCAGACCGAGAAGGCCAGCAGCAGCGCCGGGATCGAGATCCAGAGGTTGCGCCGTGCCACGGCACGCCCCTTTTCTTCCCAGAACACCGGATCCTCCGGGCGCCAGTCTTCGAGCACGCGCGGCATCTCGGTCTTGCCGGGAACGTGGATCTCTTGCATCTCGGGCAGCGCCGGCAGCTGGTCGAGCTCCACGCCGCGCGCCTTGCGTTCCATCGCCCGGATCGCCAGATGCATCCAGCCGAGCGCGATCGCGACAAGGCTGAAGAGGATCACGAAGCAGGACGTGTAGATCCCCGTCAGGTCGAGCGCGGCGCCGAAGACGATGGGCAGGAAGAAGCCGCCGAGACCTCCGATCATGCCGACAAGGCCGCCAACGGCGCCGACATGCTTCGGATAGTAGACCGGGATGTGCTTGAAGACGGCCGCCTTGCCGAGGCTCATGAAGAAGCCGAGCGCGAAGAGGACGATGACGAAGGGCCAGAGACCCATTTCCGTGGAGAAGGAGATCGGGCCATCCCGGCCCTGGATGACGTATTCCGTGGGCGGGTAGGACAGCATGAAGAGGAAGATCAGGCTGAAGCCGAAGGTCCAGTACATGACCTGCCGTGCGCCGAACTTGTCGGAAAGATGCCCGCCATAGGCGCGAAACAGCGAGGCCGACAGGCTGAACGAAGCCGCCGCCATGCCCGCCGTCTTCACGTCGACGCCATAGACGTCGATCAGGTAGTGCGGCATCCACAGCGCCAGCGCCACGAAGGCGCCGAAGACGAAGAAGTAGTAGAGCGAGAAGCGCCAGACCTGGAGGTTCTTCAGCGGCGCGAACTGCTGGGCGAGCGAAGGCGCCTTTGTCCCGGTCCTGCGCCGTTCGACCAGTTCCGGGTCATCCTTGGCAAACAGGAAGAAGAGCACACCGATGATGGCCAGCCCCGCCGCCCAGACATAGGCCACGCCGTGCCAGCCGTAGGCGACCATGACGAAGGGCGCGACGAACTTGGTGACCGCGGCCCCGACGTTGCCCGCACCGAATATGCCGAGCGCCGTGCCCTGGCGGCCCGCGTCGTACCAGCGGCTCACATAGGCAACGCCGATGATGAACGACCCGCCTGCCAGCCCGATGCCAAGCGCCGCGATCAGGTACATGACGTAGCTGTGTGCCAGCGTCAGCGCCCAGGTCGCGAGGGCAGTGAGGATCATCTGCGCGGAGAACACCAGCCGCCCGCCGTATTTCTCGGTCCACACGCCGAGAAACAGCCGGGTGATCGAGCCGGTCAGGATCGGCGTTGCCACCAGCAGGCCGAACTGGGTGTCGTTCAGTCCGAGCTCTGCCTTGATGGCCACACCGATGATCGAGAATATCGTCCACACTGCGAAACAGGCGGTGAAGGCGATCGTGCTCAAGCCGAGGGCGCGGTTCTGGTCCGCGCGAGAGGCTGTGGCAACGGTCTGCATGGCGGTGGCTCCTGCAAGATTGGCTTTGCGTCCCCGTCGGGGATCGACGCCACACCTAGGAAGGCATCCGAGTCTGCAATTTGATCTGGATCATGGTTTGGGGGAAACCTCAACAAAATAAATGACTTGCCATCATTTATCAGCGCAATCGAATGCTTATGTCATCCGGGCAATTGATCTTTATCAAGCATTGCCTGAAAATGGGTACGATCAGGTAACTTGGCGGACGATCGGATGCCCGAGCGCGAGTATCAAGAAATCCGGCAGTTGCACCTGTTCGAAGCCATGGCCGAGGACAACTTCGCCACGCTCATGCGCGGCGCCTTCGTGCAGACCTTCCCGCCCATGGTGGAACTGATCACCGAAGGCGATCCGAGCGATTTCCTGCATGTCGTCCTGTCGGGCTCCGTCGATCTCTTCGCCACCTGGAACGACCGGGAAACCAGCATGGTGACGGTGCGACCCGTCTCCACCTTCATCCTGGCTGCGACGGTGCTGGACGCGCCATATCTGATGTCGGCGCGCACACTCGAGAAAAGCCGGATCGCGCTGATCCCGAGCCGGGAGGTCCGCGCCGTCTTCGATGTCGACATCGGCTTTGCCCGCGCCATCGTCGCCGAACTGGCACAATGCTACCGGTCGGTCATCAAGGTGCAGAAGGACCTGAAGCTGCGCACATCGACGGAACGGCTTGCGAATTACCTCTTGCGGGCGCAGGCCCGGGCTGGCCAGGGGGAGGACTTCGACCTCGATTTCGAGAAACGCCGGCTCGCTTCCGTTCTCGGCATGACGCCCGAACACCTGAGTCGCGCCTTCAGGGGGTTGCAGTCCCACGGCGTCGTGGCCCAGGGCAGCCGGATCCGGATCGCCGACAGAGCGAAGCTCGAGCGCTATGCCCGGCCCAGCGCCCTGATCGACGATACCACTTCCTGAGAAGGGGACAGGTCAAACCCATGCCCGGCGCCGCCGGAGAGCCCACCCTTGCGACGGAGGCCGTCG
Source organism: Albidovulum sp. (assembly GCF_008933605.1). GTDB lineage: Bacteria > Pseudomonadota > Alphaproteobacteria > Rhodobacterales > Rhodobacteraceae > Albidovulum. The sequence goes on from NZ_WBUS01000004.1 coordinate 43,925, forward strand.
AAGAGGACGTGAGCCTCGTGTGATCCGACTGCCGTCCCTCGCCGAAATGCACGCGCTTCGGTCGGATCTTCAGGCCGATGCCCGCAGCTTCTGCGCCGGTGGCGGCGCGTATCCGCCAAGCCGTGAGGTACGAAGTCCAAGACCGACCATCGCCTCGGCCAATCGAACCGCGCAGGAAACGCCGTCCAGCACCGGCAGCCCGTGTTCGGTCGAAAGCCGGCCGGCGAGGTCAGCCATTCCGGCACAGCCCAGAACGATCGCTTCGGCCCGGTCTTCCTGGACCGCGCGGCCGATCTCGGCGCTGATCCGGTTGCAGGCATCGGAGCCCGGATGCTCCAGTTCCAGTACCGCCACCTCCGACGACCGGACGCGGGCGCAGCGGCTGGCAAGGCCGTACTTGTGCAGGTTGTGTTCCAGCGCGGGAACCGACCGGGCCAGCGTCGTCACCACGGAGAACTTGTTCGCGATCAGCGACGCGAAGTGATAGGCCGCCTCGCCGATGCCGATCACGGGCCGCTCGGTCAGGCACCGCGCGGCGTCGAGACCGGTGTCGTCGAAGCAGGCGATGATCACCGCGTCAAACCCGGGCGTGGTCTGGATGAGGGTCAGAAGGCCGGGCACGCTCAGCGCCTCGTCGTAGTAGCCTTCGATGGACACCGGCCCGCTGGCCGGGTTCAGCGCGATCACTTCCGTCTCCGGGCTGGCGGCGCCGCGCGCCGCGCTGCCGATCTTTGCCGTCATCGAGGCGGTGGTGTTGGGGTTGATCACCAGCAGGCGCATTTCACAGCTCCCCGCCGAGGTAGGCGGCCTTGATCCGGTCGTCGTGCATGAGGTCCTTCGAGTTGCCGGACAGGACGACCTGACCCGTCGACAAGGCATAGGCGCGGTTCGAGATCGACAGAGCCATCCGGCTGTTCTGTTCGACGAGGAGGACCGACACGCCTTCGTCGTGGCTGATCGCCACGATGGCCCGGGCGATGTCCTGCACCAGCTTCGGCGCGATGCCCAGGGAGGGCTCGTCGAGGAGGAGGAGTTTCGGCTTCGCCATCAGCGCGCGGCCGATCACCATCATCTGCTGCTCACCGCCCGAAAGCGTGCTGGCCTGCTGGCTGAAGCGTTCCTTCAGCCGCGGGAAGCGGGTCAGGACGCTTTCCAGCGTCTGCTCGATCCCCTGCTTGTCGGTGCGGGTGAAGGCGCCCATCAGGAGGTTGTCCTTCACGCTCATCAGCGGAAAGACGCGGCGGCCTTCCGGCACCATGGCGATGCCGCGCCTGACGATCTCGGCCGCCGGGCGCCCGTCGATCCGGTCGCCGAGATAGCTGATCGTGCCGGACTTGATCTTGCGAAGGCCGGTGATGGCGCGGAGGATCGAGGATTTCCCCGCCCCGTTCGCGCCGATCAGGGCGACCGTCTCGCCCTCCATCAGCTCGATGGAGACGCCTTTCAGCGCAAAGACGTGGTCATAGTAGAGCTCGACATTCTCGAAGCTCAGCATCTTCCGGGCCGGCTCGGTCCTGGTGGCGGTCTGGCTCATGTCTCACATCCCGATCGCGGCGTCTTCGCTGCCGAGGTAGGCCTCGATGACGCGGGGGTTGGCCTGGATTTCGGCGGGGCTGCCCTCGGCGATCTTCTCGCCAAAGTTGATGCAGACGATCCGGTCGGAAATCTTCATCACCGCCGGCATGTCGTGTTCCACGAGCAGCACGGTCAGGCCCCGTTCGTCGCGCAGGCGGCGGACGAGGGCGACCATGCGCATCGTCTCGTCATGGTTCATGCCCGCAAAGGGTTCGTCGAGGAGGATCACATCCGGGTGCGTGGCAAGGCCGATGGCCATGCCCAGCGCCCGCAGATGGCCTTGCGGCAGGTTCGATGCCGTCTCGTTGCGGATCGCCTGAAGCCCCAGGAAGTCGATGATGTCATCCGCCGACTTCCCAAATTCCGCCTCGTCCGCCTTGGCCTGGGCCGACCCGAAGAAGAAGCCGAGCAGCGAGGCCTTAGACCGCAGGTGGTGCGAGACGATGACGTTTTCGCGCACAGTCATCGACTTGAAGATCGTCGTCTCCTGGAAGGTCCGAACCACCCCCATCCGCGCCACCTTGTGCGGCGGCAGGCCGGAGATCTTGGTGCCCTTGTAGATCACCTCGCCCGTGGTGGGCGTGACGAACCCGGCGATCTGCTTGAAAAGGGTGGACTTCCCCGCCCCGTTCGGCCCGATCACCGACAGGATCTCCTGCGGGGCGACGTCGAAGGTGATGTCGTTGTTGGCGGTCAGCCCGCCATAGCGCTTGGTGACGCCCTTGATCTGCAGGATCGGGGTCATTTGCGGCCGCCTTTCTTGTCAAGAAGGCTGAGGACGCCGTTGGGCAGGACCAGCATCAAGGCGATCAGCGCGCCGGAGTAGATGAGAAGCTGATACTCCTTGGCGATGGAGAGAAGGTCCCAGCCGAAGTAGAGGAGCAGCGTGCCAAGCATGGGCCCGAAGACATAGCCGAGCCCGCCGAGGAAGCAGTAGAGCATGAAGTTCACGCTGTCCTGCACCACGAAGGAGGACGGGTAGATCGACTGCGAGATGGCGACGAAGATCGCGCCAGCCAGCCCGCCGAAGAAGGAGGAGATGGCATAGGCCAGCACCCGGAGCATGGCGGTATTGACGCCGATCGAGGCCGAGAGTTCCTCGTTCTGTTGCAGCGACCGGCACAGATGGCCAAGGCGCGAATTCACGATGCGCCAGAGGACAAGGTAGGTCAGGACCATCAGCACGGTGGCCATCAGGTAGAAGGCGAGCTTCGGGTTCCCCAGCGTCGAGAAGTCGGGGATGATGGTCAGGCCGAAGAGCGACAGTTCGCCCGGCAGCGGGATCGAGGTGATCCCCTTGGCGCCGTTGGTGACGGGCAGCGCGAGGGCGGTCAGCCGGGCCACCTCGGTCAGGACCAGCGTGACCATGGCGAAGTAGACCCCGCGCAACCGCAGGATGGGCAGGCCGATCAGCACCGAAACGGCGGCGCAGAACAACCCTGCCAGCGGCAGCGTCAGCCAGAAGCTGACGCCGTATTGCGTGATAAGGATGGCCGAGACATAGCCACCCGTAAGTGCATAGGCACCCTGGCCGATGTTGATCCGGCCGATGTAGAAGGTCAGCCAGACCCCGGCGGCGGCCACCGACAGAAGCGCGACCGAGGTGAGCGTGTAGTAGAAGTCCCAGCGCCCCGTCAGGTTGATGAACAGCGGCACGAGGACGAAGACGCCAAGCAGGAAGGCCAGGACGCCGGCAAGGCGGGTTGTGGACATCGGGCGGCCCCTTGCTATGGATTGCGTTTGAGCGGTCATGGCCTCAACCCCAGGGCTTGCCCATCAGGCCCTGCGGCCGGATGGCGAGGAAGACCATCAGCGAGGCGAAGATCACCAGATAGGTGATGTCGCCGTAGGCGGCCAGCACGGTCAGGCCGACGGATTCCATCATGCCCAGGATGAACCCGCCCGCGATGGCACCCGAAATGACACCGGCGCCGCCGATCATGATCATCAGGAAGGCCTTGACCGAGGTCGGCCCGCCCATCCCGAGGTTGATGCCGGTGATCGTCACCAGAAGACCGCCGACGAGGCCCGCCAGCATCGCGCCGAGGGCGAAGCCGATCATCGAGTAGCGGTCGACATCGACCCCCATCAGCTGCGCGGCCATCCGGTCCTGGGCCAAGGCGCGCATGGCCCGGCCGGTGCGGGAATACTGCATGAACAGGATGAAGCCCACGATCAGCGCGACGGCGAGCACCGCGATCAGGATGCGGTCATAGGGCATGATGATCCGCATGTCCCAGTTCAACACGCCGTTCACGATCTTCGGCACCCCGCGCTGCTTTTCTCCGAACAGGAGCAGGATCACCGCGTCCAGGAAGAAGGCGATCCCGGCGGCCAGAAGCATGGTGGATTCGTCCCGCTTCGATTTTCGGATGACCGGCCGGAACAGGAACTTCTCGATCAGCGCCCCCATGACCGCCAGCACCACGGCCGAGGCGATCAGCCCCACGATGAACGGCAGGCCCAACTGGGCGACCACGGTATAGGTCACGAAGCCGCCGAAGACGTACATCTGCCCGTGGGCGAAGTTCAGCACGTTCATCAGCGAGAAGATCAGGGTCAGGCCCAGGGCAATCAGGGCGTATTGCGCGCCGAGATAGAGGCCGTTGGCAAGGATCTGTTCCATCGGGGGGTCCTTTGCGACACAGAAAGCGGGGCCCGAGCCGGGAAGAGAACAACCCGGGCCCTGCATCGGACACTGAAGGATCGTCAGGCCTCAGTCGACCTGCGCGACGAACAGGGTCTCGAACTTGCCGTCCTTGAACTCGTTCACCACCAGCGGCACCGAGACCTGGCGCTTCTGGCCGAACGAGGTCGTGCCGACGTAGGTCAGCTTCGCGTCGCCCACCATGAAGGGGTTCGGCGCCTCGAAAGTGTCCATCGTCTTCTTGAACTCCTCGACGTTGTCGATCGCCGCCGGGTTCGCCTTCAGCGTCTCGATGATGTATTCGAGCGCATAGACCTTGGTGTTCGACTCGTCGTTGTACTCGCCGAACATCTTGGTGTAGCGGTCCACGAATTCCCGCATCGCGTCGCTGGCCAGCTCCGGGGTCGAGGCCCCGCCGACCGAGATGAAGCCGTTCGCCAGCTCGCCCGCGCCTTCCGCCAGCACGGCGGCGTCCTGCGCGGTTTCGGTGGAGATCAGGCCAGCATAGCCGAGTTCGCGGGCCGAGCGGATCAGCTGCGGCGCATTGGCGGGCGAGACGCCGGACAGCACCAGAAGGTCCGGAGCGGCCTGGATCACCGGCAGCAGCACGGGGGTGAAGTCGGTGGTGTCCATCTGGTAGGTGACGCTGTCCGACACGACCTCCAGACCGAGCTCCCGCGCCGCCGCTGCGCCGGAATCGCGCTGGCTCAGCGGATCGGATTCGTTGCCGGCGATGAAGGCAACCTTCTTCACGCCCTTGTTTTCCATCAGGTATTTGTAGATTGCCGGGCCCGACTGGTAGTTCGCCACCATGCCGAGGATCGCGTTCGACGCCGGCGGGGTGTAGAGTTCCTTGGGGAAGGCATAGGGGAAATACATGATCCCGTTCTGCTCGGCCACGGGGCGGACGGCAGCGGCGCCGTCATCGACGTTCGGGCCGACGACGTAGTGGATGCCTTCCTGCGCCATCTTCTCCATGCCGGCGATGGCGCGCTTGGGGTCCTTCTGGTCATCGAAGGGCACGATCTCGACGTCATAGACCGTGCCGCCGATATCGACCCCGCCCAGTTCGTTCAGCCAGGCGGCGCGGGTTTCCATCGAGCGCTGGTTCGAAATGCCCCAGGCCGCGGCCGGGCCGGAGGTCACACCGACGAAGCCGATCTTCAGCTTGGCATTCTCCGCCCATGCAACGGTCGAGACCGTCAACGCTAGACCGAGGGACAGGCCGGTCGTCGCAAGGAAATGGCGTCTCTTCATTGTCGTTCTCCCTGTTGTCGGTCGGCGGCACTTGACTCCGCGACACTGGGATTGACGCAATCGTTGACGATTTTGTCAACAAAAGATTTTCGAATGGCTCACAATGCCCTCTTGCTGGTTGCCGCCGGTCGCCTATACCTATGAATACAAAGAACTGAAACGAGCGCATCGTATGGGCATGGACAGCATCGTCGCTGATCACGACGCAAGATCCGAGGAACTCGCCGAGGAGGAAATCGTCGAGCGAATCTTCGAGGCCGTGATCGACCAGCGCCTGCCGCCGGGCATGAAGTTGTCCGAGGCCGCGCTCTGCGAGGCGTTCGGCGTCGGGCGCATGCGGGTCCGGCAGAGCCTGCTGCTCCTGTCGAGCCGCGAGGTTGTGGAGTTGCTGCCGAACCGCGGCGCCTTCGTCGCGTCGCCCACGGCCGAACAGGCCCGCGAGGTCTTCGAGGCGCGCGTGATGATCGAGCCGAATGTCGCCCGGCTGGCCGCCGAGCGCGCGACGGGGGACGACCTTCGCCTGCTCGAACAGCACCTGCGGCTCGAGGCCGAGGCGCACGCGGGGAACCACCGCCGCGACGCCATCCGGCTCTCGGGCCAGTTCCATGTCCTGATGGCCCAGATTGCCGGCAACACGGTCGCGCTCAGGATGGTCAAGGAGCTTGTGACCCGCACCTCGCTGATCATCGGCATCTTCGGCAGTGCGGGCATTTCCAATTGCCGCGACAACGAGCACGCCGAGATCCTCGGCGCCCTCCGCGCCCGCGACAGCGAAACCGCAGCGCGCCTCATGTCGGAGCATTTGCGCCACATCCAGGAACATCTGGAGCTGAGCGGGCGCCAGGAAGGGACAAGCGACCTGGTCGCGATTTTCCGCCGGTAGACCGGGGCTGACGAGCGCCGGGATTGGAGTCGGACCGCCGTCGTCGAGAGGGACTGCCTCAACGCACACTCGTTCATCCGCCTCGACGACGCGGCGCGGAAATGCAGGAATTGGTGTAGGGATTCCAACGAGGGCCGCCCACAAGGCCCGATCGGGGATATCCTCCCGAAAGAGCTCGTGAACCGGCTGGCGGCACAGGACCCGCGCTCGCCGAAAGATGGTCTGAAACGGCCGTCAGGGCAATCCAGACTCGGGCAGCAGGTCAGTTCCGCCGGACTCAGATGTAGATCCGGTCCTCCATCGGGGTCCGCTCTATCGTTTCCAGAAGACGGTTCAGCATCGCCTGTTCCGCCGTGTTGGAGCGTGTGCGCGGGTTCCAGGCGACATGAACGTCGATCGCCGGCGGGTCGTCATAGGGCGGTAGGCGCCAGAGGCGGCCGGCGGCGACATCTTCCTTCACGACATGGATCGGAAGCGGCCCGATGCCAAGGCCGGCGACGATCAGCCTGCGCACCTCCTCAAGGTTGGCCGAGGTGCCGACGACCCGGTCGTCCAGGCCGGCCGCGTTCCGCATCATCGTGACAGCGCGCAGGGCATCGGTCATCCGGTCGGTGACAAAGCTGACCGAGGCCTGGCCGTTCAGTTCGGCGAGGGTGAGTCCCTCGCGGCCGAAGAGGGGATGGGTGGGCCCGCAGAAGAGGCCGAAGTACTCGCGGAAAAGGCGGCAATACCGAAGGCTGGGGCTGTGTTCGTTGACAAGGCAGATGCCGAAGGAAGCGCGGCGCGCATTGACCGCTTCGATCGCCTCGCGGCTGGCCATGATGTCGATCGAAAGGGTCGCGGCCGGGTGCGCGCAATGAAATTCGTTGAGCGTGGCGTCCAGAAGCGGGCAGACCACGTGGCTCGCCATGGCGATCGAGACGTGGCCGCGAACCTCGTCCTCGACCTCCCGCATCACGGTGCCAAGACGGAGGATCGCGCCGTGGATGTCCGTTGCCTCGGTCTGAAGAAGCCGGCCTGCCGCAGTCAGTTCGAAGCGCCCCGGCCCCCGGTCGATCAACCGTTTGCCCAGCCGATCTTCCAGCCGTTTCAGCGCACTGGACACCGAGGGTTGCTTGAGGTTGAGCCGGTCGGCGGCGTCGGTGACCGAGCGCGACTGTGCCAGCACGAGGAAGGTGCGCAGCAGGTTCCAGTCGAGTTCGCGAGCAAGGCGCTCCGGTGAAGTGGTTCTTGTCATCATCATAGTCTGCATCAATAGTCAGAATTCTTATTATCTATTTGGCTTATGGCAGGCAAGCCATGCACCCTGTCCCAAGACGTCGGATGGGGGGACAGCACAACTGGGCGCGCCGGAAGAGGTCTGCAACGCGCCGGCGACCGAGTTCGTGGCGCGGTTTCTTGGAGCGTCGAACGTGATCGAGGGGAACTGCACCGGAATTCAGGGCGGGGAGCTTTCGCTCGACGCGCCGGGCCTTCCGAGGCTCGTCATCCCGCGCGACCGCGCCCCGCATGTTGCGGGTGCTGGCCCGGTCAAGCTGGTCATCCGCGCGGAAAAGCTGAAGGTCACTCCGCGCGCCGCCGCCACGACGGACGGCTCTGCCCTCGACGCCAGGGTCGAGACGGTGGACTACCAGCGCCAGTCGGCGCGCTGTTTCCTGCGCGCGGGGCGCCATCAGTTGCAGGCGATCAACATGTTCGACGATCACCTCTTCGCCGCGGGCGAAGAGGTTTCCGTGCGGTTCCGGGCCAAGGACTGCGCCGCACACCCCAAAGAGGTCCGATGATGAGCAAGAGCCATCTCTTCTACCAGAGCGACACGAAGCGGCCGGTCCTGGCCGAGGCGCGCGGCATCTACATGTGGGACGTCGACGGCCGCCGCTACATCGACGGATCCTCCGGGGCGATGGTGTCGAACATCGGCCACTCCAACCCGCGCGTCCTGGACGCCATGCGGCGGCAGATGGAGAAGTCGACCTTCGGCTACCGGCTGCATTTCGAGACGGAGCCGGGCGAGCACCTGGCCGCAAAGGTCGCCGCGCTGAGCCCGGAGGGGATGGAGAAGGTGTTCTTCGTATCCGGCGGATCGGAGGCTGTGGAAAGCGCGATCAAGCTTGCCCGGCAATATGCCGTGACCACCGGGCAGGGGAGCCGGTGGAAGGTGATCTCGCGCGCGCCGTCCTATCACGGGTCCACTCTGGGCGCGCTGGCGCTGACCGGCTACGACCCGCTTACCCGGCCGTTCGAACCGATGATGCGGGCCATGCCGAAGGTCCCGGCGCCGCGCGCCTATCTCGACGGGCTCGACATCGACGACCCGGCGACGGGTGCGCACTATGCCGCGATGCTCGAGGCGAAGATCGTCGAGGAAGGGCCGGAGAGCGTCCTTGCCTTCATCCACGAACCCGTTGGCGGCGCCTCGACCGGGGCGCTGGTGCCGCCTGCCGGCTACATGCAGGCGGTGCGCGAGATCTGCGACCGGCATGGCGTTCTGCTGATCCATGACGAGGTGATGTCGGGCGGCGGGCGGACGGGGTTGTTCCTCGGCGCCGATCACTGGGGCGTGGCGCCCGACATCATCGCCATCTCGAAAGGGTTCGGCGCGGGCTATGCGCCCCTGGGCGCGATGATCGCCCATGACCGCCTGGTCGAGCCGGTCCTGAAGGGCGGCGGCTTCATGCACGGCCACACCTACGCCGGCAACCCGCTCGCCTGCGCCGCGGGCCTGGCCGTGCTGGAAGAGATCGAGGCCGGGGACATGATGGAAAACGCCACGACGGTCGGCGGGCTGCTCAAGGCCCGTCTCGGCGACCTGATGCAGCGTTTCGATTTCATCGGCGACGTCCGCGGCAAGGGGCTGTTGCTGGCCTTCGAGTTCGTGTCGGACAGGCGCACGATGGCGCCGCTGCCGAAGGCGCTCAATGCCCATCACCACTTCGTCGAACTGGCCTATGCCGAGGGCCTGATCGTCTACTCGCGCCGCACGCGGAACGGGCTTGAGGGCGACCATTTCCTTGTCTGCCCGCCGATGATCACCACCGGCGAGCAGGTGGAGGAGATTGTCGCCCTGCTGACCCGTGCACTGAACCGCTTCGAGGAGAAGGTGCTGCCCGCCCTGCCGCGCAGCGCCTGAGGAGAGCCGTTGTCCAAGATCATCGTCACCTGCGCCGTCACCGGGTCGATCCACACGCCGTCGATGTCGCCCTACCTGCCGGTCACGGGAGAGGAGATCGCGCGCCAGGCGATCGACGCGGCCCGGGCGGGGGCCGCCATCCTGCACCTGCACGCCCGCGACCCGCTGACCGGGCGGCCCTCGGCGGCACTCGATCACTACATGGGCTTCCTGCCGCGCATTCGCGCCGGCTGCGATGCGGTCGTCAACCTGACGACTGGCGGCAGCGCGGTCATGACGCTCGACGAGCGGCTCGCCGCGCCGCTGGCGCTCCGGCCCGAGATGTGTTCGCTGAACATGGGCACGATGAACTTCGCGCTCTATCCGATGCTCGGCAAGCGGACGGAGTGGCTCCACGACTGGGAGGAGCCGTTCCTGCGGAGCTCCGACGACCTCGTCTTCAAGAACACGCCGCGCGACATCGAAGGCATCCTGAGCCGCATGGGCGAGGAACGCGGCGCACGGTTCGAGTTCGAATGCTATGACGTCGGCCACCTCTACATGCTCCGGCACTTCGCCGACCGCGGACTGGTGCGGGCGCCGGTCTTCATCCAGTTCGTCATGGGCGTCCTCGGCGGCATCGCCGCCGAGCCGGACCACCTCGACCATCTGAAGGCGACGGCCGACAGGCTTTTCGGCGATGATTACATCTTCTCGGTCCTCGCGGCCGGGCGGATGCAGATGCGGATGGCGGAACAGGCCGCGGCGATGGGCGGGCATGTCCGCGTCGGGCTCGAGGACAACCTCCACATCGCCAAGGGCCAGCTCGCGACGTCGAACGCCGAACAGGTGGCGAAGGTCAGGGAGATCGTGGAAGCCGTCGGGCGGACGGTCGCGACGCCCGCCGAGGCGCGGTCGATGCTGGGTCTGAAAGGACCGGAGAAGGTGGGTTTCTGAATGGCTCAGGCTGTGACGATCCGTCCGGCCGAGGCCGGGGACGTCGAACTCCTCGACGCCGCGCTCCGCGCCCTCTCCGGCGACCTCGGCGACACCCACGTCGCGACCGCGGCGGACCTGCGGGAGGCCGGCTTCGGGCCCCGCCCCGCCTTCCGGGCGCTCCTTGCGCTTCAGGGCGGCGGCGCGGTCGGGGTCGTGGTCTTCTCGCCGCTCTACTCGACCACGCGCGGCGTCCCGGGCGCCTATGTCTCCGACCTCTGGGTCGCGGCCTCCGCGCGTGGTCGAGTAGAGC
>NZ_WBUS01000158.1 GCF_008933605.1 Albidovulum sp.
CCGTCATCCCGCGCGCGGCGATCAGCGCGGCGAGGTCGGCGCGCAGGGGGTCGTCCTCGATGCGCGGGGTGCCGGCGTGGGCCGCAGCGGCGGCGAGCCAGATGTAGAGCGCGGCGTTGGCCTCGCGCGCCGGGAAGACGGCGAGGCTTTCCGGCAGGCGCAGCGCCTCGCCGTCGAAGCTCGCGCGCGGTGTCGTCTCGACATCGGTCCCGAGGCGGCGGCGCAGCGACAGGCGATGCGCCGTCCGTTCGGCCGCCACCGGCTTGATCTCGACGGCCGGGCTGCCGCCAAGGCCGCGAAAAAGAACTGCCAGCCGTCCGCCGACCTCGGAAAGGCCGACACGGGCTCCGTCGTGGACGCTGGGTGCGTCAAGACGGCTGGCATAGGCGTGCCACAGTTTCCCGACGGTTTCCTCGGGTTCCCATGGCTCGATTTCGATCCCGGACATCGGCCGGCCTCACCCGAAAACGGCCGTGACGAGATCGAGGAGCCCGCGCTTGGTGTCTTCGTCGTCGGTGAGCGGTTCGATCATCGCGACCCGGATGGCCCGGTCGGGCGCCATGCCTTGCGCGATGAGCGTCGCCGCATAGACGACGAGGCGGGTGGATGTGCCTTCCTCCAGGTCCTGCCCCTTCAGCGCGCGGAACTTGTTGGCAAGCCGCACGAGCGGCTTCACCCGGTCCTCGGCGAGGCCGCTTTCGCGGGCGACGACGGGGATCTCGTGTTCGGGCTTCGGGAAGGTGAAGTCCAGGCTGATGAAGCGCTGCCGGGTGGAAGGCTTCATCGTCTTGAGGATGTTCTGGTACCCGGGGTTGTAGGAGGCGACGAGCATGAAGCCAGGAGCGGCCTCCAGTTCCTCGCCGGTCCGGTCGATCGGCAGGATGCGGCGGTCGTCGGTCAGGGGATGGAGCACGACGGTCACGTCCTTCCGCGCCTCTACCACCTCGTCGAGGTAGCAGATTGCGCCTTCACGCACCGCGCGGGTCAAGGGCCCGTCGACCCAGACAGTCTCGCCGCCCTTGAGCAGGTAGCGCCCGATGAGGTCGGGGGCGGAAAGGTCGTCATGGCAGGCGACGGTGTGGAGCGGTCGGCCCAGCCGTGCCGCCATATGGGCGACGAAGCGGGTCTTGCCGCAGCCGGTCGGCCCCTTGAGAAGGACCGGCAGGCGGTTTCGGTGGGCTGCCGCGAAGATGTCGCACTCGTCGCCCTGCGGCAGGTAGAAGGGGGCGGCCGCCGCCCCCTTCAGGTCAAAGGTTCCGTCCATCTTGCTCACTCCGCGGCTACATGGTCGGGATCGCGCTCGATCCGGCCACGTTCCAGCGGGCCGGGCTCGATGACCTCTCGGCGCGGCAGGAGCACGGAGTAGATGAAGAGCACCGCGCCAAGGACGACCGCCACGCCCGAGCCGAAGCGCATCGCGAAGAAGATCCAGAGCTGGTCCTGCACGTCCATGTAGGCCTCGCCCATCACCCGCTGGAGGTGCGTCTGCACGGTGCCCGCGAAGGTGAGCGTGAAGGTCATGAAGACCATGCCGCCCGACATCAGCCAGAAGGACGCCATGTTGAGGACCTGATTGTAGGGATCACGGCCCAGCAGATGCGGCATCGCGTAGGAGATGATCGCGAGGTTCAGCGCGACATAGGCGCCGAAGAAGGCGAGGTGGCCGTGCGCGGCGGTGATCTGCGTGCCGTGGGTATAGTAGTTCACCCCGTGCAGCGTGTGCAGGAAGCCCCAGACCCCGGCGCCGAAGAAGGCCAGTGTGGCGCAGCCCAGCGACCACAGGAGCGCGGCCTTGTTCGGGTGGTCGCGGCGGCCTTTCCAGACCATCACGAAGGCGAAGGCCATCATGGCGAAGAAGGGGATCACCTCGAGCGAGGAGAAGATCGAGCCGATCCACTGCCAGTAGCCGGGCGCGCCGATCCAGTAGTAGTGGTGCCCCGTGCCGAGGATGCCCGAGAAGAGCGCCGCGGCGACGATGACGTAGAGCCACTTCTCCACCACCTCGCGGTCGACGCCGGTCAGCTTCAGCATCAGGAAGGCGAGGATCGAGGCCATCACCAGTTCCCAGGTGCCCTCGACCCAGAGATGGACGACATACCACCAGTAAAGCTTGTCGAGAGCGAGGTTCGACGGGTTGTAGAAGGCGAAGAGGAAGAGGAGCGCGAGGCCCCAGAGGCCGAGAAGCAGGATGTTGGTGATCGCCGTCTTCTTGCCGGCCAGCACCGTCATCGAGACGTTGTAGAGGAAGATCAGCGCGGCGACGACGATGCCCGCCTTCACCCAGGTCGGCTGTTCCAGGAACTCGCGCCCCTGCTTGCCGAGCAGGAAGTTGCCCTCGAAGAGATTGAAGAAATAGGTGACGACCACGCCTGCGGTGCCGAGCACGAATATCGCCAGTTGCAGGTAGGCGAGCTTCGGCGAGTAGATCTCCCGCTCGGTTTCCTCCGGCAGCAGGTAGTAGGCCGCGCCGAAGAAGCCGAGGAGCAGCCAGACGATGAGGCTGTTGGTGTGCAGCATCCGGCCGATGTTGAAGGGCAGGATCTCGGCCAGGAAGTTCGGGTAGATATAGATCCAGCCGAGGAGCAGGCCGAGCGAGACCTGCACGGCGAAGAGCGCCATGGCCACGAGGAAGTAGGCCAGCGCGATTTTCTGTGTCTGGTATTTCATTTCACTCTCTCCTCAGCCCGCGTCGTTCGGGGGCCAGTCCTGGGCGCGAATCCTGTTCGTCCACAGGAGGAAGTCGGCAAGCTCGCGGTATTCCTGGTCGGTCAGGTTGAACTGCGGCATCTGGCGGCGGCCCTCGATGCCGGTGGGCATCGCATCCATCCAGCCCTTGAGCGCGTCGAACGCGGCCTGCGGATCATCGGCCACGCCCCAGCGGGTCATGACATTGGCCAGCTCGGGCGCGAAATAGGCGCCTTCGCCTAGGATCGTGTGGCAGTTGATGCAGGCCTTCTCTTCCCAGATGTGCTTGCCCGCCGCGACGCTGTCGGTCAGCCCGGCTGCGTCGGTGGATGTCGTGCGGATGTAACGGTGGCTATGTGCCGTCAACCCGACGAAGATGAGAATGAAGAACAGGGAGCCGCCATAGAAGATATTGCGGGCCATGCTCTTGGTCATGACTTCGCGCATTGCGCAAATCCTTCCCGGAGCAATTGAATCACAGGAGGGATTTGCCGCAATGCGGCATCGGCAGCCTTAACTAAAGTCAAACACTTAGCTCAATATTTCGATGCGCGCGGCATGAAATGCTGCGAGTGCTGCATTGATCTCTTCCCGCCCCATCAGACAGAACGCGGTGGACAGCGCATCCGCCGTGGCAGCGTCGGGGGCGGAGACCGCGACAGTCGACCAGCGGGCCGGAAGGCCCGCCGGGTGGAGGATGTGGGGCGCGGCGGCGCCGATCCGCGTTCCGGTGGGCGACGAGGTCGCAAGCGCGCGGTCGGTGAGCCCGATCCGCGCGATTTCCGCCCCGTCGGGCGCGGCGATCGCGGCCTGCCAGGCCCGGCCGCCGTTGCGGCCGAGCGCCATCACCTCGCCCATGTCGATCAGCATGTCGCCAAAGTCCTCGGCCCGGAGGAGGCCCGCGATTCGGTCCGCGGCATGGCCCTGCGCAATCCCGTTGAAGGTGAGTGACTGGCCCGGCGCGAGCGCGATCTCGTCCGGGCCGATGCGCAGCCGGGACCAGTCGACGAGCGCCCGCGCCGCCACCGTGTCGCCGCCCGTGGCGACGGCCAGCCAGAGCGGCTGGATCGAGGGGTCGAAGGCCCCGCCCGTCGCGGCGTGGACGCGGGACGCGAGATCGAAGAGCGCGAGAACCTCGGGCGCCGGATGGGTCAGCCGGCCGTCGCGGTTGAGCCGCGTGAGCGCCGAATCTGTGTGGAGGGAGAAATGCGCCTCGACCCGAAGGAGTTCGGCCTCGACGCGGGCGAAGAGGCGCTGCGCGCGGTACGGTTCCGCGCCGTGCAGGACGATCCGTGCGGCCGCACCCATCGCCCGGCCGGTCCAGACCGAAGGTGCCGCTGCCCGGGCGGGGCGGGCGAGGGTCGCGGCGGCGGCGATGGTGAGGAAGCGGCGGCGGTGCATGGTTCACTCCGCGGGAGTTCTCACGCGCGGCCCCCAGAACACGGGCCAGAGCGCGACGAGGTACATGAGGAACGCCAGCGACCAGAGCGCGCCGGCGGCGAGCGTTGCGGGAAGGGCGATCCCGGCGTAGGTGGCGGCGGCCCAGCGGACGAGCGCGGCGAGGGGCAGGAGCACATAGGCGAGCGCCACCGGCACGGGGGCGACCAGCGGACGTCCCGAATGGCCGAGGCTCGCGCGGGACATCACGGCGAGCGTCATGCCGCCCACGCCGCCGATGGCGACGACATGGAGCGCGCCGACGGGTGCGCCGAGGCCGAAGGCGGCGAGCCCGGTCAGGATCAGGCCGACGCCGATCAGCCCGAAGGACAGGTGCAGCGCCCAGAGGATCGGCTGGTCCAGGGTGAAGCCAGGGCGCCAGAAGGCGAGGCGTGCGAGTTGCCCGGCCCCGGCGAGGAGCGCGATCGACCCGAAGATCGCGGGCGGCATCGCCGCCAGGGTCGCGACGGGCAGGGCGATCGCCGCCGCGATGGCCGGCGCGTCGAGCCGCGCGAAGGAGCGGGGCAGGGCGGTCTCGCGCCCGGCCCGTGTCATCGCGTTGCGGGTGAAGGCGGGCGTCACGCGGCCGCCGAGGACGGCGATCATCGCGACGAGCCCGTAAAGCCCGGCATGGAGGCCCGGCAGGGCGGTCGCGGCGGCGACCCGCATCCATTCCAGATGGACGAAGAGATTCGCCGTCCAGATCAGCGCGAGGAGGCCGAGGAACATCACGTTCTGCGGCTTCGGCCGGCGGACGAGCTGGGTGGCGATCTTGGCCGCGAGAAGCGGCAGGAAGGCGAGGTCAACGGCGGCGACGAGGGGCAGGGGAAGGATGCCGGCGCACCAGACCGCGATCCGCCCGGCGAGCCAGAGGCCGACCGCGGAGGCGATGAAGGCGTGCCGCGCGGCCTTCGCGCCGGTCCAGTTCGGCACCGCCGTCAGGAGGAAGCCGCCGAGCGCGGCGGCGCCGTAGCCGAAGATCATCTCGTGTGCATGCCACTCGACCGGCGGCAGCGCCTCGGGCAGCGGGACCGGCACGACGAAGGAGAGCGTCCAGAGGCCGATGGCAAGAACGGCGTAGAGCCCGGCGGCAAGAAAGAAGGCGCGGAAACCCTCGCCGAGGAGGCGGACGAGCGGTGTCATGCGGGAACTCCTTCCGCGCCGCGCGCCCGCCGCTTTAGGACCGGGCAGATGCCTGGGTCGTTCATCACGACCTGGCAGCGCAGGCAGAGGACGCATTCGTTGGCATTGATCCGGCCGAGCGGATCGATCGCGCCGACCGTGCATTTCGTCTCGCATAGCCGGCATTCACGGCCACACTGCGGGCGCCGCTTCAGCCAGTCGAAGACCTTCAGCTTGGCCGGGATCGCGATGCCCGCGCCCAGCGGGCAAAGGTAACGGCAATAGAACCGCTCGATGAAGAGCCCTGCGCCGAGAAGCACGAGGACATAGAGAACGAAGGGCCAGGCCCGCCACATGCGCAGCGAGATCGCGGTCTTGAAGGGCTCCGCCTCCGCCATGACCAGCGCCTCGTGCATGGAATAGAACGAGAGCGCGAGAAGCCCCACGAAGAGCGTGTACTTGATGACCCAGAGCCGCTCGTGCAGCGCCTGCGGTACCGCCACCTGCTTCACGCCAAGCCGCCGGGCGGCGAGGTTGGTCAGTTCCTGGAGCGCGCCGAAGGGGCAGAGCCAGCCGCAATAGACGCCGCGGCCCCAGAAGAGCATCCCGAGCGCGGTGAAGGACCACAGGAGGAAGATCACCGGCTCGATCAGGAAGGTCTCCCAGCGGAAGCCGGCGAGGAGCGAGTGGAGGAAGGCGATCACCTGCACCACCGACAACTGCCCGTTCAGCCCCCATCCGAGTACGAGGAGCGTCGTGGCAAGGAAGCTCACGCGGCTGATGAGCCAGAGCTTCGGGCGGCGGGTGATCCACTCCTGCGCGAAAAGGATGAGGGTGAGCACTGCAAGCATCGCCGCGACGATCCCGGTCTCCTCCCGTTTCTCGGTCCAGACCTCGCGCCAGAGCGGCTGCGGCTCCGCCGGCGCGGCAAGGCGGTGGGCATCCGGCAGGCGGTAGTCGGCGCCGAGGGTCAACGCGACCTCGCCCGAGGCGGCGGGACGGGCCGCGCGAACCTCGACGCGGAAGGGCTGCATCGGGTCGATCTCGGGTGGCAGGCGGAAGAGGCTGATCTCCTTCACCTCGGGGGCGCCCGCGATGGCGAGCCGCTTGACCATCGTGTAGCCCGTCGCGTCGGGGTGCAGCCGCGTCTCGCCCTGCACGACGCTCACCCGGTCGAAGGCGCCGCTGCGCTTCCAGTCGGTGCCGCGGTGGGAATAGGCGCCGGACGAAACGAGGGCCAGCACCGTCTCGCCCGGCCCGAGGGAGCCCACGGCCGAGGTGAAGGCCTGCTGGCCGAAAAGGTTCTGGCCAACCGCCGGAGGGTCGATGATCCCGGTCCAGAGATGCAGGAAGTCGCCTTCCCCCGGCGGGACCGGCACCGTGGCGCCGGCGAGGGCGGCCGCGGCATCGGTCATGCTGATGCGCGCCTCCGCCAGGGCGCCCGAGGCGACGAGCGCGGGCCAGTCGGCGGGGGCGAAGCTCAGCCGGTCGATCCCGCCGCCCGCGGCGATGTAGCCGCGGCCGATGGCGAGCGTGCGGGCGGTGCGCAGGATGCCGTCTCGGATGACGCCGGTCGAGACCGTCGCACGGGCGATCACGTCGGGCAGTCCCGGCGTTCCGGCAAGCGTCGGGTCGGGGGGCGCGGTCAGGTCGTAGCCGGCGAACCCGTCCACATAGGCGGCGATGTCGGCGTCCGAGATACCGAGCGTCAGCACCGGCTCGTTGTGGGCCATGAGCCGGGCCCCGGCGATCCTGGCGTCCGGCGTGACCGCCACAAGCACGTCGAGCGGCCGGCCGGAGTAGCCGACCGATCCGGCGATTTCCCAGGTCGAGCCGATTGCTCCCAGTTCTTCGTCGCCCGCGCGCGCGACCCAAAGGGGCACACCCGCCTCCTGCCGGGTGACGGTCAGCCCTTCCCGGCCGAAAAGCCCGTCCGCGAGCGCGGAATCCGGGACGGCCGCCGCGATGGCGTCGGCGCCCAAGCCCCCGGCCAGCCCGCCCGTCCCCGC
>NZ_WBUS01000159.1 GCF_008933605.1 Albidovulum sp.
CAGTTGCGCCTCGGCCACGGTCACGCCGGCTTCCGCCGCGCGAAGCGCCGCGTCGAGATCCTCGGGGTCGAGCCGGGCGAGGACCTCGCCCTTGGCCACCGTGTCTCCGCCCGAGACCGGCCGTTCGGCGATGGTGCCGGCGAGGGGAAAGCCGAGATCGGCTTCGATCTTTGCCGTGACCGTGCCGACGAAGGTCACCGGCAACCCGGATTCCGGGTTCACGATCACCGAGATGACGGGCCGCGGTGTCGCGGTGCCGGGTGCGGGCGCGTCGGCGGCGACAGCCAAGGCGGGCAGGGCGGAAAATGCGGCGGCCAGAACGAGACGGATCATTTCACGTCCTCCGCCGCCTGCACGATGCGCCCGGGATAGAGAAGCTGTGCCCCCTTCGCGACGATGAGCGTGCCATCGGCGATCCCGGAGGCGACGACGATCCGGCCCGTCTCGTAACGTTCGATCCTGATCGGCAGCGACGAGACCGCCATCGTCGCGGGATCGACCTGCCAGACCGCGGGCCCCTCGGCGGTCGCCGAAATGGCGGTGTAGGGCAGGATCACCCGGGCCGGTTCCGGCAGCGCGACAGTGCCGCGCACCGCTTCGCCAAAGGCGAGCCCGCCGGGCGGGTCGTTGACAGCGACCTTCACCGTGACAGTGCCGGTCGATGCGTCCACCACCGGGGAAATCTCCGCGATGCTGCCGGAAAAGACCACGTCCGGCCGGTCGATGAGCGCGAGTGAGACCGGCGGGGGCGTTTCGGTCATCGTCAGCATGACCTCGGGCACGGCGAAGACCGCGTCGAGCCCCGCGCCGAGCGCCAGTTCCACCACCGGCTGCGCCGCGCCGACGATCTGCCCCGGCTCGGCGAGCCGCCGGGTGACGGTCGCTGCCTCGGGCGCGACGAGGATCGTGTCGGCCAGCGCCTTTTCCGCCCGGTCGAGGGTCGCCTGGGCCTCCGCCAGCGCCCCTTCGGCGATGCGCAGTGCGTCCTCGGCCCCGTCGCGCGCGATCCGCGTCGTGGCACCGCGTTCGAGAAGTGCGTCCTGGCGGTCGAGGTCCTCCGCCGCCTGCCGGTAGTCCGCCGTCGCGGTCTGCATCTGTGCCCGCGCTCCGCGGAGCGCCTGTTCCTGCTGCACGGCGTCCATCCGGGCCAGCACGGCGCCCTTGGCGACCGTCGCGCCCGCATCCACCATCACGTCGATGAGCCGTCCGCCGGCGGAAAAGGACGCGCTCAGCGGATCCCTCGCGCGGATCTCGCCGGTGAGCGAACGGCTGACGGTCTGGCCTTCCGGATGGACCGTGACGATTTCAACCGCGAGCGGCGGTTCGCCGGCCGCAGGGAATGCCAGCCCAACGAGAGCGGAAAGCAGCAGGGTGAGGCGAACCACGGGCGACCCTCTCCTCATTGCGGAACACGCCCGGCGGAATCAGGCACCGCACCACGGTACCACCTCGGGCGCGCGGGTCGAGACATCTCGTGCGTTTTCGTGCGTGTCGGACGCTGCGGCAATCGCCGCGCGGCGTGGTCGCCCATTCTCCTGTTGACAGGACCCCGGCCGCGAAGCTGAGGTGGCCGCAAGCGGGGGACCAGGGGCCGGCGGGCGCGATGCCCTTCCCGGCCGACCGGACAAAAGGGAGACAGCGAGATGAGACTGGCACAATTCACGCTTTCGGCCGCGATGGCCCTTGCACTCGGCGCCAATGCGGCGATGGCGCAGAACGACTGCGCGGCCGGCAAGACGCTGAAGGAGGGCGTCCTGACGATCGCGACCGGCAACCCGGCCTACTTCCCCTGGGTGATCGACAACGATCCGGCCTCCGGCAAGGGGTTCGAGGCGGCGGTGGCCTACGAGGTCGCCAAGCGCATGGGATTTGCGGCCGAAAAGGTGGAATGGACCTCCACCACCTTCGATCAGGCGATCCAGCCGGGGCCGAAGGAGTTCGACTTCAACCTCCAGCAGTATTCTATCACGCCCGAGCGTGACCAGACGATCGACTTCTCCGAGCCCTACTACAACGCCGCGCAGGCGGTGCTGGTGCGCAAGCCCACGGTCGATGCGGGCGCCAAACCGGAACTCGCGTCGCTGAAGGCGCTGAAGTGGGGCCTCGCGGCCGGCACCACCGCGCCCGCCCTCATCGCCTCGCTGGTCGGGCCGGAGAGCGATCCCCTGCTCTACGAGGATACCGCCGACGTGTCGGAGGCCCTGAAGGCCGGGCAGATCGACGCCACGCTCATGGATCTGCCGTCGGCGCTCTACACCGCGGCGGTCGTGCTCGACGACGGCGTGGTGCTGGGGCAGTTCCCCGCCGGCGAGACGCCCGCCGACAGTTTCGGACTGGTCTTCGAGGAGGGCAACGCGCTGAAGGATTGCGCCAACGCCGCCTTGGCCGAGATGAAGGCGGACGGCGCCCTGGCCGCGATCGAGGCGGAGTGGCTGGCGGAGGCGACCGGGGCGCCGGTCGTGAAGTAAGCCCTGGCGATGACGCAGGGGGAGCATGGCACCGGCGGTCCGGCACGGGCCGTCGGGCGACCGACGCGGCGCGCGTTGCGCGAAGCGAGGATGCGGCGGCGGAGCCTCGTCATCGCCACGGCAAGCACCGCCCTCGTGGTCGCGGCCATCGTCCTCTTGGTGCCGCTGGCGCCGGGGTGGGAGCGGGTGCAGAAGGCCTTCTTCAACGGCGAGGTCTTCTGGAAGACCTTTCCGGGGCTGGTGAAGGCATTCCTCGTCGACATCATGATCTTCGCCTGGTGTGCGCCGATGATCGCCGTCCTCGGCCTTGTCATCGCGCTGGCCCGTGACGCCCGCTCGCCCGCGCTCTTCCCGCTCCGGCTCTTCGGGATGGTCTACAACGATGTCTTCCGCGGCGTGCCGGTGATCCTCGTGATCTACCTCGTCGGTTTCGGCATCCCCGGGCTCGGCCTGCCGCGGCCGTGGAACAGCCCCTACATCTGGGGCACGGTCGCCGTCGTCCTGACCTATTCCGCCTATGTGGCCGAGGTCTACCGGACGGGCATCGAGTCGATCCACGAAAGCCAGCGCGCCGCGGCGACCTCGCTCGGGCTCTCGCACTGGGACGTGATGCGCTTCGTGATCCTGCCGCAGGCCATCCGCCGCGTCATCCCGGCCAACATGAACCTGCTCATCGCGCTCCAGAAGGACGTGGCGCTTCTCTCGTTCATCGGGCCGGTGGAGGTGCTGCGCCAGGCCGGAGTCTACAAGTCGCTGCTGGCGAACTTCACGCCCTACCTCGGCGCGGCGCTGATCTTCCTGGCCGTCACGGTGCCCGCGACGCGCTGGGTGGACCGGATGATCGCGCGCCAGAACGCGGCGCGGAGCTGAGCCATGGCGAAGCTGTCCGTCCGCGACGTGTGGAAGAGCTTCGGCGCGCACGAGGTGCTGCGCGGCCTCAGCCTCGAGATCGACAAGGGACAGATGGTCTGCCTCATCGGCGCCTCGGGGTCGGGCAAGTCCACGCTCCTGCGCTGCCTGAACCTCCTGGAACCGGTCGACGACGGGGAAATCCTGCTCGACGGGCAGGACATCACCGACCCGGACCTCGACCCCCAGCCGGTGCGCCAGCGCATCGGCATGGTGTTCCAGAGCTTCAACCTCTTTCCGCACATGACGGCCGTGGAAAACGTCCTCCTCGCCCCCCGCCGCATCCGCCGCAAGCGCCGTGAGGAGCTTCTGCCCGAGGCGGAGGCGCTTTTCGCGCGCTTCGGGCTTGTCGACCGGATGGGCCACTACCCCGACCAGCTCTCGGGCGGCCAGCAACAGCGCGTGGCGATCATCCGCGCGCTTGCCATGCGGCCCGAGGTGATGCTGTTCGACGAGGTGACATCGGCGCTCGACCCCGCGCTCGTGGGCGAGGTGCTGGACGTGCTCCGGGCGTTGAAGGCGGAAGGCATGACCATGGTGCTCGCGACGCACGAGATGGCTTTCGCCCGCGAGGCGGCCGACAAGATCTGCTTCCTCGACGAAGGCCGCATCCTGGAGGAGGGGCCGCCCTCGGCGATCTTCGGCGCCCCGCGCGAGGACCGGACCCGCGGCTTTCTCGCCCGCGTTCTGTGACGCCGGCCGGCGTGCCGGTCGGCTTGCGGTTGCGCCGGCAGGGTGCCAAGGTTCGCGGGAAAGTCGAGGGGCAGATGACGGACCGGGCGGTCGCGGCGGCGGTTTCCTATGTGCAGGACAGGGCAGGCATCGTGCCCGAGGTCGCGCTCGTGCTCGGCTCGGGCCTCGGCGCTCTGGCCGACGCGGCGGAGGGCGTCGCGGTGCCCTATGCCGACATCCCGGGCTTCCCCGTTTCCACCGCGCCGGGCCATGCGGGCCGGCTCATCCTCGGCCGGCTCTTCGGGCGCGCCTGCGTGGTCATGCAGGGCCGCGTCCACATGTACGAAGGCTATTCGCCGCAGGAGGTTGTGTTTCCGATCCGGGTCATGGCCGCGCTTGGCGCGCGAACGCTTGTGCTGACCAATGCGGCCGGAGGGATGCACCCGGAGGACAGGGTGGGCAATCTCGTGGTGATCGAGGACCACCTCTCGCTCGCCATCGCCTCCGGCCTCGATCCGTTGCGCGGCCCGAACGACCCTGCGGCCGGTCCCCGCTTCGTCTCGATGAACCGCGCCTACGATCCCGACCTCGTGGCGCTGGCGGAAGGGCTTGGCGGGCTCAGGCGCGGCACCTATGCCCATGTCGTCGGCCCGAGCTTCGAGCCGCCGGCGCTGATCCGGCTCCTGAAGCTTGCCGGCTGCGACCTCGTCGGCATGTCGACCGTGCCGGAGGTCATCGCCGCGCGGCATCTGGGGCTCCGCGTCCTTGCCGTCTCTGCCGTGACGAACATCGCGGTGGACAGCGTGGCGAGCCCCCATGTCACGACCGAGGCCGAGGTCTGGGAGGCGGCCAGGACCGTGGAGCCGAAGCTCCTCGCGCTGATGCGCGACCTGATCCCCGCCCTGCCGGAGGTCCCCTCATGACCGCCTTTCCCGCCCGCTGCGACATGCTCGTGACCAACGGTCATGTGCTGACGATGGACGCGGGCTTCACGGCCTTCGGCGAAGGTGCCGTGGCGGTCTCCGATGGGCGCATCGCGGCCGTCGGGCCGATGGCGGAGGCGGCAGGTGTCGCGGCGCGCGAGGTCATCGACGCCAGGGGCGGGATCATCCTGCCCGGCTTCGTCAACACCCATTGCCATGCGGCGATGGTCCTTTTCCGCGGCCTTGCCGACGACCGCCCGCTCGACGGCTTCCTCAAGGCGGTCTGGGCCGCCGAGGCCGCCCATGTCACGCCCGCCACGGTGCGGGCGGGCGCGGCGCTGGGTTTCGCGGAAATGGCGCTGGGCGGGGTCACGCATGTGGTGGACATGTATTTCCACCCCGACGCGACCGTCGAGGCGGCCCGCCACGTCGGCATCGGCCTGACCGCGGGCCCCGTCTTCATCGGCTTCGACGGCATCGACCACCTGCCCTGGGCGGAGCGGATGCGCTTTGCCGAGGATTTCGTCGCCCGCCACCGCGGAGCGGAGGGGGTGGACCTGATGCTGATGCCGCATTCGGCCTACACCCTTGACGCCGGGCAACTCGCCGAGGTCACGGCGCTTTCGGAACGGCTCGGCGTGCCCGTCCACATCCACGCGGCCGAGGCGCCCTCGGAACTGGCCCTCGTCGCCGCGCAGCACGGCACCACGCCCGTCCGCGCGCTCGACCGGGCCGGGATGATCCGGCCGGGCACGCTCCTGGCCCATGCGGTGCATCTCGACGACGCGGAGATCGCGCTTGTGGCCGAACGCGGCGTCTCCATGGCGCATTGCCCCTTGTCGAACGCCAAGCTCGCCTCCGGCACCGCGCGTCTCTGCGACATCAGGGCCGCGGGGGCGGTCGCCGCCCTCGGCACCGATGGCGCGGCGAGCGGGAACGACCTCGACATGTTCCGCACCATGCGGCTTGCGGCGCAGATGGCGATCCTCGCCTCGGGCGCGCCCGAGGTCCTTCCGGCGCGCGACATCGTTGCCATGGCCACGCGCGGGGGCGCCCGCGCGGCCGGGCTCGGCGGCCGCAAGGGGCGGCTGTCCGCGGGGATGGACGCCGACCTGATCGTGGTCGATCTCACCTCGCCGCACCTGATTCCCTCCTACGATCCCTATTCGAGCCTCGTCTATTCGGCAGGGCGGTCGGACGTGGTCCATGTCATCGCGCGGGGGCGTCCGATCGTCGCGGGCAGGCGGATTGTCGCCGACGTGGCCTCGGACATCGCCGCCGTGCGCGCCGTCGCGGCCCGGATTTCGGCAAGCGATCTAAGGACCTAGTCCAAGGGCCCTGGGCCACTGCCGATAGTGGTCAGCTCGATGCAACTACGAACAATTTGCGACCGTGCGTTTGAATGTTGCGGCGCGGAAGCCTAATATGACCATATACGGGTGGGGTGCCGAGGGGTGTCGGCGTTCCATATGCCGGGTGTTTTGGCTGGCCTGGGTCTTTCGGACCCTCTTAAGCTGCCGTCGAGAGGGTGGGGCCAATGGATAGGGCGGCGACTGATGTCGCGAAGCCGCCTGCTGGTGGCGCGGATTTGCCGAGCTTTGAAGAGCTCCTGGCGAAGGGGTCGTTCCATGCCCGGCTCGCACGTGCGCGGGCCGAGCGCGAGAAAGTGCTGGCGGAAGCCGGGGACGACGGCTTCATCCTCGATACGCGCCGGAAGCCCTGGGAAAAGCAGGACGTGGCAGGGGATCAGGGCGGCCCCCTGACCCGTGTGGTGCAGGCCCGGAAGGCGATGGAGGCCGGCCGGTCCGTCGTGACTCCGTTGCGGCCGGAAAGGCGCCGGCAGCCTGTCGCGGAGCGTGGCGAGCGGCCGAGTGCGGAGGTCCTGCTGCTCCGGCCGAGCGCCGCGATCGGGATGACACGTCCGCGGCCCGGTCCTTCCCTGTCCGCGCCGGGGCCGCGAACGGCAGCCACGGCACATCCAGCGGCGACCACCTTGCGGCAGGACCCGCCGGCGCGCACGCAGGCACCGACACCTTCGCGCGCCCTCCGCGCCTTGATGGTCGGCAGCGGGTTCGCGACGGGGCTTTCGTTCGGCGTCGCGGCGACCGCGATCCTTCCTCATCTCTGGGCCGGTTTCACTGCGGCGCCCCCACCTCCGCCGGTGATCGCCGCCGCCGATCCGCAGCCGATGGCGCCCCCCGCCGCTCCGGCAGACCCGGCGGGCAGCATCGCCGTGGCTTCGGCACCCGTTTCGCTGAGCCGGCCCGAAC
>NZ_WBUS01000160.1 GCF_008933605.1 Albidovulum sp.
TTTCTGGGGTCTGGGCTGCCTGGCGGCCGCGCTCGTCGGCCTGTCGAAAGGCGGGCTGCCGGTCGTGGGAATGCTGGCGGTGCCGGTACTCGCGCTCGCGGTTTCGCCCGTGGCGGCGGCGGGGCTGCTCCTGCCGGTCTATGTCGCCTCGGACCTGATCGGGCTTTTCGCCTACCGCCGGGCCTTCGACCGGAGGGTGCTCGCGATTCTCGCACCCGCCGCGGTCTTGGGTATCGGGCTCGGCTGGATGACTGCGGCCGCGGTGTCCGACCGGCTGGTGACGGGCATCGTCGGGGCGATCGGGACCGCCTTCGCGCTGACCCTTCTCCTCGGCCCGCGCCCGGAGGGCGCGGGACCCGGCCGGGCCCGGGTCGTCCCCGGGATCGTCTGGGGCGCGGTGACCGGCTACACGAGCTTCGTCAGCCATGCCGGCGCGCCGCCCTACCAGGTCTATGTGCTGCCGCTCAGGCTGGAAAAGACCGTCTTTGCGGCGACGACGACCGTGTTCTTCGCCTTCGTGAACGCCGTGAAGCTGGTCCCCTATTGGGCGCTCGGCCAGTTGTCGGCGGAGAACCTCAAGGCGGCGGCGATCCTCTCCATTCCGGCGGTGGCGGCGGTTCTGGCGGGGGTCTGGCTGGTGCGCGTCCTGCCGGAGCGACTCTTCTTCAGGCTGGTCACCTGGGCGCTTCTGGCGGTCTCGCTGAAGCACCTCTGGAGCGCGGCGGTGGGCGGCTAGGCGCCGAAGGATGCCGCGAAGGCGTGATGCGTGGCGAGGATGACGGCTGCAAAGCCGAGCGAGAGGGCGAAGAGTTTCTGCTGCATGGCGCGCCTTCCGGTCGATCGCGGGTCGCCGTGATGCTGCCGCCGGGCTGCGAAAATCCGGTGAAGCGAGCGCGCGCGGTCGCGGCGGGAGCCTTCGGCGGGAGTATTGGGGCCAAGACGAGGCCCCGGGGTTTCTGCGCTGCGGCAAAAAGCTCTTGCCGAAAGTGCCGCCACTGTGGTCTTTGACGCAATAATGTTGCGAGGAGATTCCCGATGGTCGCCGCCCTTCGCCCGCGCCCCTATCGCTCGGTGCTCTACATCCCCGGCTCGAAGGAGCGTGCGCTGGAGAAGGCGCGCGAACTTGACTGCGACGCGATCATCTTCGACCTCGAGGATGCAGTGGCGCCGGACGAGAAGGCAAATGCCCGCGCGCTGCTGGCGCGGGTCCTGGCCGAGGCGGATTTCGGCGGGCGCGCGCGGATCGTGCGGGTGAACGGGCTCGACACCGGCTGGGGGCACGCGGATGCGACCGCCTTCGCCTCGGCGATCCGGGCGGGCGCGAAGGTCGACGCGATCCTCGTTCCGAAGGTCTCCGCCGCGGCCGACCTCGATGCGGTGGCGGCACTCGTGCCCGACGTTCCGCTCTGGGCGATGATGGAGACCGCGCTCGGGATGCTGAATGCCGCCGCCATCGCCGCGCATCCGCGGCTGGAAGGCCTAGTGATGGGCACCAACGACCTCGCGCGCGAACTCGGCAGCCGATTCCGGCCTGACCGGCTGGCGATGCAGGCCGGTCTCGGGCTCTGTCTCCTGGCCGCCAAGGCGCATGGCCGCATCATCGTCGATGGCGTCTACAACGCCTTCAAGGACGACGCCGGGCTTCTGGCGGAATGCGAGCAGGGCCGCGACATGGGCTTCGACGGCAAGACGCTCATCCACCCCGCGCAGCTTGCCATTGCCAATGCCGCCTTCGCGCCGTCGGAGGCGGAAATCGACCTCGCCCGCCGCCAGATCGCGGCCTTCGAGGAGGCGAAGGCGGCGGGGCAGGGCGTCGCCGTGGTGGACGGGCGGATCGTCGAGAACCTGCATGTCGTGACCGCCCGCCAGGCGCTTGCCCGTGCGGAAGCTATTGCGGAGCGGGCGAAATAGGGAAAGGCTCGGCCCGCGTTCCGGTCAGGGAGGTTTCGCAATGCAGATCCTGGTTCTGGGCCTTGTGCTCTGGATCGTGTCGCACCTTTTCAAGCGCCTCGCCCCCGGCCCCAGGGCGCGGATGGGCGAGATGCCGGGCAAGATGGCGGTGACGGTGCTGTCGCTCGCCGCGCTCATCCTGATGGTGATCGGCTACCGGCGGGCGGAGGTCGAGCCGGTCTACACACCCCTGCCGGGCATGGGTCACCTGACCGACCTTCTGATGCTCGGGGCCCTCTTTCTCTTCGGCCTGTCGCACAGCAAGGGGCGACTTCGCGCCCGTGTCCGGCACCCGATGCTGCTGAGCGTGATCGTCTGGGCCGTCGCGCATCTGCTGGTCAACGGCGATCTCGCGTCGATCGTGCTCTTCGGCGGACTCGGTCTCTGGGCCGCGGTCTCCATCCTCCTGATCAACGCGCAGGGGGCGTGGGTGAGGCCGGCGCCGGGCGGGCTCAGGGGCGATGCGATCGCCCTAGCGGTCGCAGTCGTCCTCTACGGGCTGATCGCCGGCATCCATATCTGGCTCGGCTATAACCCGTTCCTCGGGACCTATGGCTAGGGCCGCGCCGGGACGATGACTGAAGGACGTGCGATGAAAACCAATCCGGGCAGATTCTTCGAGGATTATCGGGTCGGCGAGGTGATCGCGCATGCCGTTCCCCGCACGGTTTCGGGCGGCGAGCGGGCGCTCTACCACGCGCTCTACCCCGCCCGGCACGCGCTCCATTCCTCGGACGCCTTCGCGCGCGCCTGCGGCCTGAAGGCGGCGCCGATGGACGATCTCGTCGCCTTCCACACGGTTTTCGGCAAGACCGTGCCCGACATCAGCCTGAACGCCGTCGCCAACCTCGGCTATGCCGAGGGGCGCTGGATCCGGCCGGTCTGGGCGGGGGACACACTGCGCTCCGATAGCCAGGTGATCGGGGTGAAGGAGAATTCCAACGGCAAGTCGGGGGTCGTCTGGGTCCGGACGCGCGGGCTGAACCAGCGCGGTGAGGTCGTGCTGGAATACGTCCGCTGGGTGATGGTCCGCAAGCGCGACGCCGCCACCCCGGCCCCCGAAGCGGTGGTGCCCGGCCTCCAGCCCGCCGTCGCGGCGCCGGATCTGGTGCTGCCCGATGGGCTCGACTTCACGCACTACGACTTCGGGCTCGCCGGCGAGCCGCACCGCTGGGGCGACTATGCCCCGGGCGAGAAGATCGACCATGTGGACGGCGTGACGGTCGAGGAGGCGGAGCACATGCTGGCCACCCGGCTCTGGCAGAACACCGCCAAGGTGCATTTCGACGCCACGATGCGCGAGGACGGGCGGCGGCTGATCTACGGCGGGCATGTGATTTCGCTCGCCCGGGCGCTGAGCTTCAACGGGCTGGCGAACGCGCAGATGCTCGTGGCGCTGAACGCGGGCGCCCATGCCAACCCCTGCTTCGCGGGCGACACCGTGCGGGCCTGGTCGGAAGTGCTCGACAAGGCCGAAACCGCGGCGCCGGGCGTCGGCGCGATCCGGTTGAGGCTGGTGGCGGTGAAACACGGCGCGGCGCCCTTCGCGTTGAGGGATGCCGACGGGAAGTACCTGCCCGAGGTGCTTCTGGACCTCGACTACTGGGCTCTGATGCCTTTGTGATCGCCTGCGCGCGGGCCGCGCGCTATGCTCCGTCCATGCGCCGGGCCCTTGCCCTCTGCCTCCTGCCTGCGCTCGCCGCCCCGGCGGCGGGATGCGAGCTTGCGCTCCTCCTCGCCGTCGACGTCTCCGGCTCGGTCGATGGCCGCGAATATGCGGTGCAGATGCAGGGGCTGGCCGAGGGCCTGCGCGACGGAGTGGTGACCGAGGCGCTCGTCAAAGCCGAGGCGGCGGTGGCGCTGATGCAGTGGACCGGCGCGTCGCGGCAGGAGCTGTCCATCGGCTGGACGCGGATCGAACGCCCCGAGGACGTGGAGGCGCTTGCCGCGCGGATCGGGGCGCTGCCGCGCGTATGGACGGAGTATTCCACCGCCATCGGCCAGGCGATGACCTTCGGCATGGGCGTCTTCGATCAGGCGCCCGCCTGCCGCCGGCGGGTCATGGACATTTCGTCGGACGGGCGCAGCAACGAGGGGACCGAGCCCGCGGAGATCCGGCCAGGCATGGACAGCCTCGCCATCATCGTCAACGCGCTGGTGATCCGCGGCGAGGACGCGGAGCTGCCGGACTACTTCGCCCGCAACGTCATGACCGGCGCCAACGCCTTCGTGGTGACTGCCGAAAGCTATGACGAGTATCCGGAGCGGATGCGACGCAAGCTCAGGCGCGAGACGGAGCGGCCGGTATCGGCGCTGCCGGCCGGAACGATTCCCGCGCGCTTCGAGCCCTGAACGGAGTCCCGGATTGCGTGATCACGAAATTTTTCCATGTGATCACAAACCCCGTCTTTATCGCTAACGCCAGCCGATTCCGGGCTTTTCCAGCATTCACGGCGTGACATGGGCGCGATTTGCGCTATTGAGAGGGACGAAGGCGCCCCCTTCGCGGCAGGGCGCGAGACAAAGGGGGACCGAAATGGCCGATGTCAACCGGGGCAAGCGCCCGCTGTCGCCTTTCATGATCGGGCCATACTACCGCCCGCAGCTCACCTCCATCAGCTCGATCCTGACGCGGATCACCGGCAATGCCCTGATCGTCGCGGCACTTCTCATCGTCTGGTGGCTGCTCGCGGCGGCGACCAGTGCCGAATACTTCGCGGTGGCCGACGCGGTAGTGCGAAGCTGGGTCGGCAAGCTCGTCTTCGCGGGCTCCATCTGGGCCGTCTGGTACCACTACCTCGCCGGGTTGCGGCACCTCTGGTTCGACAGCGGGCGCGGGCTCGACATCCCGACCGCCGAACGGCTCGGCTGGGGCGTCGTCCTCGGCTCGGTCGTGCTGACGCTCATCACCATCACTATTCTCTGAAAGGGGCGGCCATGCGATACCTCACCGATGCCAAGCGCGCCGCCGGCCTCGGCTCCGCCAAGACCGGGACCGCGCATCACTGGTACATGCAGATGAGCGCGGTCGGCCTCGCCGTCCTCGTGCCGCTCTTCATCTTCACCTTCGGCCGGGTCGTCGGCGCCGATCACGCGACCGTGGTCGCGTACTACGGCCGGCCGTTCCCGGCCATCGTCGCCGGGCTGACGCTCTGGGTGGGGATGCTCCACTTCCGCCACGGTGCGCAGATGATGATCGAGGACTATGCCCACGGCTTCATGCGCAAGGCGCTGATCGTCGCGGTCGTCTGCATCACCTACACGACCATCGCCACAGGGCTCTATGCGCTGATCCGGCTCGCGCTTTGAAGGATTTCTCACGATGACCGCTTCCTATCCTTACGAAACGCATGACTACGACGTGGTCGTGGTGGGCGCCGGCGGCGCGGGGCTGCGCGCGACGCTGGGCATGGCCGAACAGGGGCTGCGCACGGCCTGCGTGACCAAGGTCTTTCCGACGCGCTCCCACACCGTCGCGGCGCAGGGCGGAATCGCGGCCAGCCTGTCGAACATGGGGCCGGACCACTGGCAGTGGCACATGTACGACACGGTGAAGGGATCGGACTGGCTCGGCGACACCGACGCGATGGAATACCTCGCGCGCGAGGCGCCGAAGGCGGTCTATGAGCTTGAGCACTACGGCGTGCCCTTCAGCCGCACCGAGGAGGGCAAGATCTATCAGCGCCCCTTTGGCGGCCACACGACCGAGTTCGGCGAGGGTCCCCCGGTGCAGCGCACCTGCGCGGCGGCCGACCGCACCGGCCACGCGATCCTGCACACGCTCTACGGCCAGAGCCTGAAGCAGAAGGCGGAGTTCTTCATCGAGTACTTCGCCATCGACCTCGTCATCACCGACGGCGCCTGCACCGGCGTCGTGGCCTGGAAGCTCGACGACGGCACGATCCATGTCTTCAACGCCAAGATGGTGGTGCTGGCCACCGGCGGATACGGCCGGGCCTATTTCTCGGCGACCGGCGCCCACACCTGCACCGGCGACGGTGGAGGCATGGTGGCGCGTGCGGGCCTGCCGTTGCAGGACATGGAGTTCGTGCAGTTCCATCCCACCGGTATCTACGGTGCCGGTTGCCTCATCACCGAAGGTGCACGGGGCGAGGGCGGATACCTCACCAACTCCGAGGGCGAGCGGTTCATGGAACGCTACGCGCCGACCTACAAGGACCTGGCGTCGCGCGACGTGGTCAGCCGCTGCATGACCATCGAGATCCGCGAAGGGCGCGGCGTGGGCGAGCACAAGGATCACATCCACCTGCACCTCAACCACCTGCCGCCGGCCACGCTGCATGAACGGCTGCCGGGCATCAGCGAGTCGGCGAAGATCTTCGCCGGCGTCGATGTGACGAAGGAGCCGATCCCGGTGCTGCCGACGGTGCACTACAACATGGGCGGCATCCCGACGAACTACTGGGGCGAGGTGCTGAATCCGCTGCCGGGCAAACCCGACAACGTGTTCCCCGGGCTGATGGCGGTGGGCGAGGCGGGCTGCGCCTCCGTCCACGGCGCGAACCGGCTCGGATCCAACTCGCTCATCGACCTCGTGGTCTTCGGCCGCGCGGCGGCGATCCGGGCGGGGCAAGTCGTTGACCGCGCCCGTGCCGTGCCGGCGACCAACGCGTCCGAGTTGGACCGGGCGCTTGGGCGCTTCGACGGCCTCCGCCACGCCAAGGGCAACGTGGCGACGGCCGAACTGCGGCTGGAAATGCAGAAGACCATGCAGTCCGACGCGGCCGTCTTCCGCACCGACAAGACGCTTGCCGAGGGCGTGGAGAAGATGCAGCGCGTGGCGGCCAAGATGGACGACATCAAGGTCACCGACCGCTCGCTCATCTGGAACTCCGACCTCATGGAGTCGCTGGAGCTCACGAACCTCATGCCCAACGCGCTCGCCACCATCGTGGCTGCCGAGGCGCGGAAGGAAAGCCGCGGGGCGCATGCGAGCGAGGATCATCCGAACCGCGACGATGCCAACTGGCGCAAGCATTCGCTCGCCCGGGTGGATGGTGCCAGGGTCACGCTCGACTACCGGCCCGTCCATCTCGATCCGCTGACGTCCGAGGCCGAGGGCGGCATCAGCCTGAAGAAGATCGCGCCCAAGGCGCGGGTCTACTGATGCAGGCGCGCGCCGCCCTCCTGCCGGCCGTCGCGCTGGTCGCGGCCTGCGGACCGATGTCGGTGGAACGCGCCGAGGAGGCGTGCTTCGACCGCGCCCGGCTTGCCGCCGGCCCGCGCGGGCTGGTGGCGGTGGGGG
>NZ_WBUS01000005.1 GCF_008933605.1 Albidovulum sp.
GCGGTGGTGGCCGGGCTCTGGCTCTCGCTTCTTTTCGACACGCCCGCGGGGCCCTCGATCGTCGCGGCGGCCGCGGGTCTCTTCGGCCTGAGCCTGATCCCCTTCCGCGCCCGCTAGATTCCGGTCAGCGACGGCGGTATTCCGGCCGGGAGGCAGACCCGGGGAACAGCATGGCCAACCATCTCTACGACGCGCTCTTCGGACGTCACGAGCGGAGCGCGGCGGATTTCCTGATCCTTCCCGACGGGTCGCGGCTCAGCCACGCCGCTTTCGGCGCGATGGCCGCGCGCTATGCGTCCGCGCTTCGGGGGGCGGGGCTCGAACCGGGCGACCGGGTGGCGCTGCAAATGGACAAGAGCCCCGACATGCTCGCCGTGATCGCCGGCGCTATCCAGGCGGGCGTGGTCTTCCTTCCGCTCAATACCGCCTACACACCGGCCGAGGTCGGCTACTTCGTCGCCGACGCGGGCGCGCGGCTCCTCCTCTGCGACGGGCGGTCGGAAGCCCTTCTCGCCCCGGTGGCCACGACGGCGGGAGCGCGCCTCGCCACGGTCAACGCAGACGGGAGCGGGAGTTTCGCGGAGGCCGCCCGCGCCGCAGCGCCGGGCCCTGCCGTGGCGCGGGGGCCGGAGGACCTTGCGGCGCTCCTCTACACCTCCGGCACCACGGGCCGGTCGAAGGGCGCGATGATGAGTCACGCGAACCTCCTCTCGAACGCGAAGGTGCTGGTGGATTTCTGGCGTTTCACGGACCGGGATGTCCTTCTCCACGCGCTTCCGATCTTCCACACCCACGGGCTTTTCGTCGCTACCAACGTGGCGCTTCTCGCGGGCTGCCCGATGATCTTCCTGCCGAAGTTCGACGCCGATCAGGTGATCCGCTTCCTGCCCGAGGCGACCGCGATGATGGGCGTGCCGACCTTTTACACGCGGCTGATCGAGGACCCGCGCCTGACCCGCGACCTTGTCGCCAAGGTCCGTCTCTTCATCTCCGGCTCCGCGCCCCTGCTGGCCGAGACCCACCGCCAGTGGGAGGCGCGCACCGGCCATCGCATCCTCGAACGCTACGGCATGACCGAGACCAACATGAACACCTCGAACCCCTACGAGGGCGAGCGGCGGCCGGGAACGGTCGGGTTCCCCCTGCCGGGAGTGGAACTGAAGGTCTGCGACGGGGAGGGGCGCGAGGTGCAGCGGGGCCAGATCGGCACCATCGAAGTGCGGGGACCGAACGTCTTCAAGGGCTACTGGATGATGCCGGAAAAGACCGCCGAGGAACTGCACGCGGACGGGTTCTTCATCACCGGCGACCTCGGGTTCGTGGACGCGGACGGTTATGTGACGATCGTCGGCCGGGGCAAGGACCTGATCATCACCGGCGGCTTCAACGTCTATCCGAAGGAAGTGGAGCTTGCCATCGACGCGCTGCCCGGCGTCCTGGAAAGCGCGGTGATCGCCGCGCCGCACCCGGATTTCGGCGAGGGCGTGGTGGCCGTCATCGTGGCGGAGGCCGGCGCCACGCTGGATGAAGCCACGATCCGGGCGTCGCTGTCCGAGACATTGGCGACGTTCAAGCAGCCGAAGGTCGTGGCCTTCCGCGCCAGCCTGCCGCGCAACACCATGGGCAAGGTGCAGAAGGCGGTTTTGCGCGACGAGTTCCGGGACATCTTCGCCTCCTGACTCACCGGCCGACGCCGGTGTAGGCCTCGAACCCGGCCTCGGCGGCGTCCTTCGGAGAATAGACGTTCCTGAGGTCGGCCATCCGGGCGTGGGTCATCGCCTTCGCCATGCGGGACAGGTCGAGCGCACGGAACTCGTTCCATTCGGTCAGGATCACGACGGCGTCCGCCCCCGCCGCGGCTGCATAGGCGTCCTCCATCCAGGTGACACCGGGCAGGAGGTGCTCTCCCTCGCGCCGGCCCTGCGGATCGACCACACGCACCTTCGCGCCGTTCCCCACGAGCGCCGGCACGATGGTGAGGGCGGGCGCGTCACGCATGTCGTCGGTGTTGGGCTTGAAGGTGACGCCGAGCACGGCGACGGTCTTGCCGTTCACCGTGCCGCCGCAGAGGTCCATCACCTTGTCGACCATGCGCCGCTTGATCTCGTCGTTGACCTTGATCACGGTCTCGACGATCTGCATCGGCGCGGCATGTTCCTGGCCGATCCGGGCCAGCGCCGAGGTGTCCTTCGGGAAGCACGACCCGCCGTAGCCGGGGCCTGCATGCAGGAACTTGTTGCCGATCCGGCCGTCGAGGCCGATGCCCTTCGACACCTGCTTCACGTCCGCTCCCACCCTTTCGCAGAGCCGTGCGATCTCGTTGATGAAGGTGATCTTCGTCGCGAGGAAGGCGTTGGCGGCGTACTTGATCAGTTCCGCCGTCTCCAGGTCGGTGTAGAGGATCGGGAAGTCGCGCAGGAAGAGCGGGCGGTAGACTTCGCCCATGACCTTCTTCGCACGCTCGGAGGTGACGCCGACGACCACGCGGTCGGGCCGCATGAAGTCGTCGATGGCCGCGCCTTCGCGAAGGAACTCGGGGTTCGAGGCCACGTCGAAGTCCTTGCCCGGCGCGGCTCTCTCGATCACCGCGCGCACGGCGGCATTCGTGCCGACAGGGACGGTCGATTTGGTCACCACGACGGCATAGCCCGTGAGCGCCCGGGCAATCTCTTCGGCGGCGGACATGACATAGGTCAGGTCGGCATGGCCGTCGCCGCGCCGGGTGGGCGTGCCCACGGCGATGAAGACCGCGTCGGCCCCGTCGACGGCCGAGGCCAGGTCACCGGTGAAGGAGAGGCGTCCGGCGGTGACGTTCTTCGCCATCAGGACATCGAGTCCGGGTTCATAGATCGGCACCCGTCCCGCCTTCAGCATGTCGATCTTGCGCGGGTCCTTGTCGACGCAGACGACCTGGTGCCCGAAATCGGAAAAGCAGACGCCGGAGACGAGCCCGACATAGCCCGTGCCGATCATCGCGATCTTCATGAAACGCCCCCGACCAATACTCGGGCTGGAGAAGGACCCATCCCAACCGGCCTGTCAACGCCTGAGCCGCATGTCGGCGCAATCCTGCCCCGGAAATGTCCGGGTTTCGTGCACAGTCGCGCGAAATGCCGCGACTTGTCGTCGTTCGCCCTGGAGTCCGGAAATGATCCCGCGCGCCGTGAAACTCCTTGCCGCCGGAATCCTCGCCGGCCTGACGCTCGTCGGTGCAGCCGATGCCTGTTCGCGCCCGACCGTTCGGGGGGCCGACGCCGCCATTCGGCCCGAGGAGCGCATCGACCAGGCCCTGGTCGATGCCGCCATCCTGGCCGAACTCAACTACCACCGCTGCAAGGCGGGTGTGCCGGCGCTCGCGGACGCGCAGGGCCTGCGCAAGGTCGCAGGCCAGCACGCGAAATGGATGGCCAAGGCCCGGGCGCTGTCCCACAAGTCGCAGACGCCCGGGCAGGCGAACACGCTCGCGCGGATCAAGGCGTCAGGCGTCAGGTTCCGGGCCGGATCGGAAAACATCGGCCAGATCGCGCGCTTCCAGATCGACGGCAAGTCGTTCCGGATCGCCGACGGCGCCTCCTGCGGGTTTCGCGGCAGCGACGGGAGGGTGATTCCACCCCATACCTATGCAACCTTGGCGCGTACCATTGTCACCTATTGGATGGCTTCGGCGGATCATCGCCGGAACATACTCGACCGCAAGGTGACCCGGGTCGGTTCGGGCGTAGGTTTCGACGGGAAGGCGCCATACTGCGGAAATTATTACGTTTCCCAGAACTTTGCCGGCTGACGCAACGAGTGCGCGAACCCTCGGGCCAATTTGCAACACTGTCGTAGCTGCATTGCAGCAACTCCGAAAACTGCTTTGATCTCGTTCAGGAATATGCTCTGCTGCGAAAGGATGCTGCCGCGAGTGGCGGCTCTTGAAGGCTAAGAGCGGAGAATCAACATGAAGAAAATCGCGACCCTCGCTGCGGTCATCACTCTTTCGGCCGGCGCGGCGTTTGCCGGCGGCTACTCGGCGCCCGTCGTGGAAGCCGAGCCGGTTGCAGTCGCCCCGGCTGGAACCTCCAATGCGGGCCTGATCGTGCCGGCGCTCCTCCTGCTGGGCGTCATCGCGGCGGCTTCGTCGGACTCCTGATCTCGGGATCGACGTTCGAGTACGAAGGTGGAGGCCGGGCGCTGTGCGTCCGGCCTTCGTCCTAGCAGGCAGTCTCCTTGTCGCGCAGGGCCTGTCGCGCGGCCCGGACCTCAGGGCCGGACGAGCTGGATCGTGACATGGCCTAGGGCCGGGCCGATCCATTGCCGCGACAGCGCGACGGTGCCGTCGGCAGTGACCCAGTAGCTGTTGCTCACCGTCAGGGTCGTGGATGTCGCCTTGCAGGATTCGTCCAATTGCAGCGTGTCGTAGTGGCGCCCCGCGAAGTCGAAGGATTTTGCCGGCCCGGTCGTGACGCTGCATGCCATGGGCAGCGGCCGCTCGATCCCCTCGCCGTCGAGGTAGCGATAGACGCGATCGACCGTGCCCGCCTGGCGGCGCAGGATCAATCCCGCTGCGGCGTCGGTCTTGGCCGACATCAGATCGTCGCCCAGGCCGCGCGTGGCGGTGAGCAGGCCATTGCGCAGGACCAGCGTCTGTTCGTTCGACGTGGCGTAGGTCCTCACCGCGCCGTTCCGCCCCGTCTCGCCCAAAGCGGTGAGCAGCCCGGCCTTCTCGATCTGCGCGAGAATCAGCGGGCCCTTGAAGGATGCCATCGCCGACGCGGCGAGGCTCTCCGGGTCCGGGACGGTGGCCGGTCCGGCGGCCTTCTTCGGCGACAGCTTTGCCGTCATGCCCTTGACGACGCCCATGGCGATCGTCGTTCCCTCGGTCTTCGAGGTATCGGTCCCGCAGCCGGCCAGGGCCAGCGCGACGAGCCCGGCGCCGACAGCGGCGGCGCGGCGGAAGGTGCGCCCGGCGGGCGCGACGTGGTACGTCACCGCCAGAACCTCCCCCACTGGATCTGCATGTCCCCCTGGTGGGTGCTGCGGATGGTCTCGTAGAGCCTGCCATCGACGTCGAGCCGCGCGCCGCCGTCGCGGTTGAGCGGCTTGATGACGGTGCTCACCTTGTTGGTGGACGGCTTCCCGGTCGTCCAGCTGACCGGGATCGTCAGCCGCACGCCCTTGTCGAACGAGCCTTCGCCGAAGTCCTGTTCCGACAAGTCGGTGAATGTCGCGTAGGCGCCGACCTTCCAGCCGTTGGCGAACTCGCGGTCGAGTGTGAAGGTCGCGCCCCAGTCGCCGAGAAGGTAGCGGCCGACATCCACCTGGCCCAGGAAACCCTTGCCGAAGTCGTAATAGGCCGAGACATGTCCGGTCGCGACATCGTAGTCGCGGAAGCTGAACATCGTGTCGAAGTCGCGCTGCTTGACATAGTTGACCTCGGCCCCGAGGGCGAGGCGACTGTCGACCGGCTTCCACAGAAGCTCGCCCGACACGCCGCCGTACATGCGTTCGAGGAGGCCGACGCTCACCCGGCTGTAGAGGTTCGGGGCAGGACGCGCGTACCAGGCCAGCGTCAGGTCATGGATGCCCGCGTCGCCCTGCCTCTGGTACTCCACGAGGTCGGAGCGCACGTGATAGACCGTCGAGTCCGAAACGCGGGTCGAGTCGTCCAGGTTGCCCACGATCTTCTTGCGGATGCTGCCCGAAAGGATCAGCCCCGGCGCGAACTCGTAGCGCCCGGCGAGCTGCACGCCGAAATCGGCCCTGAGCGGATCGTCGGGGTCGAAGACGCTGGCCTCGCCGTAGGGCGACAGCGACCAGACGAAGCGCGGGTAGGTGCCCGGCGTCGGCACGAGGCCGGTGTCCGGTCCCGTCATGGGATCGGTGAACTCGGCCGTCCGCAGGATCTCGACCGAGCCTTCGCTCTCCAGCCGCTCGATGTCGCTCCGCTGGAGCGTGACCGAAGATGTCGGCATCCCGTTTGCCATCGAGGTGATGACGAAGGTCTCGACCGACGGTGGAACGGCGCGGGTCAGCGCCCGGGCAACGCGACCCACTGCCT
Organism: Albidovulum sp.; assembly: GCF_008933605.1. GTDB lineage: Bacteria > Pseudomonadota > Alphaproteobacteria > Rhodobacterales > Rhodobacteraceae > Albidovulum. The sequence goes on from NZ_WBUS01000005.1 coordinate 6,044, forward strand.
GCGGCTGGGCGAGGTATTTCTGGTTGCGGACGCGCACTTCGACCCTTGTGGCCGAAAGCGCCATGCTCTCCAGAACCTGTCCGTCCTTCGCCAGCGCCTTGGCAAGCGCGGTCTGCACGCCGGAATGCACCTCGGGGTCGGCGGTCCAGTCGGTCGCCCAGGCCGCGGGATCGGCCGAGGGCGACGGGCGCGGCCGGACCGGCAGCGGGGCCGTCTCCAGCCCGCTTGGCGCCGGCGCTCGGCGCGGATCGACGGTGAGGTTGAACTGGAGCCCGACTTCCGTGCCGTAGAGGTAGTATCCCGTGAGGCTCGCCGACTTGTTGAAACGATACTCGAAACCGAGGTTGACCGAGGAATCGCGGGAGAACGTGCCCGCCGCCGTCTCGCGGTCATAGCCATCGGTGGAATATTCCGCCTTCAGCGTCAGCTTGTCGGTCGCCGCCCAGGCGAGGCCGAAGAAGGGCGATACCGGGCCACGGAAGAACTGGTCGGTGTTGGCCTTGCCGCCCTCGCCGATGTCGAGCGTCGGGCGCGACCCGAAGGGGCTTCCGATGTCGCCATGGCTGCCGAGCCGGCCCCAGCCGAGGCCCGCCGTCGCCCTGAGACGCGGCGTGACCGTCTTGGACGCGACAATGTATTCGCCGGAATAGACCCCGGTTCCGATGAAGTCGCGCAGGCCGATCGCGACTGCCGGGCGCCAGTCCTTCTCGTCGAGCAGGCGGTACTGGACGTCAAAGGATCGGTCGTAGAGCGCCGATCCGTTGGTGAAGATCCTCGGCACGCGCGAATAGCGGAAGGCGCCGGTCAACCGGTCGGTCACCTGGAAGGTGGCCGTGATCCGCATCGCGCCGGCAAAGCGGAAGACGCTGGCGGTGATGATCCCTTCCGGATTGCTTTCGGCCGTCGGCATGTCGACGAGCCCGGGCAGGCCAAATGTCCCTGGGCTGGGGGTCAGGGTCGGCTCGGCATAGGCCACCCAAGCCCCGAGGGCGGCCACGGACGTGAGGCCGATGCCTGCGATCTTCTGTCCCCGCACCCTGCTCTCCGTCTTATTGCTGCGGCGCTTTTGTTTGCCGACACTATACACGGATCGCCAGCGGCTGCGAGGGGCTAAGGACCGCATGGCCGCCCGGCGGGCGATGGATCGCCGCACCGGCGGTCATTTATGCAACGCCTGGTGGCGCGGGACGGCTGGCGCCGTCCCGCGAACGGCGCAGATCACATGCAGGCGTCGTAGAGTCTGCGGGTGTTCTCGCGTGTCATCTTCACCGGGTTGCCGCCGCAGGAGGGGTCCTCAAGCGCCATCTCGGTCAGCATGTCGAGATCGGCGAACTGCACGCCCATGGCCGAGAGATTCTCGGGTATGGCGAGATTCGCGCGCAACTCCATGACCTGATCGTGGAAGCCGGCAAAGCCCCCGCCGAAGCCGATGTAGGCGGCGGCCTTCTCGATCCGGTGCTCGATGGCGTTGCGGTTGAACTCCATCACCATGGGCATGACGACGGCATTCGTCGTGCCGTGGTGCGTGCCGTAGACCGCGCCGACCGGGTGGGAAAGCGAGTGGATGGCGCCGAGGCCCTTCTGGAACGCCACCGCGCCCATCGCCGCCGCGCTCATCATGTGGGCGCGCGCCTCAAGGTCGTTCGGGTTGTCGTAGACCTTCGGCAGGTTTTCGAACACCAGCCGCATGCCTTCCAGCGCGATGCCCTGGCTCATCGGGTGGTAGAACGGGCTGGAATAGGCCTCGAGGCAATGCGCCAGCGCGTCCATGCCCGTCCCGGCGGTGATGAAGCGCGGCATCCCGACCGTCAGTTCCGGGTCGCAGATCGTGACCGAGGGCAGGAGCTTCGGGTGGAAGATGATCTTCTTCTTGTGGGTGGCGGAGTTGGTGAGGACGCCGGCGCGGCCGACCTCGCTGCCGGTCCCGGCCGTCGTCGGCACCGCGATGATGGGTGCGATCTTCGAGCCGTCCGCCCGCGTCCACCAGTCACCGATATCCTCCAGATCCCAGACCGGGACCGTCTGGTCGACCATCAGCGCGATCATCTTGCCGAGGTCGAGCGCGGAGCCGCCGCCGAAGCAGACGACGCCGTCATGCCCCCCGGCGCGATAGACCTTGAGCCCGGCCTCCATGTTCATCTCGTTCGGGTTCGGATCGACTTCCGAGAAGACCGCGCGGCCAAGCCCGGCGGCATCGAGGATGTCGAGCGCCTGGCCCGTGATCGGCAGCGACGCCAGCGCCTTGTCGGTGACGAGGAGCGGTCGCTTCATGCCGACCGCCTTGCAGTGGTCGGCAAGCTCGCGGATGCGGCCGGGGCCGAATTTCACGGCGGTCGGATAGGACCAGTTGGCGCTGGGCACTGTCATGATTTCACCTTGCGGAAATGATAGGAGCGGGGTCGGGTGACGGACTGGTAGCCAAGTTTCGAGAGGCCGACACCGCGGCCGGTATCCTTGCAGCCGGTCCAGCAGATGGCCGGGTCGAGGTAGTCGGCGCGGTTCATGAAGACGGTGCCGGTCTCCACCTGCCTAGCGATCGACCAGGCGCGGTCGGGATCCTGCGTCCAGAGGCTCGCCGTCAGGCCATAGGGGCTGTCGTTCATCAGCCTCAGCGCCTCGGCATCGTCCTTCACTGCCATGATGCCGACGACGGGGCCGAAGCTTTCCTCCGTCATCACCCGCATCGAGTGATCGACGTTCACGAGGATCTGCGGCATGAGATAGGCGCCGCCGTCGTCGGTCGGGAAATTCTGCCGCTCGATCAGCGGCTTGGCGCCCGCAGCCACGGCCTCGGCGGTCTGCGCGCGCACCGTGTCGGCGAAGCGGCGGTTGGCCATCGGGCCGAGCGTGGTGTCGGCGTCGAAGGGGTTGCCGAGCTTCAGGGCGTTCACCCACTTCACCGACTTCGCGACGAACTCGTCGAAGTGCCTGTGGTTGACGTAGATGCGCTCGATCCCGCAGCAGCACTGGCCGGCATTGTACATCGCGCCGTCCATGAGGACATCGACGGCCCAGTCGAGGTCGGCATCCTCCATGACGTAGCCGGGATCCTTGCCGCCAAGCTCCAGCCCGAGTCCGGTGAAGGTGCCCGCCGCCGCGCGTTCGATCGCCTGGCCGCCGCCGACCGAGCCGGTGAAGTTGACGAAGCCGAAGGAACGGTCGGCGATGAGCTTCTCGGTCCCGGCGTGGTCGAGGGCGACGTTCTGGAACACGTCCTGCGGCACGCCCGCGGCATGCAGCGCCTCGGCGATGCGTTCGCCGACGACGAGTGTCTGGCTCGCGTGCTTCAGGATCACCGCGTTGCCGGCGATGAGCGCGGGCACGACCGTGTTCATCGCGGTCATGTAGGGGTAGTTCCAGGGCGCGATGACGAAGACGAGCCCATGGGGCGCGAATTCGATGCGGCGGGCGAAACGGTCGGTCTCCTCCACCAGCATCGGCGCCAGCGCCTCGGCGGCGATGCCGGCCATGTAGTTCGTGCGTTCGTTCAGCCCGCCGAACTCGCCTCCGAAGCGGGTCGGGCGGCCCATCTGCCAGGCCAGTTCCTCGACGATCCGCTCCTTGTCGGCATTGAGCCGGGCCACGCCGTCCTTCACGAGCCGGATGCGCTCGTCGAGCGTCCGCGCCGCCCAGGCGGGCTGCGCCGCCTTCGCCCGCGCCACGACCGAAGCCGCCGCCTCCGGCGAAAGCGGCGGCCGCTCGGCATAGACCCGCCCGTCCACGGGCGAGATACACTGGATCATCTTCGTCATCTGGTCCTCACTTGGCGCCTGTGCGTCTCCAGCGGCGTCAGAGCCGCTCGAATCCCCGTTTCACTTCCCAGTCGGTCACGACGCGGTTTTGCTCGCTGATCTCCCATTCCGCGGCATGGACGTAATGGTCCACCACGTCGTCGCCGAAGGCGGTGCGCAGCATCCTCGACTTGCTCATCAGCGCCGCCGCCTCGCCCAGCGTGTGCGGAATCTCCCTTACGCGCTTGGCGTGGTAGATGTCGCCGGCGATCGCGGGCTCCAGTTCCAGCTTCTGCTCGATACCGGCCAGACCCGCCGCCAGGAGCCCGGCACAGGCCATGTAGGGATTCAGGTCGGCACCCCCTATGCGGCATTCGACGCGGACCGCCTTCGTCCCCTCGCCGCAGACGCGGAAACCGGCCGTGCGGTTGTCGAGCGACCAGACGGCCTTGGTTGGCGCGAACATGCCGACAACGAAGCGCTTGTAGCTGTTGATGTAAGGCGCGAGGAGCGGCGTGATCTCGCGCGCATAGGCCAGTTGCCCGGCGATGTAGTGCTTCATCAGCGCCGACATTCCGTGCGGGTCCTTCTCGTCGCGGAAGGCGGGCTTGCCTGCCTTCCACAGCGACTGGTGGATATGGCTCGACGAGCCGGCGCGGCGGTGGTCGTATTTCGCCATGAACGTCGCGGCGCGGCCCTGGGAATGGGCAATTTCCTTCACGCCGTTCTTGATGATCGCATGCATGTCGCAGGTGTCGAGCGCGTCGGAGTACTTCGCGTTCACCTCCTCCTGCCCGGCCTCGGCCTCGCCCTTCGAGCACTCGATCGGGATGCCGGCGTCCCAGAGGCCGTTGCGGATCGCCCGCATCACCGACTCTTCCTTCGAGGTGCCGAAGATCGCGTAATCGGCGTTGTGACGGCCGAGCGTCCGCAGGTTCTGGTAATCGCGGTCATGCAGCGTGTCGAAGCTTTCCTCGAAGAGGTAGAACTCCAGCTCCGTCGCCATCATCGCGTCAAAGCCCATCGCCTTGGCGCGGGCGACCTGGCGCTTGAGGATCGCGCGGGGGCTGACGGCGACCTCTTCATGCGTATGGTGGTCGAGAAGGTCGGCCATGCAGAGCGCCGTGCCCGCAAGCCAGGGGATGCGGCGCAGCGTGGCGAGATCGGGCTTGACCACGTAGTCGCCATAGCCCTTTTCCCAGCCGGCCGACTTGTAACCCGGAACCGTGAACATCTCGACATCGACGGCGAGGAGGTAGTTGCAGCAATGCGTCTCCTCCCAACCGCTGTCGACGAAGTGCTGTGCGACGAACCTCTTGCCCATGAGGCGGCCCTGCATGTCCACGATGGCCACGAGGACAGTGTCGATCTCGCCGGCGGCGACGGCCTTCTTCAGCGCGTCGAAAGTCAGGTTTGCGGGCATTTAGCCTCTCCTCGCTCGTCTTTCGGGGCCGGATTCGGGCCCTGTCCCTGTCGGTTTGGTATTTGATCAAATTTTTCGGTGAAGGAAAGGGGCGGCGAAAGACCCGCCGCCCCGTCCTGCCGTCATGTGTAGCGGTAGGGCCGCCCGGCCTTCACCATGTTCTCGTTGTACTTCTCGATGATGGCGACGACCTTGGCCTTGGTCTCGCTTTCCGCCGCGATCTCTTCCCAGAACTTCCGCGCGGCCTCTTCGACGGTGGCCCATTCCTCGTCGGGAATGGAGGTCAGCTTGGTATCGGCGCCTTCGACGCGGAGCTTCGCCTCGCCCGCCCAGTACCAGTGCTGGCGGTAGTAGTGCGACTGCTCGAAGCAGGTCTTCATCAGGAGCTGCAGGTGCGGCGGCACCGCGTTCCAGCGCTCCTGGTTGGCGAAGAAGTGCCCGATCCAGGCGCCCGAGATGTTGTTCGTCAGGAAGTTTGGCGCCTGCTTCGCCCAGGAGGCGGTATAGACTTCGGTGATGCCCGACCAGGCCACGCCGTCCAGTTCACCCGTCTGCAGCGCGATCTCGATGTCCTCCCAGGGGAGCGTCACGGGCACCACGCCGAACTGCGCGAGGAAACGGCCCGCGGTCGGGAAGGTGAAGACGCGCTTGCCTTGCAGGTCGGCGAGCTTGGTCACCGGGTCCTTCATCGAGAAGTGGCAGGGGTCCCACGACCCGGCCGAGATGTGCTGGATGCCGACCTTGGCGTATTCTTCCTTCCAGATCTCGTCGAGCCCGTAGTGGTTGAAGAGCGCCGGCACGTCGAGCGAATAGCGCAGCGCGAGCGGGAAGTAGCCGCCGAACACCGTGACCTCGGTCGGCGAGGCCATCGAGTCGTCGTCGGACTGCACCGCGTCGATGGTGCCGTTCTGCATCGCGCGGAAAAGCTCCGCCGTCGGCACGAGCTGGTCCGAGAAGTAAAGCTCGATCTCCATCTGGCCCTGGGCGATCGTGTTGAAGGCCTCGATCGCGGGCTGCACGACCTCGGCGCCGAGCGCCGCGCCGGCATAGGTCTGCAGCCGCCACTTGATCGCGTCCTGCGCGCGCAGCGTCGCCGGCGCGGCCAGCGTTGCGCCTGCGGCGAGCGCGCCGGAGGTCAGGAACTTGCGTCTTGTCGTCATCTCTCTTCTCCTTGTTGCAGGTGCCCCGGGTCCCGGGGTCTTCTTCTTGGTCAAATCAGTTTCTCCGGCAGCCAGAGTGCGATCTCCGGGAAGATCATGAGGACGATTAGGGTGAAGATCATCACCATGACGAAGGGAAAGACCGAGCGGTAGATCATCGGCAGCGTGAAGTCGGCCGGTGCCATCGCCCGCATCAGGAAGAGGTTGTAGCCGAAGGGCGGCGTCAGATAGGCGATCTGGCAGGTGATCGTGTAGAGGATGCCGTACCAGATCAGGTCGAAACCGAGCGCCTTGGCGAGCCCCACGTAGATCGGCGCGACGATGACCAGCATCGCGGTGTCGTCGAGGAACATCCCCATGATCAGGAAGCTGAGCTGCATCAGGACGAGGATCTGCCAGGCCGAGAGGCCGAGGTCGCGGACGAAGAAATTCTCGATCGCGCGCCCCGCGCCCAGCCCGTCAAAGACCGCGCCGAAAGACAGCGCCGCCATGATGATGAGCATGAACATCGTGGTGATGGCGAGCGTCGAGCGGGTGGCGACCTCGAAGACCTCGCGCGTGAAGCGACCCTTGATCGCGGCGGCGATAACCGTCGTCAGTGCGCCGACGACCGAGGCCTCGGTCAGGCTCGTCCAGCCCTTCACGAAGGGGATCATCATGGCGCCGAAGATCACGACAGGCAGGAGCCCCGCGCGCAGGAGCCGGATGCGCTCGCCCCAGGAAATCGCCGCGCGTTCCTCGGCACTCATCCGTGGGGCGAGGCTGGGGCTCAGCCAGCAGCGCACGGCGATGTAGACGACGAAGAAGAAGGCCATCAGCAAGCCCGGCATCAGCCCCGCGAGCCAGAGCTGGCTCACCGGCTGGCGGGCGATCTGGGCGTAGAGCACCAGCACGACCGAGGGCGGGATGAGGATGCCGAGACTGGATCCGCCCTGGATCACGCCCGAGATCATCAGCTTGTCGTAGTTGCGCTTCACAAGCTCGGGCAGCGCGATGGTCGCGCCGATCGCCATGCCCGCGACGGACAGCCCGTTCATCGCCGAGATCATCACCATCAGCAGGATCGTGCCCACCGCGAGCCCGCCGGGCAGCGGTCCGAACCAGACATGGAACATCTTGTACAGGTCTTCCGCCAGCCGGGTCTCCGACATGACATAGCCCATGAAGACGAACATCGGCAGTGTCAGCAGCGCGTTCCACTTCATCAGCTTCATCACCGAGGAAAAGCCCATGTCGGACCCGCCCGGCCCCCAGAGCAGGATCGCGGCGACGACGGCGACGAAGCCGATGGCGCCGAAGACCCTTTGCCCCGTGATCATCATCAGGAGCATGGTCGAGAACATCAGGACCGCGATCATCTCGTAGGACATCAGATTTCCTCACCGCGAATGACCGCGACGTCGCGGATGAGATGGGCGATGGCCTGCAGGATCATCAGGACGAAGCTCACGCAGATCACCACCTTGATCGGCCAGAGATAGGGGCGCCAGCCCGAGGGATTGCGCTCCCATGTCTCGAAGGAATAGGCGGTGCTGCCAATCGCGCCGTAGAGCATGACGCCAAGGTAGAAGATCAGCGCGAAGACCGTGAACACGTCCCACCACGCCTGCGTCCGAGGCCGAAGCCGGGAGTAGAGCAGGTCCATCCGAACGTTGGTGTTCAGCAGGAAGGTATAGGGCGCGCCGAGAAGGTAGTAGGCCACCAGCGTGAACTGCGCCATCTCCAGCGTCCAGATCGCCGGGACACGAATGATCTTGGTGACCGACGACCAGATCAGGATCGCCATCATGACGAACAGGAGATACATCGCGAAGCGCCCGATCCGGTAGTTAAGCGCCTCGATGAATTTCACGTAGGAACGTGCCCAGTCCGGCATGTCAGGCCACCGCCTCCTCGGTCATCGGCGGGGTAATTGCCGCAAGCGCGGCCTTCAGAACGGGGGCGAGCATCGCTGCCATCGCCTCCTCGGCCTCGGGCGTGGCGATGAGATCGTTCCGGATTTCCAGCATCACGTTTGCCAGACCGTAGGGCGTGGCCTGGAGCCTGAGCGTGTGCGTTACCTCGTCGGCAGCCGAATAGGGCTCGTTCAGCCGGCAGTCGAGCCGCGTCTGCACCTTCGCCTCGGCCAGCACCGCCAGCGCAAGTGACGGGTCGGCGTCATGGATGACGCCGAATTCCACCGTGCGCGGCTGGCCGAACCAGACCGGTGTGAAACTGTGGACCGTGACGATGACCGGAGGGCGACCGCGCGCGAGGCGACGGGCGATCTCGGCGCGCAGCTCGGCGTGGAAGGGCAGGTAGACGGCCTCGGTCCGCCGGCGCCGTTCGGCCGCGGAAAGACGGGCGTTGCCGGGGATGTCGAAGTCTTCGCTGCGCGCGGCCATCGCCCCCGGCGAATGCGGCGGGCGGTTCAGGTCGTAGACCAGCCGCGACACCCCTGCCGCCACGAGCGGCGCGTCGAGCAGCCGTGCCAGCCGTCGCGCTACCCCGAGCGCGCCGGGGTCCCAGGCGATATGCGCCGAGCGCGCCTCGGGCGCCAGGCCGAGCGTGCCGAAGACGGCCGGAAAGTGGTTCGAGGCATGTTCGCAGACGACAAGGAAGGGACCCGGCGCCTCGCGGTTTCTCGTCACCACGACCTCAAGACCGGACTGTCGCGCCCCCGCCATCGTCCTGCTTCCCCCCCGATTCATTACTGCAAGGCTCGTTCGCCGCCTCCGTTTCTGTCAAGATGTTTTCTTGACGGAGATTCCTGTTACAATCGTTTCTGGCGCGGCGCGGCGAAGCCTGCCCGCGAGAGAGGAGTCGCGCGTGCCGAGTACTGCAAGGACCATCGAACAGCAGATCCGGGCGAGCTTCGGCGACCTGACCCGCGCGGAGCGCCAGCTCGCGACCCATATCACCCGGCACTATCCGGTCGCCGCCCTCGGTTCCATCACCGCACTGGCAAAGGGCGCGGAGGTTTCGACGCCGACGGTGGTCCGGCTGGTGCAGAAGCTCGGCTACAAGGGCTACCCGGATTTCCAGGCGGTCGTCCGCGCCGAGGTGGAGGAGCGGCTGATCTCGCCCATAGCCAAGCACGACCGCTGGGCGGGGGGCGTGCCGGATACCCATATCCTCAACCGGTTCGCCGATGCCGTGGTGGGCAACCTGCAGGCCACGCTCGGCCAGATCGACCACGCCGAATTCGACGCCGTCGCGCGGCTGATGGCCGACAAGGGCCGCAAGGTCTATGCGATGGGCGGGCGGATCACCCATGCCATGGCCGACTATTTCGTCACCCACATGAAGATCATCCGCCGTGACGTGTCGCTCATCTCGGACATGTCGAATGCCTGGCCGCCGGCGATCATCGACATGGCGCCGGGGGATGTCCTGCTGGCCTTCGACATCCGCCGATACGAGAACAACGTGCTCAGCCTCGTGGAGATCGCGGCCGAACAGGGGGCAGAGGTCGTTCTCATCACCGACCAGTGGGTCTCGCCCGCCGCCGAGCGTGCGCGCTATCGGCTTTCGGCCCATGTCGAGGCGCCGTCGGCCTGGGATTCCACGGTGGCAATCCAGGTTCTCGTCGAGACGCTTCTGGCCGCCGTGCAGAACCTCACCTGGGAAGAAACGCAGGCGCGCATGAAGCGGCTGGAAGACCTTTATGCGCGGGCGCGCTTCTTCCGCCGTTCGCGCTGATCAGGCCGTGATCGGCGGCGGGCGGTGGCGCATCCCGGTCAGGGCATTTAGCGCGATGGCGAGAAGCAGGATCGCACCGCCGACGAAGGTCGCGGCACTCGCCCCTTCGTTCAGGAAAAGCCAGACCCACGCGGGCGCCAGCATGACCTCGGCCAACGCCAGGATGCCGATCTCGGCGGCGGGCACGGAGCGGCTTCCCGCGGTGTAGATTGCCATCCCGCCGCCGAGGAGCACTGCGCCCATGGCCACGGCCAGAAGGATCGACGGAAGCGGCAGGGCGAAGCTCTCGCCCCGGAGCGCGATGGCCGCGACGGCAACGACGATCGACAGGACCCCGCCGATGAGCACGGCGGGCAGCATGTCACCCAGCCGGCCCCAGCGCAGCGTCACGGTGAAGGCCGCGAACCCGGCCGCAGAGAGAAGGGCCGCCAGGTTGCCGAGCCCTGCGCCAAGGGCGAGCCCCTCGCGCACCATGACGAAAACTCCGGCACCCGCGACCACGATCGCACCCCAGGTGGCGGGGCGGACCGGTTCGCCGAGAAGGAGCCAGGCCATGACCGCGGTCATCAGTGGAGCGGCGGCGAAGAGGAAGACCGCATTGGCCACCGGCGCCGCCTGGATCGCGAAGATCGCGCCCGCGAAGGCGAAGACGAGGCCCATGCCGCCGATGGCGCCTGCCCAGCCTGTCGCGCGGACCAGCGCCAGCGGCTTCCCGCCCGACCGGCGGAAGATCACGAGGAAGAGCACGGGCACAAGCCCGAGCGAGCGCCAGAAGAGCACCTGCCATGTGCCGGCATCGCCCATCAGGCGGATGGCCAGCGCCATGAGCGACCAGAGCACCGCCGCCGCGACGACGAGCGCGACGCCCCGCCGGTATCCGATTCCGCCTGCCATGCCGCCTCTCCTCGGACGGCAGGTTGACGGTGGGAGGGCGCGTCGGCTTGCCTGCGAGCGACCTTGGCCGCTGACGTTTCCGACGGTGCCTCAGGTCAGGCGCAGCCAGTCCGGCGCGAAGGTCACGTCGCCGCAACCGGCGAAGCGCGACAGCCGTTGAAGCTCGGCCTCGAGCCGTGCCAGCCGCCCGGCGCCCATCGCCACGCCTCGTTCCGGCCAGAAGGCGCGTACGGCGAGCCGGCTTTCGGCGCGCACGGCCTTGACGTCGATCCTTCCGATGATGCGGTCGCGCTCCATCACCGGGAAGACGTAGTAGCCGTACTGCCGTTTGGCCTCCGGCACGAAGATCTCGATCCGGTAGAAGAAGCCGAAGAGCCGCTCGGCGCGGTTCCGGTCGCGCAAAGCCGGGTCGAAGGGCGACAGGATTCGGATGCGGTTCTGCGGGTCCGCCACCGCCGTCGCCGCATCAAGGACGCCCGGGCGGGCGAAGCATCTCCGCGGCGTTCCGTCCGCCGCCTCGACGGCGATCTCGACGATCTCGCCCCGCTTCAGCGCCCCGGCGCACCAGGCCTTCGCCTCTTCCGGCTTCACCGTCGCCCAGAAGGCCGCGATCTCATCCGAGGTGGCGAAGCCCAGCCGGTCGAGCGCGGCGTTGCACGCCCAGTCGACGGTCTCAGCCTCCGAGGGTGGTGCCTCCGCGCATTCCGTCGGATGGATGCGCTCGGTCAGGTCGAACTGCTTGGCGAAGTTCGTCCGGTGACAGACGCAGACCTCGCCCGTGTGCCAGAGGTATTCGAGCGCGGTCTTCGACGGGTGCCAGTTCCACCAACCCCCCCCGGCCCGCGCCTCGTCCGCCCCCACATCGCCGGTGCCCACGGGGCCGGTTGCGTGGACATGTGCACGCACGTCGGCGATCCGTTCGTGGAAGCCGGCGCCCTGCCAGCCGGTCCAGCGCTCCTTGATCCGCTCGGCGTCGCGGGCGAACCTCAGCTTCCACCAGCGGAAGAACTCGGACGGGATCACCGAGGCGTCATGGGTCCAGTGCTCGAACAGAGCCCGGTCGCGTTCGAGAAGCCGCGCGAGGTTCTCCGGGCGATAGGACTGCCGCCGCGACCAGAGGATCATGTGGTGGGCGCGTTCGACGGTGTTGACGCTGTCCACCTGGACGAAGCCGAGCCGGCGGATCAGCGCGAGAAGTTCCGCCCCCCTGGCCGGGCCGGAGGGCGGCTCGATCAGCGCGTGGCGGTCGAGGAAAAGCCGCCGCGCCGGTTCGTTGCGCAGGAGCGGAAGCGTCATGCGCCCCCCTTCTACCGGCCCCAGGTGCGCGACAGGAGCGCCAGCCAGTTCCCGTGCGCGAGCTTTTGCAGCAGCGGCTCGTCATAGCCATGCGCCCTGAGCGCGTCGATGAGGCGCGGAAGGCCTGCCACGTCGCCAATGTCGGCCGGAAGGGTGGCCCCGTCGAAATCCGAGCCGAGGCCGACACGGTCCTCGCCGAGCACACCGATCAGGTGGTCCATGTGCCTGAGCACCGGCTCCCACCCGGCGAAGGGCGACTTCCGCCCGTCCTCGCGGAGGAAGACGGTGGCGAAGTTGAGCCCGACCATGCCGTCGCTTTCCGCGATCATCGCCAGTTGCCCGTCGGTCAGGTTGCGGGTCGAGGGGGTGACGGCATGGGCGTTGGAATGGGTGGCGACGAGCGGCGCGTCGGAAATCGCGGCAACGTCGTTGAACCCGGCTTCGTTCAGGTGGCTGAGGTCGATCATCACCTTGAGCGCATTGCATTCGCGGACGAGCCGCTTGCCGGCCTCGGTCAGACCCGGCCCGGTGTCGGGTTTGCCGGGGAAGCGGAAGGGCACGCCGTGGCCGAAGACCGTGGGCCTTGACCAGACCGGACCGAGCGAGCGCAGGCCCGCCGCGTGCCAGAGATGCAGCGCGTCGAGATCCTCGCCGATGGCTTCCGCCCCTTCGAAGTGCAGGATCGCCGCGATCTTCCCCGCAGCCATCGCCGCCCGGATCTCGTCGACGCTGCGGCAGATCGCGAGCGTTCCGGTGCGTTCCATCCACATGAGGTGGCCGATCATCGCTGCGGCAACGGGCTGTGCCGACTCGGCGCCGATGAGGTCGGGCAGCGGCAGGTCGTAGGGCGGCGCGTCCATGATCGCCTCGTAGTCGGGTGCGTCATGGGCGGTGGGCGAGGGGATGTAGACCGCGAAGAAGCCGCCTGCGAAGCCCCCGGCCCTCATCCGCGGCAGGTCCAGGTGACCCTTGTCCTCGCCCGTGAGCCATATCGTCTCGCGGTTCGTGGGGTCGCGCAGCAGGCGCAGCAGGAAATCGTTGTGGCCGTCAAAAACCGGGATCATGGCGCCTCACGCAGGGGTAAAGCCCTCGGAGGCCGAGAGCAGTTTCTTGGTGTAGTCGGTCGCGGCGCGGTGGGCGGAGAGCGCCGCGCGCGTCAGTTCCTCCACCGCGGCCCCGTGCTGCATCACGATCAGCCGGTCGCACATGTGGGCGACAACGGCAAGGTCGTGGCTGACCATGACGTAGGTCAGCCCGCGCTCCGCCCGAAGCCGGTCGAGGAGGTTCAGGACCTCGGCCTGGATCGAGGCATCGAGCGCGGAGGTCGGTTCGTCGAGGAGCAGCACCTCCGGCTCGAGGATCAGCGCGCGTGCGACGGCGACGCGCTGGCGCTGGCCGCCGGAAAGCTGGTGGGGGTAGCGGAAGCGGAAGCTGGGGCCGAGGCCGACATCCCTGAGCGCGCCCTCGATCCGCTCCTCGCGCCGGTCGAAGCCGTGGATGGCGAGCGGCTCGGACAGTACGCGGTCCACGGTGTGGCGGGGGTGAAGCGAGGCGTAGGGATCCTGGAAGACCATCTGCACCGCGCGGAAAAACGTGGCAGGCCGGGGGTCGGGCAGCGGCTGGCCCTTCAGCCGGATCGTTCCGCCGGAGGTCGGCGCCAGACCGCAGATGGCGCGGAGCACGGTGGACTTGCCCGAGCCGGATTCGCCGACGATGCCGAAGCTTTCGCCGCGCGCCACGTCGAAGCCGACGCCGCGCACGGCGCGCACCGTGTCGCCGCCCCGTCGGAAGGTGACGTCAAGCGCCTCGACCGACAGCATCACCTCGCCCATGCCGCATCCCTTTCAAGCGTCGGCAGGGGGCGCACCCCGCCCTCGATCTTCGGCAGGCAGTTCATCAGGCCGCGCGTGTAGGGATGCTGTGCCTTGCCGAGGTCGGCGGCCTTCAGTTCCTCCACCACGCGGCCGGCATACATGACGAGCACGCGGTCGCAGAAGGACGAGACGAGCCTGAGGTCGTGGCTGATGAAGATGAGCCCCATTCCGCGTTCGCGGACGAGCCGGTCGAGGATGCGCAGCACCTCCACCTGCACCGTCACGTCGAGCGCCGAGGTTGGCTCGTCGGCAATGAGAAGGTCGGGCTCGGTCACCAGCATCATCGCGATCATCGCGCGCTGGCCCATCCCGCCCGACAGTTCGTGCGGATAGGCGCGGAAGACCCGCTCGGGGTCGCGGATCTGCACCGCCTCCAGCATGGCGAGCGCGCGGGCCCTGGCTTGCGCGCGGGTCTCGCCGGCGCCGAACTTCAACGCTTCCATCAACTGCTTGCCGATGGTCATGACCGGGTTGAGCGAGAACTTCGGATCCTGCATCACCATCGACATCCGGGCGCCGCGCAGGCGCCGCCAGGTAGCGGCGGAGGCGGCGCGGAGGTCGATGCCGTCGAAGTCGAGCACCTTCGCCGTGGCCTTTCCCGGCGGAGGCGTCAGCCCGAGGATCGCGCGGCCGGTCTGGCTCTTGCCCGAACCGCTTTCGCCGACGATGCCAAGCCGTTCGCGGCCGAGGGTGAAGCCGACGCCGCGCACCACCTCGCTCGGCCCCTGACGCGTCGGGAAGGTCACGCGCAGGTCTTCGACCGTCAGGAGCGTCGTCATCGGCGGGAGCCTCCGGCGGGAGTATTCGGGCCACGGTGAAAGCTCATTTGCGCGCCTTCGGATCGAGCACGTCGCGCAGGCCGTCGCCGAGGAGGTTGAACCCCAGGGAGACGATGAAGATGGCGATGCCGGGCATGGTCGCGACCCACCACTGGTCGATCAGGAAGCGCCGGCCGGATGCGATCATCGCGCCCCATTCGGGTTGCGGCGGCTGCGCCCCGAGGCCGAGGAAGCCGAGACCGGCGGCGGTCAGGATGATGCCGGCCATGTCGAGCGTGACGCGGATGATGACGGAGGAGAGACAGAGGGGCGTGACATGGCCCCAGAGGATCCGGGCCGAGGACGCACCCTGGAGGCGCGCGGCGTTGATGAAGTCGCTGTCGCGGATCGTCAGCGTCTCGGCCCGCGCGAGACGGGCATAGGGCGGCCAGGAGGTGATGGCGATGGCGATGATCGCGTTCTCGATGCCGGGCCCGAGGGCCGCGACGAAGGCCAGCGCCAGGATGAGGCGGGGAAAGGCGAGGAAGATGTCGGTCACCCGCATCAGCACGGTATCGACCCAGCCGCCGAAATAGCCCGCCGTGGTGCCGACAAGAAGGCCGATCGGCGTGGCGATCACCGCCACGAGAACCACGACCATGAGCGTGAGGCGGGAGCCGTGGACGATGCGGCTGAAGATGTCGCGGGAAAGGTCGTCAGTGCCGAGAAGGTGGCCTTCGCTCAAGGGGGGCAGGAAGCGCTCGGTCCGGAGGTCTCCGCCGAGAAGCGGGTCGTGCGGGGCGATGAGATTGGCAAGGAGCGCGACCAGGATCAGAAGGACGACGATCCCGAGCCCCACCATGGCAAGCCAGTTCGAGCGGAAGGCGAGCCATGTCCTGTAGGCCTGGCCGAGCCGGGCCTGGCGGCGCGAGGCGGGCTGGTCCGAGAGGAGCCAGTCGCGGCGGGTCGCGGAACTCATGCCTGCCTCCGCACGCGGGGGTCGAGAAGGGTGTAGAGCAGGTCGGAGAGGAGGTTCAGCCCGACGAAGATCGCGCCGATGAGAAGCGTGCCGCCGAGAACGGCGTTCATGTCGGCATTCTGGAGCGAGTTGGTGATGTACTGTCCGAGCCCCGGCCAGGCGAAGACGGTCTCGGTCAGCACCGAGCCTTCGAGGAGGTTGGCGTAGGACAGCGCGACCACGGTCACCAGCGGGACGGCGGCGTTCCTCAAGGCATGGACCCAGATGATCCGCCACTCCGGCACGCCCTTCACCCGGGCCGTCGTCACGTATTCCTGCGCCAGTTCGTTCAGCATGAAGCTGCGCGTCATCCGGCTGATGTAGGCCATGGAGAAATAGCCCAGCAGCGCGGCGGGCAGGATGATGTGCGAGAAGACGTTGCGGAAGGCGTCCCATTGCCCCTGCATCGCACTATCGAGGAGCAGGAGGCCGGTCTTCGGCGTGATGGCGTATTCGTAGGCGATGTCGATGCGCCCCGGTCCCGCGACCCAGTTCAGCCGCGCATAGAAGACGAGAAGGCCGAGGAGGCCGAGCCAGAAGATCGGTGCGGAATAGCCGACGAGACCGAGGACGCGCACGACCTGATCAGCAAGCCTGCCCTGCCGCACGGCTGCCCAGACTCCCATCGGAATGCCGAGCACGGTGCCGATGAGGATGGCGACGGTCGCAAGTTCGAGGGTCGCGGGAAAGACACGGGCGATGTCCTCGGTGATCGGCCGCTTGGTGAGAAAGCTTTCGCCGAAGTCGCCGCTGAAGACCTTCTGGAGATAGATCCAGAACTGCTCGTAAAGCGGCCGGTCCAGGCCGAGTTCGACGAAGACGCGGTCATAGACCGACTTCGGGGCGCGGTCGCCGATGACCGCGAGCACCGGATCCACCGGGACGACCCTTCCGATCAGGAAGGTCACGATGAGAAGCCCGAGAAACGTCAGTGCCACCGTGGCCAGCAGTTTCGCCG
Source organism: Albidovulum sp. (assembly GCF_008933605.1). Taxonomy (GTDB): domain Bacteria; phylum Pseudomonadota; class Alphaproteobacteria; order Rhodobacterales; family Rhodobacteraceae; genus Albidovulum. Next base: position 22,837 of record NZ_WBUS01000005.1, read on the forward strand.
CCTTCCACAGGAGACGCAGGAGGGCGCTGCCGCGCCCCCCGTCGATGGTCGAATCGCTCATGCGATCACTTCGTCACATGCGCGTAGTTGTTGTCGTTGAACGACGGGCCGACGATGAAGCCGTTGACGTTCGAACGCATTGCCGAGACCTCGATCTCCTGGAACATGATCACGAAGGGCGAGGTTTCCTGGTGCTCCTTCTGGATCTTGACATACATCTCGGCGCGCTTGGTCGCGTCGGCTTCCAGAACGGCCGCGTCGGCCTCCTTCGTCATGTCCGGAATGTCCCAGGCGTTGCGCCAGGCCAGCGGCTTGGACGCGGCGTCATCCGAGTTGTCGGGGTTGCGCGCGAAAGTATCGGCATTGGTGTGCGGGTCCTGGTAGTCCGGTCCCCAGCGACCGATGTAGATGTCGTGGTTGCGCGCGCGGTACTTGGTCAGGGTCTGCTGGCCGTCGCCGGGGATGAGCTCGATCTTGACGCCCGCCTCGGCCGCGGTCTGCTGGATCGCCTGGGCGATGCCGGTGATCTCGGGCGTGTTGCGGGTGTCCATCGTAACGGAGAATCCGTCGGGCAGCCCGGCCGCCGCCAGAAGCTCCTTCGCCTTGGCGACGTCGAGGGAGAAGGGCGTTTCTTCCAGCGCGCCGAGGAAGCCCTTGGGCAGGAAGGCCTGGTGGACCGTCACCTTGCCCTTCATGATCGTGTCGGCGATGGCCTGGTAGTCCACGAGATACTTCATCGCCTGGCGCACTTCCGGCTTGGCGAGGTTCTCGTTCTTCTGGTTCAGCCCGAGGTAGTAGATCGAACCCTTAGGGCCTTCCATGATCTTCAGGTCGGGGTTCGCGCGCACCGCGTCGATTTCCTCGGCGGTCAGCGACCGGGCGATGTCGATGTCACCCTGTTCCAGAAGCAGCCGCTGGGTCGCGCCTTCGGGAATGTGGCGGTAGATGACCCGCGCCATCGGCGGCGCGTCGCCCGAATAGTTCGCGTTGCGCTCCATCACCACCGCCTCGTTCGCGCGCCATTCGCGGACCGTGAAGGGGCCGGAACCGGCATAGTTGGTCTTCAGCCATTCGTAGCCGAAGTCTCCGTTCGCCTCGTGTTCCATGACGAGTTTCTTGTCGACGACGAAGCCGACGGTCGCCGTGAGGCAGTAGAGCACCAGCGTCGGCGCATAGGGCTTGTCCATCTTGAACTGGACGGTGTCCTCGCCGGTCTGGACGACCATCTGGTCGACGTTCTCGGCGTTCAGGCCGAACTGGGTCAGGATGAAGGCGGGCGACTTGTCGAGCTTCACCGCGCGGGTGAGCGAAAAGACGACGTCCTCGGCCGTGATCGGGTTGCCGGAGGCGAAGGTGCGGCCCGGCTTGATCTTGAAGCTGATCGACATGCCGTCTTCGGCGACTTCCCAGCTTTCGGCGATCTTGCCGTAGATCTTGGTCACGTCCATCGGATCGTAGCCGATCAGTCCCTCGTAGGCGTTGCCGGCGATTTCCGAGGCCGTGAACTCGAAGATCTCGGCCGGGTCGAGCGAGATGATGTCGTCGATCGCCCAGGCCTGGATCAGCGTGTCGGGCGGGGTTTCCGCCTTCACGACCGGCGCGCTGAAGAATGCGAAGGCCGCGACGGTGGCCGCGAGCAGTTTGCGACTGTGGTGCATGGATGAACTCTCCGCTGTCGGTTGTTTGTTGTTGTCCCCGGATTCTCATGCCGCAGGGGCAGGCCGGGGAGCCGTGGACCGATTAACCTCTTGGTAAAATTCTAAGTCAAGGGCAAAGGCGGTGGTGCATGGCCTTGACCCTGCCGGACCGACCGGCGAGCCTGTGGCCGCAGCGATGCGGGGAGGCGAGATGAAACTGGTGCGGTACGGGGCGCGGGGCGCGGAACGGCCGGGGATCCTCGACGCGAAGGGTCACGTGCGGGACATTTCAGGCGTGGTGGTCGACATCGCCGGCGAGACGCTTCAGCCCGCCACGCTCGGTGGCATCGCCGGTCTGGACCCCGAGTCGCTGCCGCTGGTTCCGGGCGTCCCGCAAGCGGGCCTGCGGCTCGGTCCCTGCGTCGGACGTGTCGGCAAGTTCGTCTGCATCGGGCTCAACTATGCCGACCACGCGGCCGAATCCGGCCTTCAGGTGCCGCCGGAACCGGTGGTCTTCGGCAAGTGGACCTCGGCCATCTGCGGCCCTGATGACGACGTTGAACTGCCCCGCGGATCGGTCAAGACCGACTGGGAGGTCGAACTGGGCGTGGTCATCGGCAGGGGCGGCAAATACATCGCCGAGGAGGATGCGCTTTCGCATGTCGCGGGGTACTGCGTCGTCAACGATGTCTCGGAACGCGAATACCAGGTGGAGCGCGCCGGCACCTGGGACAAGGGCAAGGGCTGCGACACGTTCGGACCGCTCGGCCCCTGGCTCGTGACGCGGGACGAGGTGGAAGACCCCGGCAACCTGGCGATGTGGCTCGAGGTCAATGGCGAGCAGATGCAGACCGGATCGACGGCGACCATGGTCTACAAGGTGCCGTTCCTCGTCGCCTACGTCAGCCGTTTCATGTCGCTCCAGCCCGGGGACGTGATCGCCACCGGCACGCCGCCCGGCGTCGGCATGGGGCGGAAGCCGCCGCGCTTCCTCAGGCCCGGCGACGTGATGCGGCTTTCGGTCGAGGGGCTCGGCGTGCAGACCCAGCGCGTCGTCGCCGGGTGACGCGCTCAGGCCCGTTCGGCCATGCGCCGTGTCCTGATGAGCGGGCCGGGGAAGTGGCACGCGACCCCATGCGCGCCGGCCGAGAGCACCGGAACCGTTTCGGCACAGACCGCCTCGGCCCGCGGGCACCGGGTGCGGAAGACGCAGCCCGACGGCGGATTCATGGGCGAGGGAAGGTCGCCATCGAGCGGGATGATGCGCTTCGCCCGCTCCGCCGCGGGATCGGGGATCGGCACCGCCGAGAGGAGCGCCTGCGTGTAGGGATGCTGCGGGTCGGCGTAGAGCGCGCCGCTTTCCGCGATTTCCATCGTCCGCCCGAGATAGAGCACCATCACCCGGTCGGAGATGTGCTTCACCACGCTGAGGTCGTGCGCGATGAAGATCATCGCCAGCCCGAGGTCGCGCTGCAACTCGGCGAGGAGGTTGATCACCTGCGCCTGGATCGAAACGTCGAGCGCCGAGACCGGTTCGTCGCAGATCAGGAGCTTCGGCCGCACGATGAGCGCGCGGGCGATGCCGATCCTCTGGCACTGGCCGCCGGAGAACTCGTGCGGATACCGGTTGATCTGGTTCGGCAGGAGGCCGACGCGGTCCATCATCTCCTTTACGCGGGCCTTCACCTCGGCGTCGGCAAGGCCCCTGTGATGGGTGCGAAGCGGCTCGGCGATGATCTGGCCGACCGTCATGCGGGGGTTGAGGCTCGCCAGCGGGTCCTGGAAGACCATCTGGATGTCTGCCCGGTATTTCAGCATCTGCGCGCGGGTAAGCGACAGGAGATCGGTTCCGTCGGTCCAGACGGCACGGCCCGTGGCCGGAACCATCTGCACCAATGCCCGGGCGAGCGTGGACTTGCCGCAGCCCGACTCGCCCACGATGCCGAGGGTCTCGCCGGGGAACAGGTCGAAGCTCACGCCCGAGACGGCATGAAGCAAGCGCGGCGCCGTCCAGGGCATGTCGCCCGCGCGCGTGAGTTCGAAGGTGACGCGCAGGTCCGCGACGGACAAGAGGGGCTTGGTCATGCCAGTTCCTCCAGCGAACGGTTGCAGGCTCGGAAACGGCCGGGCGCGAACTCGGTCAGCGGATCGAGGTGGTCGAGGCAATCCTCGCCCGCATGGGCGCAGCGCGGCGCGAAGGGACAGCCCTTCGGCGGCCGGGTCATGTTGGGCGGACTACCGGGGATGGCCGAAAGCTCCTCGCCTTCCTGATCGACACGCGGGATCGCACCGAGCAGCCCGCGCGTGTAGGGATGCGCGGGCGTGGCGAACAGCGGATCGGTCGGGCTCTGCTCCATGATCTGGCCGCCGTAGAGCACGATGACGCGCTCGCAAAACCCCGCCACCACGCCGAGGTCGTGGGTGATGAGGATCGTCGCCATGCCTAAATCGCGCCGAAGGTCGCCGAGAAGCGTCATGATCTGCGCCTGCACGGTCACGTCGAGCGCGGTCGTCGGTTCGTCCGCGATCAGAAGCTCGGGCCGGCAGAGGAGCGACATGGCGATCATCACGCGCTGCCGCATCCCCCCCGAGAACTCGTGCGGGAAGAGCCGCACGCGGCCCGCAGCGTCGGGGATCTTCACGGCGTCCAGCATCCGCACGCATTCGGCCAGCGCCTGAGCCTTCGACATGCCCTTGTGATGGACGAGCACCTCGGCCATCTGGTCCGAGACGCGCATGTAGGGGTTGAGTGAGGTCATCGGGTCCTGGAAGACCATGGCGATCTTCTGCGCCCTGATCGGATTGATGACGGCGGGAGGGGCATTGAGGATTTCCCGCCCGTCGAAGGCCACCGAACCCGTCGCCCGGCCGTTCTTCGCCAGAAGCCCCATCACCGCGAAGGCGAGCTGGCTCTTGCCCGAGCCGGATTCGCCGACGATCCCGAGGGTCTCGCCCCGGTCGAGCGAAAGGCTGACGCCGTTGACGGCCGTCACCGTGCCGTCGGGCGTGTCGAAGCGCACCGAGAGGTTGCGAATATCCAGCATGGCCATCTCAGCGGTCCTTGGGATCGAGCGCGTCGCGCAGCCCGTCACCGACGAAGAAGAAGGAGAAGAGCGTGGCGATGAAGAAGGCCAGCGGCCAAAGAAGCTGCCAGGTCGTGCCGTAGTAGATCGTCCGCGCCCCTTCCGAGATCAGCGCGCCGAGCGAGGTCAGCGGCTCCTGGACGCCAAGCCCGAGGAAGGAGATGAAGCTCTCGATCAGGATCATCTCGGGGACCAGCAGCGTGGCATAGACAGCGACGATGCCGACGAGGTTCGGCACTATATGGCGCAGGATGATGGTGAAGGTCGGCACGCCGGTGGCCTGCGCCGCCTCGACATACTCCTTGTGCTTGAGGCTCAGCGTCTGGCCCCGGACGATCCGCGCCATGTTGAGCCAGGACATCAGCCCGATGCCGAAGAAGAGCATGAAGAGCGACCGACCGAACATCACGAGAAGGAGGATGACAACGAACATGAACGGCACCGCGAGCAGGATGTCGACGATCCGCATCATGATCTGGTCGGTGCGCCCGCCCACATAGCCCGAGACGGCGCCGTAGAGGGTGCCGACGATCACCGCGATGAGCGAGCCGACGATGCCCACCATGAGCGAGATCCGCGTGCCCTGGAGCGTGCGGGAGTAGAGGTCGCGGCCGAGGTCGTCGGTGCCGAAGTAGTGGCCGTTCGCGATCGAGGGCTGGCCAAGCTGCGCGGCCTGTCCCATCACGGCAAAGTCGATCTCCTCGTTCGACCACTGCGCCAGCGCGTCGCCGAAGAGGGCGAGAAGGGTGATGAGAAGGAGCGTCACCACCCCCGCCACGGCCGCCTTGTTGCGGAAGAAGCGGCGCCGCGCGTCGGCCCAGAGCGAGCGTCCCTTGACCTCTCCCTCGGCCAGCCGGCCCATTGCACTCGCGTCGATCGCCATGGCCTAGTACCGGATCTTGGGGTCGATCCAGCCGTAGAGGATATCGACCACGAGGTTGAAGAGGACCGTCAGCGCACCGACGAGGATGGTGATGCCGAGCATCACCGCGTAGTCGCGGTTCAGCGCGCTGTCCACGAAGGCCCGTCCGATGCCTCCGGTCGAGAAGAAGAAATCGACCACCACCGACCCGGTGATCATCGCCACGAAGGCCGGGCCGAGGTAGGACAGCACCGGCAGGAGCGCGGGCTTCAGCGCATGGCGCAGGATCACGTGGCGCTCCGGCAGGCCCTTCGCCCGGGCGGTACGGATGTGGTTCGAGGTCAGGACCTCCAGCATCGAGGCGCGGGTGAGCCGCGCGATGGAGGCCATGTAGGAGGTCGAGAGCGCGATGACCGGCATCACCATGTACTGCCACTGCCCGTCCTCCCAACCGCCGCCGGGCAGCCAGCCGAGCCACCAGGTGAAGGTGAGCAGCAGCAGGGGCGCCATGACGAAGTTGGGCAGCACCTGCGCGCCGATGGAGATGCCGACGGCGAGGTAGTCGAGCCAGGAGTTGTGGCGGATCGCCGCCGCGACGCCGAGCGTGACGCCGACGATCACCGCGACGACGAAGGAGACCGAACCGTAGGTCAGCGTCACGGGGAATCCCTGCGCGATGATCTCGTTCACCGTGCGGTCCTTGTAGATGAAGGACGGCCCGAAGTCGAAATGCGCCACGATTCCCCAGACATAGGTGACAAGCTGGCGCCAGAGCGGCTGATCGAGGCCGTACTTTGCCTCCAGATTGGCCAGGACCTGCGGCGGCAGCGCCCGCTCCTGCGTGAAGGGCCCGCCGGGGGCCGCATGCATCAGCAGGAAGGAGATCACGATCAACAGAAGAAGCGTCGGCACGGCGACGGCCAGACGCTTGACGACGAAGGAAAACATCTGCGGCGCCCCGAAAGGAGAGGGGGGGGCGACCCTCGCGGACCGCACCCCGTGTCAAGCGTCAGTTGGCGACGCGGTACATGTCCTTCAGGTACCAGTTCTGCATCAGGTTGTTGAGACCCATGCCGCGCATGTCGGGCTTGATCATCTCGACCTTGGTGTATTGGTAGATCGGCGCCATCGGCATCTCCTCGGCGAGGATCTGTTCGGCTTCCGTGTACATCGGATTCGGATCGGCAGCGGTCTTCGACTGCTTCATCAGCTCGTCATAGCGCTCCGAGAAGAACTTGCCGTTGTTGTGGCCCGAGTAGGAGGTGAAGAGGTCGAGGTAGGTCGAGGCTTCGTTGTAGTCGCCGCACCATGCATATCGGGCGACCTCGAAGTCCTGGTTCTGCATCTTGTCGGTATGGACCTTCCATTCCATGTTGTTGAGCGTGAGCTCGACGCCGACGCCCTTCCAGAACTGCTGCACGGCGATGGCGATCTTCTTGTGCGCCTCCGACGTGTTGTAGTTGAGCGTGAGCTTCAGCGGATTGTCCGGCCCGTAGCCGGCCTCGGCCAGAAGCTCCTTCGCCTTCGCGGTGCGCTCGTCCTGCGTCCATTTGGCGTAGTCGATCTCGGGCAGCTTGAAGCCTTCGGTCGCCGCATGGGTCCAGTTGTAGGACGGTGCCTGGCCGCCCTGGAGGATGTTGTTGACGACGATGTCGCGGTCGATCGCGTAGCTCAGCGCCTTCCTGACCCGGATGTCCTGAAGGGCCGCCGGCCCCTTCTCCTTGTCGACGTTGAACATGTAGATGTAGGAGCACGACTGCGGGACCGACACGGCCTCGTTGGGGTATTCCTGCTTCAGGCGCGGGTACTGGCCCGCCGGAACCTGGGTGCGGTCAAGCTCGCCGGCGAGGTAGCGGGTCAGCGCCGCGTTCTCGTCGTTGATCGTCAGAGCCGTGACCTTCGTCAGGATGGTGTTCGCGTCGTCCCAGTAGTTGGGATTGCGTTCCATCACCACCTTCTCGCCCAGGATGTGCTCCTTCAGCACATAGGCGCCGTTGCCGACGAGGTTGGCGGGCTCCGTCCACTTGTCGCCGTTCGCCTCGATCACCTTCTGGTTCACCGGGAAGACCGAGGAATGCGTCAGCATCTTCGGGAAGTAGGGCAGGGGGGCCTCGATCGTCACCTCGAAGGTGTGGTCGTCGACCGCCTTCACGCCGAGGTCATCCACCGGCGCCTCGCCGGCGATGATCTTGGCGGCGTTCTTCACCTGCATGAGTTCCATGTACCAGGCGTATTCCGAGGCGGTCTTCGGATCCGCCAGCCGCTTCCATGCATAGACGAAGTCCTGTGCGGTGACCGGGTCGCCGTTCGACCACTTGGCATTGTCGCGCAGGTGGAAGGTGTAGACGGTCTTGTCGTCCGAAAGTTCGTGGTCGGTCGCCACGCCGGGGACGAGGCCACCGGTCTGGTCCTCGTTGTAGAGCCCTTCGAAGAGCGAGCGCATGATGCCCGAGCCTTCGACATCGGTGTTGATCTGCGGGTCCATCGACTTGATCGCGTCGAGGAGCCAGTAGGTGTACTCCTGGTTCTCGGCCAGCGTTTCGCCCAGCTGCACCTGTGCCGCAATGGCGGGAAGGGCGAGACCGACACTGAGTACGGTCGTGAGAAGAAGCCTGTTCATCATGGGAAATCCTCCTGCTGGTTGAGCGGCGTCCTTGAGATGCGCCGCGCAAGATGGACAGAGCCTAGTCCCCGCACCCCGGCTGACAAGCGAAATGCGCCGGGACGAAACGGGTACGTGGCGTAAGTTTGTTGCATCGTTCAGTCACAATGCCGAAAGCCGGTTCAAAAAGCCGTTGCCGACAAGGCGGACTGCCAGCCCGGCGACGGGCGGCCAGCCGTTCGTGGCGCGGACCGCCCGGAGCCGATTCCGTACCGGGTGCGCGTAGCATCCGTGTCCGGTCGCGTGGGTTTCCGGACCTCCGCGGCCATGCTAAGGGCGCTTGATGCCGCTCCTGCTCCTCATCCTTCTGGCCTCGGTCGTGGTCTACCTCTGGCTCGCGCGTCGCGGGTCCACCCTCACACGCGCCTGCCGCTGGCGGCTCGACCAGGCCGGTGGGCCCAAGCATTACCGCTGTGCTGCCTGTGGCGCCGAGACCGACGGCCGCCCGCGCCATTGCCTGCGGGGGCGCTGACGCTGGTTGACCGGCCGGCCGCGCGGCGCCAAGGATGCGGGCAACACGAGGTGACCCCATGAAGCCCGACCGGCCCGTAACACTGCCGCCCGCCGACGCCGAAATGCGCCGGGCCGTCCGGCCGGTGATCTGCTACCCCATCGAGACGCTGCCCCGCGCGCCGATGGCGCTCTACGGTGCCGCCCGCGCGACGCTCCGCCCCGTGGCCGAGGTCACGGCGCCGCCGCGCGAAGCCGCCTGCTTCCGGGTGCCGGCGGGCCATTTCTTCCGCATCCATTCGGTCGAGGGTCCGCAGGTGGGCGATCTCAACCTCTGGAACGCGGCGGACCTGTCCGAACGCTTCTACTCGGGCAAGACCCGCGCGCTCCACGGCACGCATCTGTCCACGGGCGACCGGCTGTGGTCCTCTTTCCCGCACCTGCGCCCGATGGCGACGATCACCCATGACACGCTCGACTGGTACGGTTTCGACGCCTTCGGCGGTTCCGTGCATGACGTGATCGGCACGCGCTGCGATCCCTACACCCACAACCTGCTCAGCCAGGGCGGCCAGTATCACCACTGCTGCCACTCGAACCTCACCCGCGCGCTCGCCGCCGCGACCGGCATTCCCCCGCGCGAGGCGGAAGGTCACGTCCACGACGTCCTCAACGTCTTCATGTGCACCGGTTTTTCCCGTGCCACGGGGCAGTACTTCATGAAGGCCTCGCCCGTCCGCCCGGGCGATTTCCTCGAATTCTTCGCCGAGATCGACCTTCTCGGCGCGCTCTCGGCCTGTCCCGGTGGGGATTGTTCGGCCGAACATTCCTCGGATGCCGCCGCCTGCTTCCCGCTCCGCGTCGAGATCCTCGCGCCCGATCCCGCCGCCCTCGCCGGCTGGCAGTCTCCGCTGCGGAACGGCTACGACCGCAGCCACGGGCTCTGATCTGATCGCGGCCCACCCACGGCGGCGTCCGGGACGGGACCCCCGACGTCAGGCCCGCACGTAGTGCAGCCCGCCGAACCGCCGGCGCAGGGCGGCCACTTCGCCGGCAAGCGCCGCAGGATCGTTGGACCTGAGCGCGGCCGCGATCAGGCGGGCAAGCTCGGGCGCGTCCGCCTCCGTCACGCCGCGCCGGACGATCTCCGGCGTGCCGAGGCGGAGGCCGTTCAGATCGCCGGCCACCTCGGGCAGCGGCAGCCCGATGCCGCAGGCGAGGAACCCGGCCTTGCGAAGCGTCTTCGATGCGGCCTGGCCGCCTCCGAAGGCGGCCGCCTCGACGGCGAACTGGTGCGAGGCGGTGAAACCGCGGCCCGCGCCGTGCACCGGCAGCCCCTCGGCCGCGAGCGCCCCGGCCAGCGCCCGGGCGACAGAGATCATCTTCGCGGCATAGTCGCGGCCGAACTCCCGCCAGTCGAGCAGGGTCAGCGCCAGCGCCGCCACGCGGCCGGCGTCGAAGTTCGCCGTCATGCCGGGGAAGGCGATGTGGTCGAGGCGCTCGGCGATCCTTGCGTCGTTCGTCACGATCAGCCCGCCAGCCGGCCCGCCGAGGCTCTTGTAGGTGGACATCGTCATCAGATGCGCGCCCTCGGCCAGGGGATTGGCCCAGGCGCTGCCGGCAATGATGCCGCACTGGTGCGCGGCATCGAACATCAGCGCCGCCCCCACCTCGTCGGCGATCGCGCGCGCCGCGCGCACGGGATGCGGCCAGAGGTTGAGCGATCCGCCGAGCGTGATGATCTTCGGCCGCACCTTCAGCGCCAGCGCGCGCAACCCGTCGAGGTCTACCGTGTAGCCATCCGCATCGACCGGCGCGGCGTGGGTGGCGAGCCCGTAGAGCCCTGCGCAGCCGGCCTTGTGATGGGTCACATGGCCGCCGATCGCGGCCGGCGGCGCGATGATCGCGTCGCCCGGTTTTGCGAGCGCCATGAAGGCATAGAGGTTGGCCATAGCGCCGGAGAATACGCGAACCTCGGCATGGGTCGCGCCGAAGACCTCGGCGGCGAGTTCCGCCGCGATCACCTCGATTTCCTCGATCGCCTCCAGCCCCATCTCGTACTTGTCGCCGGGATAGCCGAGCGACGGACGGGTGCCGAGGCCGCGCGCCAGAATGGCCTCCGCGCCGGGGTTCATCACGTTCGTCGCGGGGTTGAGGTTGAAGCAGTCGCGGTCGTGGATCTGCGTGTTCCGGTCTGTAAGGCGGTCGATGCGCGCGGCGATGTCGGCCGATGGCGCGGATGTTTCGGATGCGATCCCTTGAATCAGGTCTTCGCAGGCGGCGGGCACCCAGGGTCGGAGGGACAAGTGGGGCATCGGATTCTCCCTTGCTGTGGCGGCAGGAAAGCAGAGGCGGCTTGCTGTCACAAAACAGAAATGCAAAATCTTAGGCATAGAAAACCTGAGCCTTGCCATGCCCGTCGCCCCGCCACCCCTCAAGGGCCTTCCCCTGAACGCGCTCCGCGCCTTCGAGGCGGCCGCGCGGCTGGGGGGGTTTTCGGCAGCGGCGGTCGAATTGGGGGTGACGGCAGGGGCCGTGACGGCCCATGTCAAGGCGCTGGAGGATGCGCTGGGCGCGCCGCTCTTCGAGCGTTTCGCCAAGGGCGTGCGGTTGACGCCCCTGGCCAGTCGGGTGCTGCCCGAGTTTTCCGACGCATTCGACCGCCTTGGTCTTGCCGTGCACGCGCTCAGGGCCGAGGCGGCGCCGAAGACGGTGCATATCGCGGCCTTGCCCGCCGTGGCGCAACTCTGGCTTTCGCCCCGGCTACCGGCGATCCGGCGCGCTGCGCCCGAGATCACCATCTCGATCACCGCGATGGAGGCGCCGCCGGACCTGAAGCGCGCCGCCTTCGACCTCAACCTCTTCTACCGCGAGGATGGAGGAGGCCAGGAGGTCGCCGCGGACGAGATTTTTCCGGTCTGCGCACCCGATCTCGCGCGCCATCTGTCGGTGCCGGAAGACCTGGCGGGCGTGGCCTGCCTGACCGACAGCGCCTGGCGCGAGGACTGGGCCATCTGGGCGGACGCCGTGCGACCGGGCTGGAAATTCGTGGCGAAGGGCCCGGTCTTTTCGCTCTACGCGCTGGCGGTGGAAGAGACGATCAACGGGGCGGGCGTGCTGATCGGCCATTCGGCCCTGGTGGCGCAGCATCTGGAAAGCGGTGCGCTGGTGGCACCGTTTGCCGAGAAGGTGGTTCTGGGCCGGACCCTGCGGCTCTGGTCGGTGCGGCCGCATCTTCCGAAGTCGGCCGCCGGTCGTGTCACCGCCTGGCTGACAGCCTAGCCGAGCGCCGCTTCGAGCGCGATCTCGACCATGTCGCCGAAGGACCGCTCGCGATCCTCCGAGGGCAGCGCCTCGCCGGCGATCAGGTGGTCGGAAACCGTCAGGACGGCCAGGGCGCGGGCGCCGTGGCGCGCGGCGACGGTGTAGAGTTCGGCCGCCTCCATCTCCACTGCAAGGACGCCGTGCCGCTTCAGGGCCTCCATCAGGTCGGGGCGTTCGTCGTAGAAGGCGTCCGAGGAGTGGATGCCGCCGACATGGAAACGCGTGCCCTTCGCCCGCGCCGCCGCGACGGCCCGCTCCAGCAGCCCGTAGTCGGCGCAGGGGGCGAAGTTCATCTCGCGGAAGACGCCCGCGGAGGGTGTCGAGATGGTCGAGGCGGTCATCGCGATCACCACGTCGCGGACCTTCACCGCTTCCTGCATCGCGCCGGCAGACCCTATCCGGATCAAGCACTTGGCGCCGTAGTCGCGGATCAGCTCGTTGGCATAGATCGACAAGGATGGCATCCCCATGCCGGAGCCGTGGATCGTCACCCGATTGCCCTTCCATGTCCCCGTGTAGCCGAGCATGCCCCGCACCTGGTTGATGCAAACAGCCCCGTCGAGGAACGTCTCCGCCGCCCAGCGCGCCCGGTAGGGGTCGCCGGGCAGAAGGACGGTCTCGGCGATCTCGCCGGGCTTCGCGCCGATATGGGTGGACATGGAACCTCCTCGCCGTGTCGGTTTCCGGGAAAGATAGGCGAAGGTTGAGGGGAGGTTAATGGGTCTCGTGCGTCCGGGCGCGGGGTGGAGCGGAGGGCGCTGAAATCGTTGAAAAACCGGGTAGGGAGTGCGTGGTTTCTCCATAGGGTTGCTGTAGGGTTTCGGTAGCTACGGGTGGGGAGGGGCGTATGGCGGGTTGCGGCCCACAGCCGACCTTCGTGTCAGGTGCAGCGGAGGTCCGCAGGCAGCCAAGAGCGTACCTTCATGTATGCCAAGCTTTAATTCTGAACGGTGGATTGAGAATTGGCTTTCGAGGGCCTTTGTGCTTTTCTTGCGAGCCTATCGACATCGTTCTCTCAGTTTCTCAACGCGAGTATTCAAGTGATTGCATTTAGATAAGATCAGGAACCTTGCGACTTGCTGAGTATTGTAGACCTCATAGGGCCCAAGACGCGGGGTTGAACTGGAAAACGCATGTGCAGTCATCGTATTGCGCAAATACTCACAAAAATTAATGGCATCTGGCAGCGAAACCTGACGGTCCCGAATTTCCGCTCCATCCGCGTAGGGGGAAGGTGTATCGAGCGTATCATATATTTTAACTTCTGTGTGGTCGCCCCGTGTTACCCAATCGATTGTTCCTTTCGGGTCTATTCCTGCCCTTTTCAAGCGCTCCTCGAATGGCTCCAAAACTTTTGGATTCCAAACAAAAGTGCCCCTTCCAATGGATCGAGGGTTCTCGGGGCTCGCTCCGACAGCAAGTCCGAGCTCTTCGATGGCTGAGTATGCCAGATTTATCGCGACCGAAGTTCCAACATGCGAGGCTAAATTGTCAGTGTGCTTCTTAAAGACTTGTCCGTGACGTGGATGCATTGACCATGGCGTCACGCTTTCGATTTGGTAGCTAAGTGCCAACTTGTGAATAGCATACACAAGTTCCCTATGCGGTCAAGCCTCGGCAGCGACTGCGATAGCATCTGGGAGTGTTTGCCGATATGTGAATTTCTGGAAGTATCCATCGGTGCGGAAAACGGACTCGAAGACCTCTTCGCGTTTGGCAGTATCGGCGGAAAGCGGAAAGCCATGAGTTGGCGGGCTATATCGATCTGGGAAGCCCTCCAGAATAAGGTTTGCTGCGCAGATCAGTTGGATAATGTTGTCGGCCTCGTCTTGTTCGGTCTCAAGAACAAGCAACCTTCCAGTTGCTGCCCCTCGAGCAGAGGAGCAAAATCCCGCAAGGCACCTGCTTGGGAAATTTCAGACATACCACTTTCTGTAAACCTAAACCTCGTCGATGGGTCAGCAATATCTCGTATAGACCAGTTGGCCTCAGCGCAAATCGAATGAATCAATCCGATTTCGCTAGGTCTGAACACAAGGAAACTGCAAAACTCTGGCATCGACTCTCTACGGCGAAATTTTAGTTGTCCGCGTTCTTGGTCGGCATTGGCATGAAATTTAGGAAGCAACGCCCACCACGCATTTGACAATAGTATCGGGGGCGACTGTTTGCAAAGGGCTGGGATCAGCTATCCGCTGCAAGCGGGCCTTCATGCCGACCGCAGCGAACGACCGCTTCCCGCCCTTCGCGACTTCCGCCCCCCTACTCCGCCGCTTCGGCCTTCGGCTCGGCCAGCGCCACGATGTCGAACATGATCCGGTTCAGCTCGAAATCCTTGGGCGTATAGACCTGCGCCACGCCCATCTCGCGGAGCTTCGCGGCATCCTCCTCGGGGATGATCCCGCCGACGACGACCGGCACCCGGGAAAGGCCCGCGGCGCGCATCCGCTCCATCACCTCGGCGATGAGCGGCAGGTGGCTGCCCGAAAGGATCGACAGCCCCACCACATGCGCCCGCGTGTCCGCCACCGCCGAGACGATCTCGGCCGGTGTCAGGCGGATGCCCTCGTAGGTGATGTCCATGCCGCAGTCGCGCGCCCGCGCGGCGATCTGCTCGGCGCCGTTCGAGTGGCCGTCGAGCCCCGGCTTGCCCATCACGAACGTGAGCCGGCGGCCAAGGCGTGAGGACACGGCATCGACGGCACTGCGGATCTCGTCGAGCCCCTCGGTGCGGTTCGACGGGCTCCTGGAGACACCGGTCGGCCCCCGGTACTCGCCATGGACCTGCCGCATGACACCCGCCCATTCGCCGGTCGTGACACCGGCCCCGGCGCAGGCGATGGAGGCGGGCATGACGTTGCGCCCGGCCCTGGCGTCGGCGCGGAGGGTTGTCAGGGCGGCCTGGACCGCGGCCTCGTCGCGCGCGGCGCGCCATTCGGCGAGCCGTGCGACCTGATCCGCCTCGACCGAGGGATCCACACTCAGGATGGCGCCGTCGCCCGCCGTCAGCGGCGAGGGCTCGGCTTCCGTCCAGCGGTTCACGCCGACGACCACGGTTTCCTTCGTCTCGATCCGGTTCAGGCGTTCGGAGTTCGACTCCACCAGCCGCGCCTTCATGTAGTCTATGGCGGCGATGGCACCGCCCATCGAGTCGAGCGTGTGAAGCTCGTCCCGCGCGCCCTGCTTCAACGCTTCGACCTTGGCGGTGATCGCCGGATTGCCGTCGAAGAGGTCGCCGTATTCCAGAAGGTCGGTCTCGTAGGCGAGGATCTGCTGCATCCTGAGCGACCATTGCTGGTCCCAGGGGCGGGGCAGGCCAAGCGCCTCGTTCCAGGCGGGAAGCTGCACGGCGCGGGCGCGGGCGTTCTTCGACAGCGTGACGGCGAGCATCTCAAGCAGGATGCGGTAGACATTGTTTTCCGGCTGCTGCTCGGTCAGGCCAAGGCTGTTGACCTGCACGCCGTAGCGGAAGCGACGGTATTTCTCGTCCGCGATCCCGTAGCGGTCGCGGCAGATCTCGTCCCAGAGCTCGGTGAAGGCGCGCATCTTGCAAAGCTCGGTGACAAAGCGGATGCCCGCGTTCACGAAGAAGGAGATGCGTCCGACCATTTCGGGAAAGCTTTCGGCGGGCACCTTCGCCTTCAGGTCGTCGAGCACGGCGATCCCGGTGGCGAGCGCGAAGGCGAGTTCCTGTTCCGGCGTGGCTCCCGCCTCTTGCAGGTGGTAGGAACAGACGTTCATCGGGTTCCACTTCGGCAGGTGTTCTCGCGTGTAGGCCGCGACATCGGTGATCATGGCGAGCGAGGGCCTGGGCGGGCAGATGTAGGTGCCGCGCGAGAGGTACTCCTTAACCAGATCGTTCTGCACCGTGCCCTGAAGCCGGGACACATCCGCGCCCTGTTCCTCCGCGACGGCGATGTAGAGCGCGAGGAGCCAGGGTGCCGTGGCGTTGATCGTCATCGACGTGTTCATCTGCTCGAGCGGAATGTCCCGGAACAGCGCCCGCATGTCGCCGAGATGGCAGACCGGCACGCCGACCTTGCCGACCTCGCCCTTGGCGAGTTCATGGTCGCTGTCGTAGCCGGTCTGCGTCGGCAGGTCGAAGGCGACCGAAAGCCCGGTCTGTCCCTTGGCGAGGTTCATCCGGTAGAGTGCATTCGACTTTTCCGCCGTCGAATGGCCGGCGTATGTGCGGAAGAGCCACGGCTTCTCGCGTTCAGGGGGGAGGGTCATGGCTGTCGCCTCGCAGCAATATAGTTCCTTTTCGGGCAACCTAATCGGAACAAAGTTGCGCGTCCAGATGCTGCGCTGCAAAAAGATCGGGCCGCAGTGCAGAAATGCGGCCCGACCCGGTGGTCAGTTCGCGGCGAAGCAGTAAAGCAGCCCGTCGCCGCCCGTGCCGCGCAGCGCCTCGAGCCCACAGCCGCCGCGGGAGGAATGCGACGAGTTCCACGACTTCGCCGCATCCGAATCGTCCAGCCCCATGCGGTCGTGATGGCCGACCATGCCGGCCGCTTCCGCGGCGTCGCTGGTCCAGTCCTCGCAGGTCATGCCCGCGGCCACGGTACCGTCGGGCATCGAGCCGGTCAGGATGTCGTGGCGATTGGGCTCGTCGCCGCGGCCGTTGACCACCTCGCCCTTTTCGCTCAGCGCGGTTTCCTTGGTCAGATTGTTCTCGGCGCTGTGCAACTGGTCGACGCTTTCGGCGATGGTGACGCCCGCCGCGTTGACCCAGGGGCCGGCGCCGATGCGGTCGCGCGCGTTCTCCGTGCTGGTCGAGAGATAGGCGCGCCAGGTCTTGCCGGTGACGCCCGCCGCCTCTGCCAGCGCCGCGCAATGTGCGTCGGCCCCGGCTATGCCGCCGAAGTTGCCCCCCTGGCCGGGGCTCTCGCTCGTCACGAAGAAGCTCATCGTTGCGTCCTGTGCGAGCGCGGTCGAGGCGGCAAGGGTGAATGCTGCCGCGGTCATCGTTCTCAAGATCATCATGAAATCCTCCTGTTGGCGCTTATTGTGTCGCGTTCAGACGATCAGGGTAGCATGGCGCACCGGGCCGGCTGCTCACGCATGCGTGAGATTTCCGGCCGCGGCCGACCCGCCGGCGATTTACCGCGCGGCGATTTTTTGCCACCGTCCGCGCATGTTCCGACCCGTGACGCTGCCCCTCTGGCTCTTCGTGCTGATCCTCGCCTTTGCCGGGGTCACCTTCGCGTCCCACTTCCTGTTTCCCTCCGTGCGCTGGTTCCTCAGGCGACGGATGGAGCGGGCGGTGGAGCGGCTCAACCGCCGACTCGCGCAGCCGATCCGGCCGTTCAAGCTGATGGCAAGGCCCGACATGATCGTGCGACTTGCCCACGACCCCAAGGTGGCGGAGGCCATCGCGGCCGAGGCGGCGGCGACAGGCGTGCCCGAGACGGTTCAGCTTGAGCGTGTCCGGCGCTATGCGCGCGAGATCGTGCCGGGCTTTTCCGCCACGGTGTATTTCGGCGTCGCCGCCCGAGCGGCCAAGTGGCTTGCGCGGCTTGTCTACCGGGTCGAGGTCGCGCCCTTCCACGCGATCGGGGACATCGGCAAGGAGGCAACCGTTGTCTTCGTGATGAACCACCGCTCCAACATGGATTACGTGCTCGTCACCTGGCTTGCCGCCGACCGCTCGGCGCTCTCCTACGCGGTCGGCGAATGGGCGCGGGTCTGGCCGCTTTCGTGGCTCATCCGCGCCTCGGGCGCCTATTTCATCCGCCGCAAGTCGGCCAGCCCGCTCTACCGGCGCGTCCTTGCCCGCTATGTCCAGATGGCGACGGAGGAGGGCGTCGCGCAGGCGGTCTTCCCCGAGGGTGGCTTGTCGCTCGACGGCCGGGTGGGCCGCCCCAAGCTCGGCATCCTTTCCTACATCGTCGCGGGTCACCGGCCTGGCGGGCGCGATGTCGTCTTCGTGCCGGTGTCGCTTGCCTACGACCGGGTGATCGAGGACCGCGTGCTGACCGCCGCCGCCGCCTCGGGAGAGCGGAGGTTCCGCGCCTCTCCGGGCGCTATTCTCCTCTTCCTCGGGCGCCAGTTGCGCAGGGTTCTGACCGGCCGTTTCCAGAAGTTCGGCACCGCCTCGGTCAACCTGGGCGAGCCCCTGTCGTTGTCGGACTTCCTCCGCCAGCCGCAGGATGACGTCACCGCGGCGCTCGCCGAGGAACTGATGCGGCGGATCGCGGCGAATGTTCCGGTCCTGCCGGTTCCGCTCACCTGCGCGGCGCTTGGGGCGCGCCGGGAGACGGACATCGGCGCGCTCACGGCCGAGGCCGCCCGCCTTGCCGCGGCTCTGGCGGGGCGCGGGGTGCGGCTGGAACTGCCTGGGGGCGACCCGGCCCGCGCCGTGGAGGCGGCGCTGGCGATTCTGACGCTTCGCAAGGTCGTCCGCCGCGACGGCGCGCGGCTCACGGTTCCGGCCCGCGATGCCGCCCTCGTCGAATTCTACGCCGCGCCCGTCGCGCAGCATCTTGCTGCGGCTGCGGCATAGACCTGGGCCGCGACACGCCCCGGTTTGTGTCGGGGAAAGCCGGCCGAGACATAAAATTACAAAACCGACCTGATGCGCTATTGCAATGTTGCGCGGCGGCACATATTCCTCCGGGGGAGCCCGCAACGATTCTGCGTTGCGGCAAGGACTGCAGGAGACGCCGATGGCCCTTGACGTGAAGACCGAGATTGCGCCCTACGACGCGCCGGAGAAGGACCTCTACGAAATCGGCGAGATGCCGCCCCTCGGCTACGTGCCGAAGAAGATGTACGCATGGTCGATCCGCCGCGAACGCCACGGCGAGCCCGACACGGCGATGCAGGTCGAGGTCGTCGACACCTGGCAGATCGACAGCCAGGAGGTGCTGGTGCTCGTGATGGCGGCCGGCGTCAACTACAACGGCGTCTGGGCCGCGCTCGGCGTGCCGATCAGCCCCTTCGATGGCCACAAGGCGCCCTATCACATCGCCGGCTCCGATGCCTCGGGCATCGTCTGGAAGGTCGGCGACAAGGTGAAACGCTGGAAGGTCGGCGACGAGGTGGTGATCCACTGCAACCAGGACGACGGCGACGACGAGGAATGCAACGGCGGCGACCCGATGTTCTCGCCCAGCCAGCGGATCTGGGGCTACGAGACGCCCGACGGCTCGTTCGCGCAGTTCACCCGCGTGCAGGCGCAGCAGCTGATGCCGCGGCCAAAGCACCTGACCTGGGAAGAGGCTGCCTGCTACACGCTGACGCTGGCCACCGCCTACCGGATGCTCTTCGGCCACCGGCCGCATATCCTGAAGCCCGGCGACAACGTGCTCGTCTGGGGGGCCTCGGGCGGCCTCGGCTCCTATGCGATCCAGCTCATCAACACGGCCGGTGCCAACGCCATCGGCGTCATCTCGGAAGAGGACAAGCGCGATTTCGTCATGGGCCTCGGCGCCAAAGGCGTGATCAACCGCAAGAACTTCAACTGCTGGGGCCAGATGCCCAAGGTCAACACGCCCGAATACGCGGCCTGGTTCAAGGAGGCGCGCAAGTTCGGCGCGGCGATCTGGGAGATCACCGGCAAGGGCAACAACGTCGACATGGTGTTCGAACACCCCGGCGAGGCGACCTTCCCGGTCTCGGTGTTCGTGGTCAAGCGGGGCGGCATGGTGGTGATCTGCGCCGGCACCACGGGCTACAACCTGACCTTCGACGTGCGCTACCTGTGGATGCACCAGAAGCGCGTGCAGGGCAGTCACTTCGCCAACCTCAAGCAGGCGGCGGCGGCCAACAAGCTGATGCTGGAACGCCGGCTCGACCCCTGCATGTCCGAGGTCTTCCCCTGGGCCGAGATTCCGGCGGCCCACATGAAGATGCGCCGGAACGAGCACAAGCCCGGCAACATGGCGGTGCTGGTGCAGGCGCCGCGCACCGGGCTCCGGACCTTCGAGGACGCGCTGGAGGCCGGCCGGCCGCGCTGAAACGCTGCCCTGCCAGACGGGTCCGCGTTCCCGCAAGGGGCGCGGGCCTCAGCTTGCGCGCATTGCCTCCTGACGCTCCGCGCGGGGGCATCCCGTCACAGGCGGGGCTTGCAATTGCGCGACGGTGCTCTGAAGAATTGCCCCACGGGGTCGAGGTGCGGGGCGCATTCCTTCTGCCGGGCGAGGGCAAGCATGCGATACGACTGGATACTGGATGTGCTGACCGATCTGCGGGCGTTTTCCCAGACCAACGGGCTGAAGACGTTGGCGACGCAGCTCGAGGAAACCCTTCGCGTCGCCGAAACCGAGATCGTGCGACTGCGCGATGATCCGGGTGCCCTGCGCGTGGCGGACCCGGGTGGGACTGCGGGCGGTGCCCAGACAGGCGGCGGCTGAGGCCCCCTGGCGCGGACCGGTCTTGCAGCCGCATCGGGGCGGGACATACCGCCACGGACCCATGCCGCTGGAAAGGGACGCATCCCCCCTGTAGGGTCGCGCCCATGTCCGCCCCCGCGCTCAGATTTTCCCATGATCAGGCCGAAGCCTGGGACCGTGTCGCCGACGCCTTCGCAGGTGCCGGGATCGACCTCCTGGAAGGCACGCTGCGCCCCGACGCGCCGGCGCGCGCGCAGGTGATGGCGGTCGTCGGCAAGGCCGGCTCGGGCAAGACCATGCTCCTTGCCGCGCTGGCGAAGGCGCTGGCGGAAGCCGGGGTGGACACGATCTCCGGCGACTACGAGGGCCG
Source organism: Albidovulum sp. (assembly GCF_008933605.1). GTDB lineage: Bacteria > Pseudomonadota > Alphaproteobacteria > Rhodobacterales > Rhodobacteraceae > Albidovulum. The sequence continues at coordinate 43,561 of NZ_WBUS01000005.1, forward strand.
CCGCCGCAAGGACCGCCGCACGCTCGCGATCCTCGCTCCGACCAACAAGGCGGCGAGCGTGCTGCGGAACCGGGGCGTTCCCGCCACGACGATCCACCGCATCCTCTACACGCCGGTCTACGATCCCGAATACGAGAAGATCGCCGAATGGCTCGCCGGGCAGGGCGACCGGCCCGTGGTCGAGGGGCTGACGGACCTCGCGCTCGACCGGGCGAAGGCCTTCTACGATCAGGTGAAGTCGATCCCCGGCGCGCTCGCCGCTGCCGGGCTCCGCGGTTCGGACTTCATCCTCGGCTGGAAGCGGCGCGAGGATCCGCTCGACATCGGCTTCGTCGACGAGGCCTCGATGCTCGATGAACGCCAGCTCGAGGATCTGAAGGAGATCTTCCCCATGCTGATCCTCTTCGGCGATCCGGCCCAGCTTGCGCCCGTGGGCCAGTCGGGCGAGATGGTCTTCGACCGCCTGCCCGAGGCGCGCAAGCTCACGCTCCACCGAATCCACCGGCAGGAGGAAGACAACCCGATCCTCGACCTTGCCCATGCGCTGGCCGATCCCGACCTGAGCTTCGAGGCCTTCGAGGCGATGGTGGCTGCGGCCGCGCGGCGCGACGACCGGGTGCGCTGGGCGGAACGGGTGGATGCCGGGCTGATGGCTCGCTCCCCCGCGCTGGTCTGGCGCAACCAGACGCGCATCCGCCTGATCCAGGCCTTCCGCGCGGCCTACGGCGCGCCGCCCGACGAACTCCTGCCCGGCGAGCCCTTGATCTGCGACGGGATCGAGCTGCCGCTGAAGCATCGCAAGAAGCGCATCGACCTCGAGGCGCGGGGCCTCATCAAGGGGGCGCAGGTGATCTACCTAGGCCCGGGCAAGAAGCCGGGCTTCGCGCGGCTGCATGTCATCGGTGCCGAGGACCCGCAGGTTTCCGCCGCCTCGATCATCAAGATTGAGTTCCCGGACGAGGAAGAGCCGTTCATCCCCGCCGCCGCGACCATGGGCGCGGCTTTCCTGCATGGCGCGGCGGTGACGATCCACAAGGCGCAGGGGTCCCAGTGGGACGAGGTGCAGGTCTTCGCGCCCGACCTTTTCGTGGCCGCCCGGACGGGGCGGATGGAGGCGGGCATCCCGCTCTGGAAGCGCCTCGCCTATGTAGCCATCACCCGGGCCGAGACGCGGCTCCACTGGGTCGTGCGCAACCGCCTCGCGCGGCCGGCCCGTCCGCTGACCACCGACGACCTGCCGAGATCCGCCGGGCCCCTCGCGCTATCGGCCGGCGAGGAGGACTGATGGCACCTTCGCCGTCGCCCAAAACCCTCTCCTCCGGGGCATCCGCCGCTTTCCGTCGTGCGGCGGCCCCGCTAGTCTTGGCCGAAAGGAGGCCCCCATGCGCTGCGTTTTCGTCCAGTTCCGTTGCCAGCCAGGCAAGACCTACGAGGTCGCGAACGAGATATATGACCGCGAGGTCGTGTCCGAACTCTACTCGACCTCCGGCGAATACGACCTCATCGCCAAGGTCTACATCCCGGATGATGTCGACGTGGGCCACTGGCTCAACGACAAGCTCTTCGACATTCCCGGCATCGCCCGGACCTTGACGACGATGACCTTCCGGGCCTTCTGAGATGGCCCGGACCCTCGTCGTCACCGGTGCGAGCGCCGGGATCGGTCTTGCCGTTGCGGAACGATTCCTCGCCGAGGGCTGGAATGTCGCCCTGCTTGCCCGCCGGCGCGAACCGATGGCCGAGGCGGCGGCGGGTCGGCCCGAAGCCCTGCCCATCGCCTGCGACGTGACCGACCCCGCCGGGGTTGAGGCCGCCTTCGACGCCGTCATGCGCCGCTTTGGCCGGATCGACACTCTGTTCAACAACGCGGGCATTTCACGCCCGGCGGGTCTCATCGACGAGATTCCGCTGGCCGACTGGTTCGATACCGTCGCCGTGAACCTCAACGGCATGTTCCTCGCGGCCCGCGCGGCCTTCGCCCGGATGCGGGCGCAAAGCCCACAGGGCGGACGGATCATCAACAACGGCTCGATCTCGGCCCATGCACCACGGCCGGGCTCCATTGCCTATACCTCGACGAAACACGCGATCACCGGGCTGACGAAGACGCTCGCCCTGGACGGGCGCCCCTTCGGGATCGCCGCCGGGCAGATCGACATCGGCAACGCCCGGACGGAGCTTGCCGCGAGGATGGAATCGGGCGTGCCGCAGGCCGACGGGTCCGTCCGGGCAGAGCCGATGATGGACGCCGCGGAAGTTGCGGCGGCGGTCCTGCACATGGCGAGCCTGCCGCTGTCGACCAACGTCCTGTCGATGACGATCATGGCGACCAATATGCCTTTCGTCGGACGGGGATGAGACGTCAGCCGTTCCGCAGCAGGCGGAACGCGGTCGAGGCCGCCCAGCCCGCCAGCGCCGCGATGGCGAGCGCGAGGACGCCGTAGGCGGCGGGCTGGCGCTGCGCGAGGTCGTAGAGCCAACGCTCGAGCCCGACCTTTCGGACGTAGATGGCGGTCTCCGTCATTGCGACGACATGCCGATCGCGGAGCAGGATGAACCGCGTCCGGTAGTCGCCCTCGACGAGGTTCGCGGGCAGGTCCACGTCGGTGCGGAAAAGCGTGTCCTCCGCCAGATTGACCGTGCCCTCGTGCAGGGAATAGAGCCCGTTCGCCTCGCGCACCCGGATGAGCGCCTCGGTGAAGGCCGGGCTGTCGGCGATGTCCTGCGGCGCCCCGACGGAGCGGATCATCTGCGGAACGGATATCTTTCGCCTGAGGTCCTCGGTTTGTGACAGGATCTGGTCGAGCGGGCCGGTCGTTGCCACGGCATAGAAGCTTGGCGCACGATCCACCTCGACCGAGGCGGTGTTGACCCAGATGCCGAAGGCGCGGGATTTGCGCCGCACCGTGATCGGCGTCGAGGGCCCTTCGACGGTGACGATCACCTCCAGCCTGGAGTCGCTCGGTGCCGGTGCATCGCGCTTCACCGCACCATAGACGATGAGGTCCGATCCGTCGAAATTCGCCGTGATCGAGATCGCGCTCCGGCTGAGGCCGGCGACGACCTCCTCACCGGCCGCGACCGGGGCCGGGACGGCCAGAAGCGCGAGGAGAAGTGCGGCCACCCTCATGGCCGCCCCGCTGCTGAAATGGAATAGAGTTCGCGCGGCTCGATCAGGAGGTCGACGCCGAGCTTCAGGGCGACGCCGAGTACCAGAAGCGCCAGCAGGATGCGCAGTTGCTCCGCTTTCAGCCGCGCGCCGAACCGCGTGCCGACCTGTGCCCCGACAACGCCTCCGAGGATCAGGAGAAGCGCGAGCATCAGATCCACCGAGCGGTTGGTCCAGGCGTGCATGAAGGTGGTGAAGCCGGTGACGAAGATGATCTGGAAGAGCGAGGTGCCGATGACGACCTTGGTCGGCATGCCAAGAAGGTAGATCATGGCCGGCACCATGATGAAGCCGCCGCCGACGCCCATGATCGCGGCCAGGACTCCGACGGCGATGCCGACGAGCACGGGGGGGATGACCGAAATGTACAGGCCCGAGGCGCGAAACTTCATCTTGAAGGGAAGCCGGTGGACCCAGAGGTGCTGGTGCCGCTTCACCGAGGGATGCGGCCCCGCTTTCCGCGCCCGTGCGATGGCGCGAAGACTTTCCTGGAACATCAGCAGCCCGATCAGGCCGAGGAACACGACATAGGAAAGCTGCACGGCCAGGTCGATCTGGCCCAGACGGGACAAGAGATTGAAGGCCCATATCCCGAGTGCCGAGCCGATGAGGCCGCCGACGAGAAGCACGACCCCCATCCGCATGTCCACCGTGCGCCGCTTCAGATGCGCCAACACGCCCGAGACGGAGGAGGCGACGACCTGGTTCGCGCCGGTCGCGACCGCGACCGTGGGCGGGATGCCGATGAAGAACAGGAGCGGCGTGATGAGAAAGCCGCCGCCCACGCCGAAGAGCCCCGAGAGCACGCCCACCAGCCCGCCGATTCCGAACAGCATGAAGGCGTTGACCGAAACCTCCGCGATGGGCAGGTAGATCTGCATCTCGTCGCCGTGTCCGATGAAAGCGCGCGCCTGAGACCAGTCTTGCCCCCCTCACGGGACGCTGTCAAACGCTTGCCGCCACAGCCGTGGGGCCAGTTCGCCGGCCCCGCTCAGACCAGGTCGCGCAAGTATCGTCGGAGCACCCGTTCGAGCTTGGCCGCGCCGAGCGGCGCCATGGCCTTGGTATGCTCGTGGCTGATCTTCTCGTCGCTCATGCCGGCGGCCATGTTGGTGATGACCGAGACGGCGGCGAGCCTCAGCCCGAGGAAGCGGGCGAGGATCACCTCCGGCACCGTGGACATGCCGACCGCGTCAGCCCCGAGGGTCCGGATCGCGCGGATCTCGGCCGGCGTCTCGAACGAGGGGCCGGAATACCAGGCATAGACACCCTCGACGAGGTCAAGCCCCTCGGCGGAGGCCGCCGCGCGAAGAGCCGCCCGCATCGCGGGGTCATGGGCGTCCGTCATCGGAACGAAGCGTGCGTCGGAGGCTTCGCCGATCAGGGGATTGAGCCCGGAGAAGTTGATGTGGTCGGAGAGCAGCATCAGCGATCCCGGCGGCGTCGCGGGGCGGAGCGAGCCGGCCGCGTTCGTCACGATCAGCCGCTCGGCGCCGAGGGATCTCAGCACTTCGAGGGGCAGCCGCATCGCGTCGGCGCGGCCGCTCTCGTAATAGTGCGCCCGTCCGCCGAAGACGGCGACGCGCACGCCCTCCAGCATGCCGACCGCCAGCCTCGGATTGTGGCCGGAAACACCGGCATGGGGAAAGCCCGGCAGATCGACATAGTCGATTGCCACCCCGTCCACCTCGTCCGCGATGTGGCCGAGGCCCGAGCCGAGGATAAGCCCGTGGCTGACCGCTTCCGGTCCGGCGCGCTGGCGGATGAGCCGCGCGAGGTCAGCGCTCCTTGACATAGGCCTCGCCTCCCGCGCGCGGCGGGATCGCGCGGCCGACGAAGCCGGCGAGCACGATCACCGTCAGGATGTAGGGCAGCGCGTCGAGCATAGGCACCGGCACGTCGAATCCCACAGTCTTCTTGATGACGTCCGGCCTGAGCGCGAGCGCCTGGAAGAAGCCGAAGAGGAGCGTCGCCATCAGCGCGTACCAAGGCCGCCACTTGGCGAAGATGAGTGCGGCGAGCGCGATGTAGCCGCGCCCCGCGGTCATCTCCTTGCCGAAGCCGGCCTGGAGCCCGGCGGCCATGTAGGCGCCGGCGATGCCGCAAAGGACGCCGGTGATCATCACGGCGGTATAGCGCAGCCGCACGACCGAGATGCCGGCGGTATCGACCGAGGCAGGGTTTTCACCCACCGCCCGCAGGCGGAGCCCGAAGCGGGTGCGGTAGAGCGCCCACCATGTGACGGGCACGGCGAGAAGGGCGACGTAGACGAGCGCGCCGTGACCGGACAGGACCTCGCGGTAGAAGGGGCCGACAAGGGGGACCTGCCCGATGGCGTCGGCGAAGGGAAGCTCGATCGGATTGAACCGGCCGTTGCCGGTCAGCGGCGGCGTCCGCCCGCCCTGCCGGAAGAGCGACTGCGCCGCCAGAACCGTGATCCCGGAGGCGACGAAGTTCAGCGCCACGCCCGAGATGAGCTGGTTGCCGCGGAAGGTGATCGAGGCGAGCCCGTGGATCGCCGCGAAGACGAGGGAACCGGCGATGCCCGCGAGCAGCCCGAGCCAGACGTTGCCGGTCAGCGCGGCCACGGCCCCGGTGCACATTGCCGCGGCGAGCATCTTGCCCTCGAGCCCGATGTCGAAGACGCCGGACCGTTCGGAGTAGAGCCCGGCGAGGCAGGCCAGCAGCAGGGGCGTCGCAAGCCGCAGCGTGGAGTCGAGAATCTGCAGAAGCGTCGCATAGTCCATCACGCGGCCCCCCCGAGCGGTCGCGGCCGGAAGAAGAGGCCGAGGAACATCCGCACCATGTAGTCAAGCGCCCCGGTGAAGAGGATGACGAGCCCCTGCACGACGGTCCGGAGCTCGATCGGGATCGCCGTCCAGAGGCCGAGCTCCGCCCCGCCCTGGTAGAGGAAGCCGAAGAGGATGGCGGCGAGAAAGACGCCGACCGGATGGTTGCGCCCCATGAGGGCGACCGCGATGCCGATGAAGCCGGCCCCCTCGGCCGAGTTCTGCAAGAGCCGTCCGGCCTCTCCCATGACGTTGTTGATCGACATGAGGCCCGCGAGCGCGCCGGAGATCAGCATGGCGATCATCGTCACCCGGAAGGGGTTGATCCCCGCATAGCGCGCGGCCGGTTCCGATTTTCCGAAGGCGCGGATTTCATAGCCGAGCCGCGTGCGCCAGAGCAGGACCCAGACGAGCCAGCAGGCGAGGAGCGCCACGAAGAGCGTCACGTTCGCCGGCACCTGCTTGGAAAAGACGAGGTTCAGCCCCGGGATTTCATGCAGCGTCGGCAGCCGCGTCCCTTCGGGAAAGCGCGCGCTCGCCGGGTCCATGCTGGTCGGCGGGCGCAGGACCTCCACGAGGAAATAGATGAGGAGGGCCGCGGCGATGTAATTGAACATGATCGTCGTGATGACGATGTGGCTCCCGCGTTTCGCCTGGAGGTAGGCCGGCACCGCCGCCCAGGCCGCACCGAAGAGCGCGCCGCCCGCCATCGCCGCAGGAAGCGCGAGCGTCCAGTGCGGCCAGGGCAGGGCGAGGCAGGCGAGCGCCACGCCAAGGCCGCCAAGCTGCGCCTGGCCCTCGCCGCCGATGTTGAAGAGGCTGGCGTGGAACGCCACCGTCACCGCGAGCCCGGTGAAGATGAAGCTCGTGGCATAGTAGAGCGTGTAACCCCAACCATAGGCCGATCCGACCGCGCCCTGGACCATCGTCCTGAGCGCCTCGGACGGGCTTTGCCCGATGGCGAGGATGACGAGGGCGGAGATGATGCCCGCGAGGAGAAGGCTGATGGCCGGCACGAGGACGAGGTCGGCCCAGCGGGGAAGCTTCGTCATGCCGCCTGACCTCCCTCGACGCCGGCCATGAGAAGGCCGAGCTCGCGCTCGTTGGTCTTCTCGGGGTCGCGCTCGCCCATGATGCGGCCGTCAAACATCACCGCGATGCGGTCGGCGAGGCCGAGGATCTCGTCAAGCTCCACGGAGACGAGCAGGATCGCCTTGCCGGCGTCCCGGAGCTCCACGATGCGCTTGTGGATGAACTCGATCGCGCCGATGTCCACGCCGCGCGTGGGCTGGCCGACGAGGAGAAGCTCGGGGTTCCGCTCGATTTCCCGCGCGAGGATCAGCTTCTGCTGGTTGCCGCCGGAAAAGCTCTTGGCGGCGAGCGTCGGGATCGGCGGGCGCACGTCGAAGCGCTCCATCTTGCCCTGGGTGTCCTCGAGGATGGCGTCGTTGTCCATCAGGAGCCGGCTCTTCTGGTAGGCCGGGTCGTTGTGGTAGCCGAAGGCCATGTTCTCCCAGGCGGCGAAATCCATGATCATGCCAAGCCGCTGGCGATCCTCCGGCACATGGGAAATGCCCTTCGCGCGCCGGGTCTGGCCATCGGATTTCGTCCCGGTCAGGTCCAGCTCGACGCCGTTCAGCCTTACGGTGCCGGTTGCGCGGCGGAACCCGCCCAGCACTTCGAGCAGTTCGGACTGGCCGTTGCCGGCGACACCGGCGATGCCGAAGATCTCGCCCGCGCGGATCTGGAACGATATGCCGCGCAGCCGCTCCACCTTGTCGGCATCGACGACGCGGAGGTTCTCGACCTCGAGCACCACCCGGCCGGGCGTCGCCGGCCCCTTGGCCACGTCGAGCAGGACCTTTCGGCCGACCATCAGCTCGGCAAGTTCCTCCGGGCTTGTCGTCGCCGTCTTCACCGTCGCCGTCATCTCGCCCCGACGCATCACCGATACGGTGTCGGTGATCTCCATGATCTCGCGCAGCTTGTGGGTGATGAGGATGACGGTCTTTCCCTGTTCCTTCAGGCCCCGGAGGATTCGGAAGAGGTGATCCGCCTCGTCGGGCGTCAGTACGCCGGTGGGCTCGTCGAGGATCAGGATCTCGGCGCTGCGGTAGAGCGCCTTCAGGATCTCCACCCGCTGCTGGTGTCCGACCGAGAGTTCCTCCACCACCGCGTCGGGATCGACGTCGAGTTCGTATTCGCGCGCAAGCTCGCCCAGCACCTTGCGCGCCTTGGCCAGCGAGGGGCGCAGGAGCGGCCCATCCTCGGCGCCGAGGATGACGTTCTCCAGCACGGTGAAATTCTGCACCAGCTTGAAATGCTGGAAGACCATGCCGATGCCGGCACGGATCGCGGCCTGGCTGTCGGGGATCTGTGTCGCGCGGCCGTCGATGAGGATCTCCCCGGCGTCGGCCTTGTAGAAGCCGTAGAGGATCGACATCAGTGTCGACTTGCCAGCACCATTCTCGCCGATGATGCCGTGGATCGAGCCCTTCGCCACCTGGATCGAAATGTCCTTGTTGGCCTGCACGGGGCCGAAGGCCTTCGAGATTCCCTTCAGTTCGATGGCAAATGGGGCAGCCGTTTCCGGCCGCCCCGTCCTTGCCGTCGCGCTGTCGCCGCCAGCGGCCATCAGAAGGTCGCGGCGGGGCAGGTGTTGTCGGACATGTAGTCGTGCACGCTGATCTCGCCCGACTTGATCTTGGCGGCGGCCTCCTCGACCTTCGCCTTCATGTCGTCGGTGACGAGGCTCGCGTTGTTGTCATCCATCGCATAGCCGACGCCCTCGTTGGCGAGGCCCATCACGTTGATCCCCGTGGTCATGTCGGCGCCTTCCTTGAAGGCGTCATAGACCGCGTTGTCCACGCGCTTGACCATGGAGGTCAGCACCTTTCCGGGGTGCAGGTAGTTCTGGTTGCTGTCGACGCCGATCGAGAGGATCCCCTCGTCTGCCGCCGCCTGCAGAACACCGATGCCGGTGCCGCCCGCGGCGGCATAGATCACGTCCGCGCCCTGCGACTTCTGTGCCTTGGCAAGCTCGGCACCCTTCACCGGGTCGTTCCAGGCCGCGGGCGTGGTGCCGGTCATGTTCATCACGACCGTCGCGTCGGGGTTCACCGCCTTGACGCCCTCGGCATAGCCGCAGCCGAACTTGCGGATCAGCGGGATGTCCATGCCGCCGATGAAGCCGACGGTGCCTGTCTTCGAGGCCAGCGCAGCCATCATGCCGACGAGGTAGGAGCCTTCGTGTTCGTTGAAGACCACCGATTTCACGTTCGGCTGCTCCACCACCATGTCGATGATCGCGAACTTGGTGTCGGGGAAGTCGGGTGCCACCTTGTTCAGCACGTCGCCGAAGGCGAAGCCGGTCATCACGACGGGGTTCGCGCCGGCCTCGGCCAGCCGCCGCAGCGCCTGTTCGCGCTGGGCCTCGGACTGCATCTCAAGCTCCTTGTAGGTGCCGCCGGTTTCCGCCTTCCACTTCTCGGCGCCGTTGTACGCGGCCTCGTTGAAGGACTTGTCGAACTTGCCGCCGAGGTCGTAGATGATCGCCGGGTCGGCCAGCGCCGCGCCCGAGGTCAGCGCCAGCACCGCGGCCGCGCCGAGGAATTTTCTCTGAAGGGTCATGGAGGAACTCCCGGTTGATAATCCCTGTCGATCCGCGCTCAGCGCCGTCCCGCGGGTCGGCCTCTCAACGGCGCGGATTGCCGATGATTAGGGCGAAAGGGCTCTTGCCGGTCAATAGCGATTCCGCATGACGAGCGGTTAACTTGACCGATTGGTCAAGCAGTCTGACGCGGTTCGGCCGGCGCGGCAGGCCCGAGCGGGCAGGCAAGGAGAAGCGCATCCGTGGCGCCGCCGTCTGGCCGGCGGTAATAACCGCGTCGCCGGCCGGCCTCGGCAAAGCCGGCCCGCGCATAGAGCACGCGCGCGGCGGCGTTGTCGGCCGACACCTCCAGGAACGCACGCTCGGCCCCCGCGGCGACGGCGCGATCCAGGAAGGCCGCGGCACGGGCACCGCGCT